>JBIKSN010000005.1:0-34513 GCA_044348585.1 Flavipsychrobacter sp.
TCTACTGCATGTACTAAGAATATGTCAGGTGCTGCTACTATCACTATCAACAGCTTGCCTGTTGCTCAGACAGTAACTTCATCTGGTTCTACTTACTGCGCCGGTACTGCAGGTATCACTATCGGTCTCAGCAACTCTGCAACTGGTGTTAACTACCAGCTCTACAACGGTGTTACTCCGGTTGGTGTTCCTGTTCCGGGTACTGGTTCAGCTATCAGCATGGGTACTCAGACTGCAGTTGGTACTTACATGGTTCTTGGTACAGACAACACAACTGGTTGCTCTAACAGCATGACCGGCACTGCATCAGTTGCTGTAAATGCTGCTCCAACTGCTTACAACGTAACAGGTGGTGGTGCTTACTGCGCTGGCAGCACGGGTGTTAACATCGGCCTCAGCGGTTCTAACGCGGGTATCAACTACCAGCTCTACAATGGTTCACTCGCAGTGGGTGGTCCTATCGCTGGTACAGGTGCTGCACTTGACTTCGGTACTTACACAACTACCGGCACATACTATATCTCTGGCTCAAACGCTTCCACAGGTTGCTCTAGCAATATGACCGGTAGCGCTTCAGTGATCGTTAACAACCTCCCTGTTGCGTACAACGTAACTGGCGGTGGTGCATTCTGTAACGGTGGTTCAGGCGTGAACGTTGGCCTAAGCAGCTCTACTCCTGGTGTTTCTTACCAACTCTATGTTGGTTCGGTTCCTTCAGGTTCTGCAGTTACAGGTACTGGTCTTGCTCTGAACTTCGGTCTTAAAACAACCGGTGGTACTTACACAGTGGTAGCTTACAATCCTGCTACAGGTTGTATGGCAACAATGTCTGGTTCAGCTGTTGTTACACCAAACTCTCTGCCTGCTGTTTACTCAGTAACAGGTGGTGGTAACTACTGCGCTGGTTCAGGTACTGGTGTTTCTGTAGGCCTCAGCAACTCTGCTGCAGGCGTTAGCTATCAGCTCTACAACGGTTCAGCTTTCGCTGGTAGTGCAATCCTCGGTACAGGTTCTGCTATCGACTTCGGTACATTCACCGGTACAGGTACTTACTCAGTACTTGCTACAAGCATCAGCACAAGCTGCCAGAGCCCAATGTCTGGTACAGCTACTATCGGTACAAACGCACTGCCTGTTCTTCAGTCAGTAGCAGGTGGCGGTACGATCTGTGCAGGCGCAACCGGTGCTAACGTTTATCTCAACAACTCTCAGACTGGTATCAACTACCAGCTCTATAACGGTTCTGCTCCAGTTGGTTCTCCAGTAGCTGGTACCGGAAGCACATTGAGCTTCGGTCCTCAGACTGCAGCAGGTACTTACACAGTTCTGGCTACAAACGCTACTACTTCATGTTCACGTAACATGATCGGCACTGCTAGTGTTAACGTTAACGCTCAGCCTGGTCTGTTCACTGTAACTGGCGGTGGTAACTATTGCGCTGGTGACCTCGGTTCTTCAGTTGCACTCAGCGGTTCTGCTACTGGTATCAACTATCAGCTGTACGTAGGTGCTACTGCAGTTGGTGCTCCGGTTGCAGGTACAGGTTCTACTATCAACTTCGGTACATTCACAACTCCTGGTTCTTACTCAGTAGTTGGTGTTAATGCACTCACTGGTTGCTCTAGGACTATGTCTGGTTCTACTACTATCGGTATCAACGCGCTGCCAACCGCTTACAACGTATCAGGTGGTGGTAGCATCTGCCAGGGCAGCACTTCTGGTGTAAGCCTCAGCGGATCTAACAACGGTATCACTTACCAGCTTTACAACGGTACAACTGCGGTGAACGCTCCGGTTGCCGGTAACGGTGGCCCGCTTACTTTCGGTGTGATCACTGACGGCGGTGCTTATATGGTTACTGCAACTAACACACTCACCGG
Source organism: Flavipsychrobacter sp. (assembly GCA_044348585.1). Lineage (GTDB taxonomy): Bacteria > Bacteroidota > Bacteroidia > Chitinophagales > Chitinophagaceae > Nemorincola. The sequence goes on from JBIKSN010000005.1 coordinate 1,881, forward strand.
CTGTACAAGCTTCATGAACGGTACTGCTAACCTCATCGTCAACCTGCCTCCTACAGTTCAGGTTGTTACAGGTGGCGGCGACTACTGTGCTGGTGGTGCAGGTGTTGAAGTTGGTCTTTCTAGCTCTAATACAGGTATCTCTTACCAGCTCTACAAAGGTGGTGCTGTTGCAGGTGCTTCGGTTGCAGGTACAGGTGCTGCTATAAGCTTCGGTAACATGACAGCTGCAGGTACTTACACAGTTCTCGCTACAAACAACAGCACATCTTGCTCCGAAGCAATGGCTGGTAGCGCTATTGTTGGTATCAATGCGCTTCCTTCTTCTTACTCAGTTTCAGGTGGTGCTGCGATCTGTGCTGGTCAGCCAGGTGTTGTGATCACCCTTGGTGGTTCTACTCCTGGTGTTGAATACCAGCTCATGAACGGTACTACTCCTGTAGGATTCCCAATGCTGGGTACAGGTTCTAACATCGACTTCGCTCCTGTTACTACTGCAGGTTCTTACATGGTTGTTGCTAACGATCCTGCTACTTCTTGCTCTAAGAACATGACAGGTGCTGCAACTGTTGTTGTAAACGCTCTGCCGACTACTCAGGTAGTTACAGGTGGTGGTAGCTACTGCAACGGTGCTGCAGGTGTTGCTGTCGGTCTTGCTTCTTCTTCAACTGGTATCAGCTACCAGCTCATGAATGGTTCAACTGCGGTTGGTTCACCTGTTGCAGGTACTGGCTCAGCTATCACCTTCGGTGCTCAGGCTGCAGGTACTTATTCAGTACTCGCTACAAACAACACAACCGGTTGTACAAATGGTATGACAGGTTCTGCTACAGTGGTTATGAACACTACGCCTTCTTCTTACGCTGTGGTAACAACTACCAGCAGCTACTGCGCTGGCGGCGAGGGTGTTAATGTAATGCTCAGCGGATCTTCAGTAGGTGTTAACTACCAGCTCTACAGGGCAGGTACTATCGCGGTAGGTTCGCCTGTTGCTGGTACTGGTGGTATGATCAACTTCGGTCCTCAGACAGTTGCCGGTAACTACACAGTTATGGCTGCTGACGCTACATCTTCTTGCAGTGCAATGATGACAGGTGGTGCTTCTATCGTTATCAACCCGCTCCCTACTACTTACGCTGTAACTGGCGGTGGTGGTTACTGCAACGGCAGCACAGGTTCTACGATCAACCTCAGTGGTTCTAACACAGGTATCAGCTACCAACTCTACAACACTGCTACAGGTGCAGTTGGTTCAGCGGTTTCAGGTACAGGTGGACCGATATCTTTCGGCGCACACACTGCTGGTACTTATATGGTTATCGCAACAAACACAACTACTTCATGTACTAACAACATGACCGGCAGCGCTACATCTTCTCTCAATCCTGCTCCTACTACTTACGCTGTAACTGGTGGCGGTGCATACTGCGCAGGCGGTACTGGTGTTGAAGTTGCTCTTAGCGGTTCTCAGTCAGGTGTTAATTACACGCTCCTCCGCAACGGTAGTGCAACTGGTATTCCTGTTGCAGGTACTGGTACCGGCGCTATCAGCTTCGGTATGCAGACACTCGCTGGTAACTACACTGTAGTTGCAATGAATAACACTACATCTTGTACTAACGACATGACCGGTAGCGCTACAGTGTCTATCAACACTCCTCCTTCTGCTTACGCGGTTACAGGTGGTGGCGACTTCTGCGCAGGTGGTGCTGGTGTTACTGTTGGTCTCGCAAGTTCTTCTACTGGTGTTAACTACCAGCTCTACAAAGGTGGTGTTCCTGTTACAGGTGCTATCCTCGCTGGTACTGGTAGCAACCTGAACTTCGGTGCTCAGACAGCTTCTGGTAACTACAACGTGATCGCTACAAGCACATCTAACGGATGTACTAACGTGATGACAGGTTCTGCAGTGGTGAATGCTAACGCACTCCCTGTAGCTCAGATGGTTACCGGTGGTGGTAGCTACTGCGCTTCTGCAACTACTCCTGGTGTTGCGGTTGGCCTCAGCAACTCACAGTCCGGTGTTAACTATCAGCTCTACCGCGATGGTACTGCAACAGGTGTTGCGGTAGCAGGTACAGGTTCAGCTATCACATTCGGTCTGCAGTCAGCTGCAGGCAACTACACAGCTATCGCTCTGAATGCTGCTACATCTTGCAGCAGCGAAATGGGCGGAAGCGCTACAGTGGTTGTTAATCCTGGTGTTGCTCCTACAGTTGCTGTAAGCACTGGTGTTGGTAACACAGTATGTCTGGGTGTGCTCACTACATTCACTGCTACTAATACAAACGGCGGTATCGCTCCTGTATATCAGTGGAAAGTGAACGGTACTAACGTAGGCCTCGGTACTAACACTTACGCTTACGTTCCTGCAAACGGCGACGTAGTTAGCGTATCACTCACAAGCAGCGAAGCTTGCGCTACTCCGGCTACTGTGAATGCTTCTGTTACAATGATAGTAAGCAGCACCCAGATGCCAACAGTTGCTGTCTCTGCTAATCCTGGTGAAACAGTATGTGCTGGTACTAACGTAACATTCACTGCTACTCCTGAATACGGTGGTGCTGCACCATCTTACGTTTGGAAGAAAAACGGTGTGAATGTTGGTTCAGGTGCTACGTACTCTTACGTTCCTGCTAATAACGATGTGATCTCTGTTGAAATGACCAGCAACTTCGCTTGCCGTCTTGCTGATGTAGCGACAGATAACGCTAAGATGACTGTTGAAACACAATCTACTCCTGTAGTTACTATCACCGCTAACCCTGGCACAAGCATCGCGGCTGGCCAGTCAGTTACACTCACTGCAACAGCAGCAGGTGCAGGTGCTAACGCTTCTTACAGGTGGTTGGTGAACAACATCGTTGTTCAGGGTGCTACTAACGCTACGTACACCAGCAACAACTTCGAGAATAATGACGAAGTGACTTGCGAAGTAACTAGTCACGGTGCTTGTCCTTCAATGATGGGTTCTAAGTCAGTGGTTATGAAGGTGAGCACTACCGGTGTAGCAAGCGTTGGCAACAATGCAATGGACATCAGGTTGATGCCTAACCCTAACAAAGGCGACTTCATCATCCGTGGTACAGTAACTGCTACAGAAGACAAAGAACTCGACGTAGACGTTACAGACATGCTGGGTCAGGTAGTTTACCGTGGCAAAGTACAGGTTCGTAACGGCAACGTAAACGAGAGGATCCAGGTGAGCAACACATTGGCAAACGGCATGTACATCCTGAACCTCCGTTCAGAAGCCGGTAACACTGCGTTCCACTTCGTAATGCAACAGTAATGATCAGGGTTTCGGCCCGGTCTTCAATAACTGAAATGGCTCGCACTTTGTGCGGGCCATTTCTCTTTTAGGGCTGATTGCAGGCTTGCTTCCTTATTTTCGCAAGGGCCATGCAGCGCATAGAATCCCGATCCGTTCATAAAGCCCGCTATTTTGCCGTTTTGGCGCGTTAGTGTATTCGTGCGTTATCTGTTTATGGACTGGATGTATGCTGGGAATGAGCGGCATTTGTAGCCTGTTTGTAAGGTGAAGACTTTCAGGAATAGGGTAGAAGAGTCTTTGGCTTCTTGTAGCCTGCCGCACTTATTGATATCGGGAGGGTAATGCACAAAATAAAAGCGCCTCCGGTTGTCCGGAGGCGCTTTAAGTATCCCGTTCGATACGCTATTACGCGTTCTCTTCTGTAGATGTTTCAGTGCTTTCAGCCGCTGGTGTGCTGTCCGCTTCAGGAGCTGTAGTTTCAGCTGCAGGTGCGGCAGTTGTTGCTTTCTTAGCACCACCAGCACGGCGGCTACGGCGTGTTTTCTTAGCGCCGGCAGCGTCTGCACTCTTACCATAGATCTCGTTGAAGTCAACCAGCTCTATCATAGCCATATCAGCAGCGTCACCCATACGGCGTGGCAGCTTGATGATACGTGTGTAACCACCCGGACGATTAGCAACTTTGTCGCTGATAACGCCGAACAGTTCCTTGATAGCTTCTTTATCCTGCAGGTATCCGAAAACAATACGACGGTTGTGCATGTTGTCGGTTTTGCTGCGGGTAATGATAGGCTCAGCATATACGCGAAGCGATTTTGCTTTAGCCAGTGTAGTTACAATGCGCTTGTGCTCTATGAGCTGGCATGTAAGGTTCGAAAGGAGGGCAGCGCGGTGTGACGCGGTGCGGCTCAGGTTTTTGATTTTGTCTCCGTGACGCATGACATTGTTGTTTTATTCCCTCATACCGTGTCAGGATTTATGAGGTACTTGTTAGAAAATGCCGGCTATTCCCAAATTCAGGGCCCACCGGGTATTAGTTGCAGAGTAGGAAACCCGTTTATACCGGATTTCCTACTCTGAATTTTGTTTGATTAATCGTCTCCGCGACGGAATTTGTTGATGTCCATTCCGAAGTGCAGACCACGCTCGTGAAGTACCTGCTCTATTTCAGACAGAGATTTCTGACCGAAGTTGCGGAATTTCATCAGCTCTTCCTGCGTGTACTGTACCAGCTCGCTCAGAGAGTTGATCTTAGCTGCTTTCAGACAGTTGAACGCGCGTACAGAAAGCTCCAGGTCTTCAAGTGGTGTGTTCAGCACCTTGCGAACCAGCAGCGTCTCTTCGTCAACGATAGTTTCCTTCTCTTCGCGCCTCGTATCCAGAGAGATATTCTCGTCTGTGATGATCATCAGGTGCTGGATCAGGATACGTGATGCTTCTTTCACGGCTTCTTCAGGGTGAATGGTTCCGTCAGTGATCACTTCCATGATCAGTTTTTCGAAGTCCGTGCGCTGTTCAACGCGGGTATTTTCGATGTTGTATTTTACATTCTTGATCGGTGTGAAGATCGAATCGATGGCGATCAGGCCAAGCGGCGCTTCTTCTGGGCGATTTTCCTCAGCAGGAACATAACCACGGCCTTTGCCGATGTGCAGTTCCATCTGGAAACCTGAACCCGGATGCAGGTTGCAGATCACCAGGTCAGGGTTCATTACCTGGAAGTCAGGCAATGCCTCACCTATCATACCGGCAGTGAATACCTCAATACCTTTTATGTTCAGATCTATCTTGTGGCTGGTGAAATCACTTGTTTCGCCAATAGCCTTCAGACGAACCTGCTTCAGGTTAAGGATAATTTCTGTAACGTCCTGGAAAACACCCTTGATCGTAGCGAACTCGTGGTCAGCGCCCGGGATCCTGATGGCTGTGATCGCATATCCTTCCAGAGAAGAAAGCAACACACGGCGCAGAGCGTTACCTATAGTAACACCATAACCAGGCTCCAATGGACGAAACTCGAACTGTGCTTCGAAGTCAGTTGTTTTCTGCAGAGCTATTTTATCCGGTTTTTGAAAATTCAATATGGCCATATTGATATTTGTTTAAATTTATTTACTTGAATATTGTTGAAATGATCGCAAAAACAACTTGCAGTGCACATGGCACTGCAAGCGTTAATTATTACTTAGAGTACAATTCTACGATCAGTTGCTCCTTGATGTTCTCAGGAACTGCTTCACGCTCCGGATGAGTGATGTACGTTCCGGTAAGGTCTTTTTCATTGAAATCAACCCAGGTGATGCGTGTATTCTTCGGACGGATCATGCTCAGAACTGTTGTGTTCACTTTGCTCTTAGGCTTCAGCTCAATAACATCTCCCGGCTTCAGTGAGTACGAAGGAATGTTTACAACATGTCCGTTCACCATCACGTGCTTGTGAGATACCAGCTGACGAGCAGCAGGACGTGTAGGTGCAATGCCCATACGGTAGATAGTGTTATCCAGACGTGCTTCCAGCAGCTTGATGAGGTTCTCACCGGTAGCGCCTTTCAGACGTGATGCTTCTACATAAGTGTTAGCGAATTGTTTTTCCAGCAGGCCGTATGTGTATTTAGCCTTTTGTTTCTCTTTCAGCTGCACTGCATACTCGCTTGGCGCCTTGCGCTTGCGGGTAGGGCCGTGCTGGCCTGGAGGGTTGCTGTTCTTGCCCAGGCTCTTGCCTGATCCGAGGATAGGTTCGCCGAATATGCGGCAGATCCTGTTTTTGGGTCCTGTGTAACGTGCCATTACGATTTTTTGTGTTTTTAGCTGTCCCGTCTCCTATAAAAATCGTAAAATCCGATCCGTGACAGCCTTGTGAAAAAATAAAAATTGTTTACTCTGTATAATGCCGAAAAGGAAAGAAGCAAAATTGCTTTTGCTTTTTCCCTTTTCAGAAAGATTATCATTAAACCCTGCGCTTCTTCGGAGGACGGCAACCATTGTGTGGCAACGGCGTTACGTCCTTGATAGAAGTAACTTCGATACCTGAGTTACTGATAGAGCGGATAGCTCCCTCACGACCAGATCCCGGTCCTTTAACAAATACGTCAGCACGCTTCATACCCGCGTCTGTAGCTACTTTAGCGCAGTCTTGTGCTGCCATCTGTGCTGCATACGGTGTGTTCTTTTTAGAACCACGGAAGCCCATCTTACCGGCTGATGACCAGGAGATTACCTGACCAGCCTTGTTGGTGATGCTGATGATAATGTTGTTGAATGTGGCGTTGATATGTACATCGCCATGTGTGTCCACCTTCACGACGCGTTTTTTTGCAACGGTCTTTGCTGAAGCCTGCGCTTTTGCCATGTTTTGTTTTTAAAAAGGTAATCAATGTTTTCAAAAAACAACATCCAGATCCAAAATTCCAAATTCCGGTCTTTGAAACCCTTTTTGTTGCCCCACGCCACTCCTCCCTGCGCACCAGCAGATCCGGCAGTGGCCCAGATATTACTTCTTAGGTGCTTTTTTCTTACCTGCAACTGTCTTACGCTTACCTTTACGGGTACGGCTGTTGGTACGCGTACGCTGGCCACGCAAAGGAAGACCTTTACGATGACGCAGGCCACGGTAGCAAGCGATGTCCATAAGACGTTTGATGTTCATCTGCACTTCAGAGCGCAGTTGGCCTTCCACCTTAAACTCAGCGTTGATGATATTACGGATAGCAGTCTGCTCCTCATCATTCCACTCATAAGCCTTCTTGTCGTAAGAAACAGCAGCTTTGTCAAGAATGTAGCGGGCAGTACTGTTGCCAATACCGTAGATATAGGTGAGCGCTATCTCACCACGTTTGTTTTTCGGAAGATCAATACCAGCTATACGAGCCATTGAAATTTTAATTTTACCCCGCGCCTCAGGCTGTCGGGTTTGTTTATACTGTTTATATTTTCTTTTTCACCCGGGCACATCGCTGCACCCGCTTGCGGGATATTATCCCTGCCTTTGCTTAAAGCGTGGGTTCTTCTTGTTGATGATGTACAGCTTTCCGTTGCGACGTACGATCTTACAGTCTACACTACGCTTTTTTATAGATGCTCTAACTTTCATTGTTATTGATTTTCTATGCTTTTACTATATATCTTTTCTCACCCTGCCTTCCTTTCAGATGGCACCGCCACAGCGGGTTTCAGGTGGTTTATTTGTACCTGTATATGATCCTTCCGCGGCTCAGATCGTATGGACTCATTTCCACACCCACTTTGTCGCCGGGCAATATACGTATGTAGTGCATCCGCATCTTACCCGAAATAGTAGCGAGGATCTCGTGTCCATTTTCAAGACGAACGCGAAACATCGCATTTGAGAGCGCTTCCACGATAGTTCCGTCTTGTTTAATTAGAGATTGTTTCGCCATATTTTTTTAAGGACTGCAAAGGTAGTAAAAACTTTTTATTTAAACCGAAAAAAATTGTGGAAAAATAAAAAGGGCACTTTCCTGCCTTTTACTTACATTTTTCCATTTGTCCTTTCAGCCAAAATGCCGGTCGTATTATCGTTATGTATATAAGATGGCGGTATCCCTGCACTTCCGCATTGCCGATAATACAAGATCTCGTAGGGTGCAATATTACCATTTATAATCCGTCGTCGTTGAGTCTCCTCGCTTTTTCTGCGAGGGACTCAACGTGATCATTGTACCGTAGTTGAGTTTAGGTAGGAAGCCTACAATTATGTTTCATCGGAATTGGTGGTTGGCATTGCTTCCCACGTCGCATTTTTTTTTCTTTCTGTTCGCTTTCATATAATTTGTTGACTTTCAATTGGTATGTGGGAAGTGACGCTTCCCACTGCTTCCCAAAACTGCGCAAAAACTTCCCACTTCTTCTCACTTGCTTCCCAAGTGAGAAGTGAGATAAAATTATCATACGTGCCGGTTTCCACCATTTTCTTCTACTTCTATTCAAGTTACAAATGCCCTTGCCGCTCACCAAAAGAAAAATCTGTGATAGTGCGTTTTCTGTAGTATCACAGAAAAAAGATGGGTAAGGGGTAATTGTCGGATATTATAGGTACTGTCCCAGCTGTGACGGACCACCAATAAAAACGAACGTCATTGCGAGAAGCCCTGAGGGAATGTGCGCCGGCCGGCGACGAAGCAATCTCGCGACCGAACGTACGGAAATCACCGAATACAGCAACATTCAAATACTTGGTTCATTGCGAGATTGCTTCGTCACAACCCACCCGCGCGCCTTGCTTTGTTCCTCGCAATGAACGGCCAACATTGATGAGCGTATTTTTATCAAAACAATTTTTACCACACTACAGAAAACGCACTATCATAAAACATTCTTTTGCCTGTTCGGATACACGGTTGTAATTTGAATAGAAGTTGACGAAAATGGAACAATTGGTGGGTATATTAATTTAATTCTGCTTCTCACCTGAGAAGCGGGTGCGCAGTTTTTGAGAAGCAGGTGGGAAGTAAATGGGAAGCAAGTGCGCAGGTTTTGCGCAGTTTTTGAGAAGCAGGTGCGCAGTTTTCAACAGGTATGGCGCGTAGCGGTCAGAGTTAAATAGCTGATAGTCAATGAAGTAGAGCGATACTCGCCGAGGATGAAGGGGAAAGAGAAATTTTTTCCTGAAAAATGGGAAGTGCGCAGCATCTGAGGTGATCCCGCACTATCATAAAAACGCCGGCATACGATGCCAATGCTCAAGGGCTATTATGCGCATAGTGTCACCTCAGCGAACTTTGTGGTTAACTCCCAACTCCAAATTGCCCCTCCATACCAAGCGCCGTTCGTGTGCTTTGTGCCACCTCAGTGAACTTTGTGGTTAATTCGCATTTCCCAATCCAAAACACCAAATTCCCATTTCTCCACTAATTATATTTGCATCCGTTTATGCACGAAATAGAACCATTTTACAACTGGCGGCACCTGTATATAGCCGAGGAAGACGAACAATCGCCCTTCTACGGCACCGAACACAGCGAGTTCGAATATTCGAACACCGTTTATAACTACTATATCCACCCCCAGTGGGACGAGTTCGGCTCGCGTACCCTATATATGAAGGAGCTTTTCGCCGATTATGAACTGAACTATGTGATACTCGAGTTCATAGGCGAATGGAACGATGCCGTGGAGAACGACATCATGCAACTGAAACGGTCGGTCATAGACCTGATGCAGGCAAAAGGGATCACCAAGTTCATCCTCATTACCGAGAATGTGCTCAACTTTCATAGCAGCGATACCGACTACTACGAAGAGTGGAACGAGGAGGTAGCTGACGCCGGCGGCTGGATAGTGGCAGTTAATATGCCCGAGCAGACACGCTACGACTTTACCCGGTCGCGTATCACTCGCTACGTTCACCTGATCGACAGGCCGCAATGGCGCACTTTTCAGCCCGGCGATTTTTTCCAGGCCATAGATAACGAGATGCTGCGGCTGCTCTGAGCAACAGGCTTACATACCCGACAGCTTGCGCATCAGGTTCACACCGCCTTTTTTGCCACTTGGCGCGGAAGATTTGCTGCCGGCAGCACCGCCTTTTTTGCCCTTGGGCTGGTTGCCGAACACTATTTGTTTGGATGGGAGCTTGGTGGCAGCTGCTTTCTTCGGGGCGTTCTTTGAGTTGTCCATACTGCAAGATAGGACACCAAAAACACAAAAACAACCCGTAAAGATGGGTCTTTGCCACAAAAGCCGGTGAAAAATGAATAGTATCGATTAAATTTTTTCCGATTAACTATTCGTTTGCATAAATTTTTTGTAATATTGCTATAACCTGAAACTATTTACATTACGAAAACTAACAACATAAAGTCTATGTCCTATAACTTAAAGATCCTTCCGCGGTGGTTGGTATTTCTGTTGGACCTCTTTCTGGTGTGCTTCTGCCTGTTCCTGTCGCGCATGCTGAAGCTGAACTTTAACTGGGAGCACATGAACGACGGTCTTCGCTTCATGATGCTTGTGGTATTGGGCGTGAATGCGGTTCTTTTTTACGCTTTCAAGAGCTATGCCGGCATCGTTCGGTACACCAATCTGGAGGATACTTCGCGCCTCGTAATGGTAAATGCTATTGCAGCATTCTTTTACCTGGTAGTTAATATCTTCTTTCTGGGCTCGCGCAACTATTTCACGCTGCAGATAGTTTCCATTAATTTCTTCATTACCAGCTTCGTTATTATCTCCTACCGCCTGACCGTTCGGTATGTATTTAATTTTTATAAATCTCTTTCTGTTGGCGGTATCAAGGTGCAGAAGAAAAAGGTGGTGGTTTACGATACATCAGCCGATGGTCTGCACATCAAGAAGGTGATGAATAGCCTGCCCGATGGCGATATGCAGGTGGTGGCGTTTCTGGACAATTCATTCAGCACCAACGGTAAGTTGCTGGAGGGTATTCCGATATACAGCACCACTGAAAATAGCATCGCCAAACTGGCAGCGGAAGGTGTGGAGATCCTTATCCTGGCCAGTAAACACATAGAAAAGACCACGCTCAACGAGCTGGTGGATAGCTGCCTGGCACACGGTATCAAGGTACAGCAGGTACCCGCCATGCGCGACTGGCTGAACGGCAAGCTGGATACCCAGCAGCTTCAGAATATCAACATCGAAGATCTGCTGGAGCGCGAAGTGATCAAGATCCACAACGAGGCCATTTATAGCGAGTTGAAGGGCAAGAAGATACTTGTTACCGGTGCTGCAGGCTCCATAGGCAGCGAAATGGTGCGCCAGTTGCTGGCTTACAGGCCATCGCTCCTGATCTTGTGCGACAAGGCCGAAACGCCCATGCACGACTTCTTGCTGGAACTGCAGGAAAAACATAAGAACGCCAACATAAAGGCATACCTCGCCGATATCTGCGATAAGGCCCGCATGGAACAATTGTTCGAGGTGTTCAATCCGGAAATAGTATTCCATGCTGCTGCTTACAAGCACGTGCCACTCATGGAGGATAACCCGTCTATTGCAGTCATCAACAATGTGGCAGGTACGCGTCTACTGTCCGAGCTGGCTGTGGCCAACAATGTAGAGAAGTTCGTAATGGTATCTACCGACAAGGCCGTGAACCCCACTAATGTCATGGGGGCATCCAAGCGCATTGCCGAGATATTTACACAAAGCTATTTCAAGCACCTGCAAGAGGCCGATCCCGAGCACGTGACCAAGTTCGTTACCACCCGTTTCGGCAACGTTCTCGGTTCAAATGGTTCGGTTATACCGCGCTTTAAGAAACAGCTGGAAAAGGGTGGTCCGCTCACCGTCACTCACCCCGAGATTACCCGCTACTTTATGACCATCCCCGAGGCCTGCCTCCTCGTAATTGAGGCCGGCGTTATGGGGCAGGGTGGCGAGATCTTTGTCTTCGACATGGGCAAGCCCGTAAAGATCGCCGACCTCGCACGCAAAGTCATCAAGCTATCAGGCAAAGAACCCGACCGCGATATACGCATAGAGTATACCGGCCTAAGGCCCGGAGAAAAGCTCTATGAAGAGTTACTGAGTTCAGCTGAGAATTCGAAACCTACCTATCACGAGAAGATCCTGATAGCCGATGTGCGCGAGTACGACTTCGCCACGGTAGAGAAGAAGATATCAAAGCTCATAGCCAGTGCCCGTCAGCATTACACACTGGAGACAGTGTTCCTGATGAAAGATCTGGTGCCTGAGTTCATCAGCAGCAACAAGGCCTACGAAAAGGTGAACACAGGCAAATAACTACCTGATATAGTTGCACTTGAATATAAGGTCCGAAAAGTCTTTGCTGGACAGTGGCTTCTCAAAGTACCCCGAAACGATAGGGATGTTGTATGCCTTCAGTTTGTCGTTGGTATTGATAGACGATGACAGCATATAGATGCGCAGGCCCTTTGCTTGTCCGTTGGTGATCATGGGTGCCAGCCGCTCCATAACCTCCCATCCCGACAGGCCCGGCATGTTGATGTCCACAAACGCGATGACTTGTTCGCTATGGTCGTTGTTCACCAGTTGTGCTATGTGGTCTATACCTTCTGTGGGATTCACGTAAGAACGAATGTAGTCCTTTGAGTGCACTGATTTTATTGACATTTCGGTGAGCATATTACTAACCGGGTCATCGTCAATGATCACAACATGTTGCTCGTCTCTCTTTTTCATACTACTACTGATTTAAGCTGTTTGTAGCACCTTATTTCTGTTTTTAAGCCGGTTGAATGGGATGCAAAAAAGCCCGGCGCGAAAAAGAAGAATGCCATTTTGCTGCAAAGAAACAACGAAAACCTCCGGTAGTAGCTACTACTTTTAGTGGTATTTCTGCATGAAATGGGCCTGTTGGGGCAAAAAAAGAGACCACAAAGTGTGGTCTCCCGGTAAAATGAGTTGGGTGGCTGTTAGTTGGTGAGTCCGCTGATCTGACTGTTGTGACCGGTAGCTTTTACCAGGTCGTCGAGAACAGGTGAACAGTCTATCTGGCCATTAATGTTAGACTTCCACTTTACGGTGCCTTTCGAGGAGTCGAGTGCGTAGAGGTACTTGTCGTAGCTACCTACGTAGATAACGTCGTTGTAAGCGAGCGGGCTTGAAGTAACGATGCCGGTAGTGGCAAACTGCCATTTGATGGCTCCATCCGCAATCTTGAGCGCGTATAGTTTGTAATCTTTACAGCCGATGTATACCACCTGATTGCTGGCATAAGGAGAAGAGGTTACTTCACTCTTCAGTGTACGCTTCCAGCGCAGGTCGGGGGTGGTAGTTGTGAGCGACAGGCCGGTGTCAATGCAGTACACATTGAAGTCATCGGCACCGAAGATGCACGTGCCCTTGTAGGCTGTAGCCGAACTGCGGATGCCTCCCTTGGTCTTGTACTTCCAGCGCAGCACACCGGTATTGGTTGGCACATCGAGGTACATGCAATACATGGAGCTGTCGGTGACGCTGCCAATAAACAGGTAGGGGTCACCTATAGCCGCCGATGCGGTAAACTTGGCACCAGGCATGTTCAAAGACCATACCGGAGCAGGAGATAAATTCGGGTCGAGATTGCCAAAAAGTTTCTCCATGCGGTATACGGTACCGTTGGTAGTGGCAAAGTAAACGCTGCCGTTGTAGATAGTAGGTGAAGATTCGATGGGACCTGCGGCCATGTAGCTCCATTTGGTAGAGGCGTTGCCGGTATCTATCGAGTAGAAGCCACCACTGTTGCCGCCAACGTAGATGCGACCAGCATCAGCTATTGGAGTTGCTTTGGTGCCTGTACCACCGTTGGAGTAGGTGAGTTTCTTAGTGATCTGGCCGGTACGTGAGTTGATCTTGTAGATCGTGTCGCGGTTGGAGGAAGCCACATAAACACTGCCGTTGTAGATAATTGGCGACGCCTTTATCTGGCAAGGCAGGCCCACTTCCCAGCTCTTAACACCGGTAGTGGGGTTGAGGGCATATAGCACCTGATTGTCGCTGCCAATGATGACATTTGGTGAATAGGCTGTGGGCAGCACTGTGTCAGGACTGTAATTGCGCTGACAGGAAGTGAGCACAAGCGACGAAGCGACTAATGAAAGGACTATATGACTCAATCGGTGTAACATGATCGGTATTTGATTTTTCTGAAGATGCAAGATAAAGATTTTTAAAAACTTTTAAGAACTTCTTCCGTTATATGTATGAAGTGCCGGTCATTGAAAGACAGCACATTATCCGATTTCGTTGGTGGCGTGGCAAGGGCGGGATCTAAAGAGCATCCAGAGAGAATCCCTCGGCATAGTCGGGTCTGAGGCTGGTAGGGTCTATACCTTTGAGCCGCAGGAATACCTTGGCAGTGGTGAAAACGTCCTGCATACAATAGCGACTGATGCGGGCGATGTCTTTTTCCTGCCAGAAAACGCGGCCTACCTGGCTGCCATCAATATCATCCTTAGGGGATGGAATGCCGAGGACCTGAGCCAGCAGCGATAGTGAGGTGTAGTTCTTATTGTCTCCGAATTTCCAGAGTTCGAGGGTGTCGAGGTGGGTGATCTCCCAAGGTTTGCGCCCCGAGAGCTGGAGGCAGGGTGGTAGCGGTATGTTGTTGATGACCATGCGCCGGCAAATGAACGGGATGTCGAATTCTTTTATGTTGTGGCCGCAGAAACGGATGTCTTTGTGGCGGGCCGTCATTTTTTCGATGACTATGCAGAAGTCTTCAAGGATCTTCTTTTCGTCGTCGCCGGCTAGCGAGCGCAGTCTTAGACGTCGGTTCTCTTCGTCGCCGACAATGACACCAAAGCTGATGCAAACAACACGTGCAAACTCTGAAAAGATGCCTGCGCGGTCGGTGAAGAGATCAGCCGGGTCTTTGATATCATCGCGTGTAGGTTTGACGAGTCGCGATTTTTTATCCCATTCTGCTTTGAGGCCTTCAGGTAATGAGTGATAGTCGGGAACACCCGAAGCTGTTTCTATGTCAATAAACAAAATGCCGTTCAGGAATTCCATTGCATGCAATTGTATGCTATATTTGCAACGAATTTACGACTTGCTTTTTTCTAAACCATAATACTTCAAATTATGAGTCAAATCAATCAGATCACACCACAGGACCCTCAGCAAAGCATGCCGCCAAGGAAAAACAATTCTCTTTTTTACTGGGTGGTCATCATCATTTTGCTTGCCGGTTGTATATACCTGTACATGAGCAAGACTCAGATGGCTGAGCTGAACGCGAATAATGCACAAATGCAGCTGCAGCGTATGGATTCGCTTAGCACAGAACATGCTACTCTTGAAGCCGACTTTCAGGCAGCGTCTGCAAAGTTGGATCAACTGGTTACTCAGAATGCACAGATGGATAGCATGCTGAAGGGGGACAAGGAAGCGCTTAGTAAGTTGCGTGGACAGATACGCTCTATCCTCAAGAAGAAAGACGCTACACAGGCCGAACTGGAGCAGGCCAGGATAATGATCGCATCATTGAACGACAAGACCCGCGAATACGAAGCGCGCATTGCTGAACTTGAGAAAGAAAATACCATTCTTACCGGAAACAACAAAGTGCTGACCCGCGAGCGGGATTCTACAGTAACACAGAACATCGCTATCAAACAATTGGCATCGGTGTTGCACGCATCCAATATCCGCATGGAGGCTATCAAAGTAAAGCGCAACGGTAAGGAGAAAGAAACACAGCGCGCTAAGAAGGCCGACATACTGCGTATCACTTTTGATATCGACGAGAATCGTATTGCAGAGAGTGGTACCAAGATGGTTTATCTGCGTGTTGTGGATCCTAAGGGTGCCGTGATCAACAACCCGGCCAAAGGTTCGGGTATGATCACTACGGCTAAGGGTGACCACCTCTCCTACACACTTTCGAAAGCGATACCACTGGTTACCAATCAGCCCTACAAAAACGTAATCGTAGACTGGAATCAGGACGGAGAGTATGAGAAGGGTAGTTACAAGATTGAGATATACAACGACGGGTACAGTATCGGATACGGCGAGGTGCAACTTAAATAAGTAACCCTGATGATACCCGGAGCGGTGATGGTAGCAACACCATCACCGCTCTCTATTTTTACGTGTAATCACTTAACAATTACATAATCTCTTATTCTTCTTAGTTCACCCGTAGTGGTATAATATTGCAAGGAATTCAGAGGAGACATATGGAAGTATTTCCGGGTAAAATTTTGATAGTGGATGATGAACCGGATATCGTGGAGTTCATCAGTTATAACCTCAAAAGCAGAGGTTACCTCATAGCCACCGCCCGAGATGGAGTAGAGGCTATCCGTAAGGCCAAGGAGTTCAGGCCCAACCTGATACTACTGGACATCATGATGCCGAACAAAGATGGTATCGAGACTATTAAAGAGCTTCGCGCTCTGCCGGATTTTGATGATACTGCAATTATCTTCCTTACCGCACTCAATGACGAGAAGTACGAAATTGACGGGCTGAAAAAGGGGGCAGACGACTATATAGCCAAACCAATTAAGCCTGAGTTGCTTGCTACCAGAATCGCATCAGCTTTAAGGAGGTTCAGAAAGGACGATGAGCAAGATCAGAAACTCTCGTTCGGTGACCTTGAGATCAACAAGACCAAGTTTACGGTTGAATATAAAGGCGATGAGATCATTCTTGCGAAAAAAGAATTTGAGCTTCTGTCGCTGCTTGCGTCAAAACCCGGCAGAGTGTTTCTGAGGAACGAGATACTGCAGCGTGTATGGGGTACCGATGTAATAGTGGGTGACCGTACGATAGATGTTCACATCAGGAAGATCAGGCAAAAAGTGGGTATCGATCTGATCACAACAGTGAAGGGGGTGGGCTACAAATTCGAGATGCCTTAGTGGGTGCTTTTCCCGGTCTCGCTGAACCTCATTTCAACATTTCAGATAAAAAAGACAGGTACAGACGTGCCGTTGGTTGAGTTTTCTTATAACTTAGTAGTATGTCTGTACTGAACACCAAGAATGTGTCGCCTCGTATGTTGTCGTTGGTTACGGCAATTGCAGTGGGGTTGGCTAATGCCGCGATGGTGTTTTTCATTACGTTCAGCGTCCGCACCTCAGCGATTGTTCTGGGTATCACTTTTGCAGTAATCTACGGAGTGTACTATTACACATTGCAGCGTTTCATTTACCGGAAGATCAAGCTGATCTATAAGTTCATCTATCAGACCAAGGCCACGAAGAGGGAGGAGTATTTCTATGAAAACGTACTGCCACAGAAGTCGATAGATGAAGTGAGTAAAGATGTGGAGCAGTGGGCTGCGCAGAAACGCAATGAAATTGAGATCCTACAAGCGAATGAACAGTTCAGGAAAGAATTCCTGATGAACCTCGCGCATGAGTTGCGAACACCGATATTCTCGGTGCAAGGGTATGTTGATACGTTGCTGGGCGGTGCTATAGATGATGCAGAAGTGAATAAGAAATTTCTCACCAACGCATCGAAAGGGATAGATCGTTTGGTGCGTCTGGTTGATGATCTGGGTGAGATATCAAAACTGGAATCGGGGCGGATACCGTTGATACAGGAAACTTTTGTGATACAGGACCTTATTAAAGACGTTTACGAAGAGTTTTCGCTGAAAGCTCAAGAGAAGTCAACTGCCCTGTCGCTGAAAAAAGGTACTGAGCGCCCCATATTGGTGCATGCGGATAAGCAGAAGATAAAGCAGGTAATTGTGAACCTAGTGGAAAATGCGATCAAATATGGCAATGACAACGGCTCGGTTATAGCCGGCTGTTATGAGATGGATGAAAAAAACGTGTACGTTGAGGTCTCGGACGATGGACCGGGTATCTCTGAAGAGCATTTGCCACGCGTATTTGAGCGATTCTACCGTGCTGACCGGAGCCGTGCACGTGCAATAGGAGGAACGGGCCTGGGGCTCGCTATTGTGAAGCACATAATAGAGGCACATGGACAAACCGTAAACGTCCGCAGCAAGGTGGGTGTGGGTTCGTCGTTCGGGTTCACGCTGGACCGCGGCACTGCTTAGTGTGCAGTAGTCATTTTTTCTATTATCGTTGCCGCCGATCTTTCGTAGTTGTATGTCTCCAGTAAGTTGTTTATAACTGAGGTGTCAGGTGCTGTTGCGGTTACAAGCTCTGTAAGTGCGCGTGATATGTCTGCAATGTCGTAGGGGCGACAAAAGTGCGCGATCTCGCCATATAGCTCACGGTAAACAGGAATATCGGAACAGAGGAGTTTACAATTGTTTGCGGCGCCTTCCAGAATGGGTATGCCGAACCCCTCGTAAGCTGAGACGGAGGCTACAATTTCGGCACGGTTGTAGAGGTCAGCCAGTTCCTGTTCGGACAATTGGCGGAGCAAAGTGATGTTGTTATCGAGGAGGGTCTGTTCGTTGATCCCTGTTTCGGCGAACACTTTGTTCTTGTCGCCTACTATATACATTTTGTGGGTTGACTTGAGCGAGCTATTGATAAACGCCCTGATCAGGCTTTCGTGATTTTTACGGAGATTGAAGCTACCAACGGCAAGGACGATAGGTTCTTTTGCGACCTGACGGACAGGCTGCATGACACCTGACAGCCCGTTGTATGTGACGGATATGTTGTTACTGTTTATGTGATAATGGTCTGATATTTCAGCTGCGACTGTTTTGCTGACGGTAAAGACATGTTTTGCTTTCCGAATAACCCGTGGGACCATAAAGTTGTACCAGGTAGAAAACGCACGTGAATTCCATTCGGGGTGCAGGCGGAACGCAATGTCGTGTAGGGTCACGAAGTTATTGTTATAGAAAAGTGGCGCGGTGTTGCAGGGACTGAAAAGCGGCCCCCGGTCCATTTTCTTCAAATAAGCCGGGAGATCTTTTTGTTCCCATAGGTGGCCGGTGTTGCTACCTATACATATGGCGTTTAATTCTTTTGCGACCGATGTGTTGATTATGTCATGTGGAGCGAGGAAGACCGACTCAGGGTGTAATTTTTTAATTTTTCTGCTGCATTCAATTCCGTACCTTTGCACACCCGTAACAGGTTGGGAGAGGAAACGGGCATTTACATATATTGTCATTTTTTACAGCAGGTGATTAAATAACCTGTGCAAAGTTCAACAAATTCAGCAAGGTGCAAAATATCACGCGTATATATGCCTTAAGTAAGCGCAACGTTATTTTAAGGTATAAGAATTCGTTGGTTGGTTTTTTGTGGGGGTTTATGAAGCCTCTGATCTACCTGTTGATATTTATTGTGATGTTCAGCCAGAGTTTCCCATCTGTTGAGAATTACATATTATTCGCGCTTTCGGGTCTTATCCTTTGGTTCTTCTTTTCGAACGTCACGAGCCAGTCGGTGGGCAGCATTGTGGGGTCGGCTGGTCTACTTAAGGCGATAAACATTCCATCCTATTTTTTCCCTCTTTCCGAGGTTTTAAGTGAATTATTCAACCTTTTGCTTACTATTTTGGTTTTTCTAGTAATGATGAACTGGTTTGGAATAGTTTATAGCATGAAGTTATTCCTGATACTGCCCCTTGTATTGTTATTTGCACTTTTTGCGTACGGATTGAACCTGATATTGAGTTCGATCAATGTTTTTTTCAGGGATATCGGGATCATCTGGGGTACCGTCCAACCGGCACTTTTTTACCTTACTCCTATTGCCTATCCTGAGAATATGATCCCTGACAAGTACAAGCTGGTGATCAAACTCAATCCCATCTATTATTTTGTAAAGGTTGGAAGAACCATTTTTTACGATACATTCAGTCCGTCGGCTCATGCATGGAATGTATGTATTATGATCTCTTTTGTTACTTTAGGGGTCGGGCTATTGATCTACAGCCGTTTGAAGAACCAATTTATATCTGCCATTTAAAAAAAGAGAGTAAGTAATGAGTGACGTTATTATCAGTGTTGAAGATGTCCATGTCAGTTTCTGGCAGAACAATGTGGGCGTTTATTCAATAAAAGACCTCATTACGCTTCGTAAAAGTCCTTTCAAAAGCAAGACGATACTTGACGGCATATCGGTAGAGGTGAAGCGCGGCGAGAGCCTGGGCATCATTGGCAGGAATGGTTCGGGGAAAAGTACCTTGTTGCGTACCATAGCCGGAATCATAAAGCCTGAAAAGGGTAAAGTAACGGTAAACGGAACATTTGCACCGATATTGGCTATAGGTGCGGGTATAGAGCAGGAGCTGACAGGTTATGAAAATATCTCGATGCTGTTGTCATTATATGGCACGCACAAGAAAGGTGGAGATACAATAAAAAATATTAAAGAATTTTCAGAACTTAGCGATGAGGTATTGAGGATGCCAGTAAAGCAGTATTCATCAGGAATGGCTGCAAGGTTGGCATTTTCCATTTCATTGGCAAACGAGTCTGATATTTTGATCATAGATGAAGTGCTAGCTGTCGGTGATCAGGGGTTCCAGGCAAAGTGTCAGGAAAAGATATTCCAGATAAAAGGTCAGGGCAAAACAATATTGTTTGTTTCGCATTTTCCTGATGATGTCGCGCGTATCTGTAACAAGGCAATTTTGCTGGAACATGGTAAAATGATAGACAGCGGAAACTCCATAGACGTATGCAATCACTACAAAAAGTTGTTCTAAATAAGTTACTGCCCGGAAAGGTCCCGATATTCATAGTGTCGCCGAATATGCATGACGGGGACGCTATGGCCGCATTGTTGTCGGCGCATCTGAAAGGTCCGGATCGTGGTGGAGAGGCACCGGTTTCCGGTATCAATTACTTTCATAGTGTAGCCGCCCAGCGTCTGGTGGCGCGTATGTCATTGAATGACTATAAATGCTCTGCCGACGACAGTAGTGCGCTCGATTTTATACTGAATAAGGATTTTCAGAATGGTTCTATATGGGGTGTGCAATTGAACTATGAATCATTTCTCAGCCTGAACGTTCTGGAGAAGGTGCCTCAGTGTTTCTGTATATTTGTATATGGCAATGCTGTAAATGAGATAAGTACTGCACATACAGAGGTTTCGATACTTGAGAAGATCTACAGACTTCAGATGTATAATACGGCCAACTGTGTGCTTGTGCATCAGAACGATGTATTGTATTCTGACAGTCTTTTTCTCACGTCTCTTAATATTGACCTTTCCTCTTACAGGGTTTTTCCGAACGCGGGAAAGAGCACTGCGAAACCTGACGGACGTGCGGTGTCGCGTATTATACCTGAGGAGGCGACATCGATATACAGGCTCTTGAATAAGGACAATCTTCTGGTAAAACAGAATGGTTGGTTTTTGGGTGATGAACTACTTGTGCTCTTGTTGGTGCCGACAGCGGAATCCGCACTGCTGTTACCCGGGAAGATAATTCTGTATTCACAGAGTTTTGTTTATTCTCCGCGGATCCAAGTGATTGTTGCGAATGAACAAATTGCTCAATCGATCTCTGAAGAAGGTTTTGAAAAAGGGGCAGGCAAGCCTACGTTCAGTATGATAATTGCTGCCGACGGTTTTTCTGAGTGTTCGAACAAGGCAGTTGCCGAAAATGGAAGCAAATACGTATTGGTCGATGACCTTACATTGGCATTCTCTCCTTCAGCTTTATTGAATGGTTTTGTTCAGGGCGAAGAGCCGGTAGTATGCACGGCAAACATCCTTGCCGAGAGGTTGATCAATTTCCGGTCTGATAAGCTTTCGCTTGTAGATGTAATGACTACAAGGAGTTTCCTAGGTACTGCGGCATTTTCGGTAGAGACATGGAAGAAGAATGGAGGGCTTGATAGCCACCTCAATAATCAGATATCAGTTTGGGACCTTTGCATCAGGGCCTTGAAGGGTCAGGCATCGGCGTTTTGCTATGAGGTGCCTGCGCAGAATCTGATAAGTACCTCGAAGACCGACCGTGATAAGACATTGGATGACACGAACTTTGCCACCATTGTTGCGCGGCATAATGATGTGTATGAGCAGCACATGGGAAGTGTTCTTTATGTAGCATCGCGGAACCAGGTTGTGGCACAGAACGAAATAGTGTCGCAACACCTGAAAAACGGAAGGCTGGTAACAGAATTGGATAAGGCAAAGGTGGACAATGTGACCATCACGGAGCACAACCAAAGGTTGCGTAATCACATCGACTTCATTGAGCAGAACCGCATGTACCGCATCTCGAAGAAATTGAAGCATTACAAGCAGATATTCTTTAAGGACGGCAAAGCAGGTGGGGGAGGATTTAAGAAGTTCTTGAAATTTATACTGTTCTCGTTCAGCCGTGCCGGATTACTTATTCTTCGCAAGGTATTCAAGCGTATTCTGCGTCAAATATATCTGTGGGTTGAGGACAGGCCGGTGAAGCTTATATTCCTTGATAAGTCTGACGGAGACAGAAGTCTTTCTTATCAGGAATGGATAGGTACGAAACTGAATATAAAATTGTTGAAGGCTGATTATGAGGACGGAAAAGCGGCGCTGCAGCGCAAGCCCAAGATCAGTATTCTGGTGCCGGTATATAATCCGCCGTTAAGCTTTCTGCATGATGCTATAAAATCTGTTATCAACCAGTTGTATGACAACTGGGAGTTGTGCATAGCTGACGACTGTTCGCCGAATCCTCAGATAAAGAGGTTGCTGAACGCGTATGCCATGAAAGACCCGCGGATAAAAGTAAAATTCCGTGAAACCAACGGTCATATCTCTGCTGCATCTAATTCGGCGCTGGAACTGGCAACGGGTGACTATATCTTGTTGCTGGATCATGATGATCTGCTGACACCCAACTGCCTGTTTGAGGTGGTGAAACACATCAACGAACATCCGGAGGATAAGCTTATTTACTCTGATGAAGATAAGGTGGATGGTGATGGAGTTCACTCATCGCCGTTCTTCAAACCCGATTGGTCACCAGACAAGTTCCTGACGATCAACTACATCTCGCACGTTGTAGTTATAGAGCGAAAACTGGTGGAGCAAGTGGGTGGATTCAGGCTCGGTTTTGAGGGTAGCCAGGACTATGACCTGCTGCTGCGCGTGTCGGAGGCAACTCAACACATCGGGCATATACCTAAAGTACTTTATAACTGGAGGGTGCACAGCTTGTCGGTAGCAAGTGAAGAAGGTGATGCTAAACCATATGCATACATTGCGGCCAAGAAGGCACTTGAGGAAGCATTGGTGAGAAGAGGGACGCCGGGTGAGGTGCAATTCCAGTCAATAAGGGGCAGTTACAGGATCAAATACCATATTAGTTCTTACGGAAAAGTAAGTATACTGATACCAACAAAGGATGCTGTTCAGATGCTGAAGAACACGATCGATTCAATTTTTAGGCTGACGGCGTACCCTAACTATGAAGTTGTTGTATTGAACAATAACAGTAAGACACCTGAGTTTTTTGAGTTGATGGATGAGTATGTCAGGGAGTATGGCGACAGGTTTAAGTGCGTGGAGGCATCGTTCCCATTCAATTTCTCTAAACTGATGAACCTGGGTGTTGCCAACAGCGACGGTGAATATGTGTTGTTGCTGAACAATGACGTAGAGATATTGCAGAAGGAGTGGATAAACACGATGGTGTCGTATGCGCAGCACGAGAAAAACGGTGCTATAGGTGTGAAACTGCTGTATCCGGATGATACGATCCAGCACGCGGGTACGGTGATAGGTCTGGGTGACATAAGGTGTGCGGGGCACGTT
Source organism: Flavipsychrobacter sp. (assembly GCA_044348585.1). Classification (GTDB taxonomy): domain Bacteria; phylum Bacteroidota; class Bacteroidia; order Chitinophagales; family Chitinophagaceae; genus Nemorincola. The sequence goes on from JBIKSN010000005.1 coordinate 25,263, forward strand.
TTCGTTGGTTTCTACAAGGATAGTCCCGGATATTACAATTATCTGCAGTCTGTTGATAATAATGCTGCGGTAACAGCTGCGTGTTTGATGGTTCGCCGTAATGTGTATGAGGAAGTGGGTGGAATGGAAGAGGCATTGGAGGTTGAGTATAATGACGTGGATTTCTGTCTGCGGATATTGGATAAGGGATATTTCAATTTGTATGTTCCTGATGTTGTGTTGTATCACTACGAGTCGGCTACCAGGGGGCATCCTCAGCAGACAAAAGAGTCATACGAGCGCCATGTGAGGGAAGTAGCATTCTTCCAGCAGAAGTGGAAGAAATATATTGAGCGTGATCCATATTATAACCCGAACCTGAGTCTTGACGAGGGTGATTACAGGATGAATCTGTCACTTACAGAGCGGGAGTTGAGTTATAAATAGGTTGTATTTTTGTTAATGGAAGGGGTTTCGGAAAAATTAGCACGGTTTTTGCTGTTATTTAGTAAATTTGCGTCCGGAATTTTCAATGAAACAACCAGCTTCTTTAGATATCGCCTTAGAAAAAGTACAGAATCCTACCATTCCGCAAACGGACATGGCTAGTATCAGGTATATGTTTCAGGAGATGAACCAGCAATATCTGGAGCATCAGCCTGCATCATACTACATGGCTGTAAAGAGGGTGATGGATGTGACGCTTTCGTTTGCTTTCATTGCGTTGGTAATGTCATGGCTCACGCCAATTCTCGCACTGCTCATAAAACTGACATCAAAAGGACCGGTTTTCTTCGTTCAGAAGAGGACAGGTTATATGGGAGTTGAATTCAACTGTTTCAAGTTCAGAACGATGTTTGTGAATGATGAAGCAGATGTGAAGCAGGTTTCGATAAATGATAAAAGGATCACGTCAATAGGACGTTTTTTGAGGGTAACGCATCTGGATGAGACTCCACAGTTTTTCAATGTGCTGCTGGGCGATATGAGCATCGTAGGCCCTCGTCCGCACATGTTGTACCATACAAGGTATTATTCGGAGTGTATTCCTTATTATAATTTGCGATTGGAAGTATTGCCGGGAATGACCGGGATGGCTCAGATCAAAGACTACATAGGGGAGATAAGTGTGGAGCGTGAACTCAGGAAAAGGATACAGTGGGATATCTACTACATGAAGAACAGGAGTGTGTGGCTTGATATCAATATCCTCATCAGCACAATGGGTTGTGTGTTTGTGAAGGCATACGAAATGATAACCGGAAAGAAAAGTAAGTAATACCGAAAAGATATATATAGTGAGGGTTGGTTCGGAAGAACCAACCCTCTTTCTTTTTAGTTGATCGGGTGGGTATTCATGTAAAGTGAATTAACGGAAACGGTGCCGTCCAACAGCTTGATAAACTTCTTATCCGCATCGAAAATGGCCGCGGCAGGTAGTTGCATAGGGGCGAAATAGGTCAGGTAAAAGAACTCATAGTCGCAGCCAACTACCTTGATGTTTGAGTAGCGGTCCAGGTCGTAAGCTTCGATGAAATTCCGCATGATGGTGATGTTCTGTAACATGCTTATCATGTAAATATTCACGTCTTTAAGCGAGTCGATGTTGCGCACCAGCGTGCCAGTGAATTCATTGCAGTGTTTGCAATCGGGCGAAAACAAAAGGAGCACTGATGGTTTGCCTTTCGGGATATTGAATGTGTTGAAAATGCCCGAACTATCGCGCAGCAATACATTGAATGCAGGCAGGTTGTTATTGAACATGTAGGGAATGCTGTCGCGGCGTGGCGGTGGGGGCATCCGTTTTTGGGCAAATAAACCCGTTGCTGAAGCAGTGAGCAAAGAAGCCAGTGCGAGCGATCTTACCATAGTCAGTTGTTTGTATGCAAAAATAATGGGTAAAAAAATACCGGCATGAAAGTAGATTCATGCCGGTAATGAAGATAGTGCCACTATCAGTATTTGATCAGATGGTGGCGGTGCAGTATTTGTCCTTTATCATTCTCAATGTACATCCAGTAGGAGCCATTTGTGAGGTGTGAGGTAGGTATGTTCAGTGATGTTGTTGCAACAACGGATTGTTTTGTAACAATCTGCCCGGATACGTTTAAGAAGTAGATGTTAATGCGTTGATCTGCAAATGCAGTTGGCAATTCGATAGTAACGTTTGCGTTTGCAGGATTAGGATACACCCTTACCTCCGGTTGAGCTAAGTGGTTGCTGAGTGAGGTTGTAGGGGGATTGTAAGTGAATGTGTCGTAGTAATATACGGTGGTATAGTCGGGAGTAGTGGAGTAGGATGTCCAGTTGTATTCATAATTGAGGATCGTATCGGGATTGCTGTAGCTGTTATATGATACGATGTCTTTTGAGATAGGTACCCATGCGTTGGCAATGCTGTCCCATCCTCTGTGATACAAGGTGTCAGGTTTGCCGGATGAAAGTGTTTTCTGCATGTAGTATTGTGGCCACCAAGTGCCGTGAATCGGATCCATTTGGATCTGTTTCCAGGAGTTGTGGAAAGTAAGTGTGCCACTGTAGGTAAAGGTGTCTTTAACATAATCGGCCATAACAGTACCATTTGTCATGGTGGTGAGAACGGTAGTTAGGCGATTACTTGCATCGAAGGTATTGGTGTACTTCAGTTGCTGTGTAAGCGGCAGCAGGAATGATGTGTCTGTTTGGTTGGAGTAATGGTCAATGAGGGTGACGTTTCCGGCAGCGTCGTACGAATACATGGTTCTTGAAACTATTCGCCATACACCAAGGTGCAGTTCATATGTGCTGTCTTTCACAAGACGTTTTGCGGTGTCGTATTGAAAATGTTGGATGAACGCACTGTCGGCAACACCTGCATTTAGATTGAATGTGAAGCTTTTAGAGATGTTTTTGACTGCATTGAACTGGTTCACATAACTCATGTTGTCGTTGAGGGTAGAGTCGACGTATAACTTTTTGAAGTTGGTGAGGTTGCTGTTGGTGTCGTAGGAGCCGTAATATCCTTCGTAAAGGCCGAAAGAGGGCATTGTGAAGGGGTTGATTGTCCAGTGCGTATAGGTATCGTATTTTACCTGAGGCGATGTGAATACACCGGCATAATCAAACATGGGCGACGTACCGTATGGGTAATTGTATGGATACATCATCATGTTGTAGTCGTAGGTAGAGCCACGCTGGCCGCTGTATTTTAACTTAACAGAATCGGTGAGTGAGCCCGTTCCGTTATCGCGCGTGCTCTGAGCAACTACCCGCTGCATGAGAACGCCGGCTGTAGGCTTGGCCGCCAGGGCGTTACGCTCTTCGTTCATGCGCAACAGTGCGTTTACAACCGGCGATGGTGAGGGGCGTTTATGCAGCGACTGGGCCAGTAGAGATTGGGCGCAAAAAAGTATAAAAAGAAGCGTATGTACTTTTCTCATTGCTAGAAGGATATGATGTAATATGGAAAGATAAAAAAAATAATCGGTTATTGGGGCCGTATATTCCGGAAAAATAAAAAGTCGCACCAAAAATTTGTTAGGTGGGGAAATATCTGTACTTTAGATGTATATGTTTGTGTTGCAAATGTAAATTCTACTTTTTATGAACAATAAATATACGAGTCGCGCACTCAGAGGTTTTTCAATAGCATTGTCAGTAGCTGCCTTGGCTACAGTTATCGGGTTGAATTCGTGTGACCGAAAGGCTGCCAAAGAAAGTGTGGTGCGCGTTGCGCCGGTTGTCAATACGACATCAACTGCTGAGTCTGCTGCAGGTGCGGGTTCAGGCGGTAAGAACGGGGCAACCCAAGTAATGTCCTCTGTGCTGACTGTGGCCGGGATAAGACCCATTGCAGGAACCTCTGCGATAGAGGTATTCTTCAATGAGAATGCTGAGTTCTTTACCGTAACCGATGTTAATTTAGTGGAAGCTGTTAAGGTAGCATTCAGCGCAAACAAACCGGTGTATGCGACTTTTGACCCATGGCAGGGCGTGTTGGTGAAGATTGAGCAACCCAACGATCAGCAATTGGCAGATCTGAGGTTGAGGCCTGTTAATGTGGAGAACGGTAAGGCGATAAAAGTAGACCTGAAGAGCATGGCAGACAATGACGTAAACGAGCCGCAAGCGTTGGGAGTATTGAACACAACGGACCCGGGGCTGAATAATGTGATCCCTGATTTTGCAACAGCGCAATTAATGTTTGATTACATCGTTCGTCAGTGCTGCGCTTTGCCGGGACCATATGGCATAGATAAATGTATCTCTTTTCAGTACTGCCAGGATGGTTGTTATGCGCGCGCTCATAAAATGTGTTGGGTGATCAATAACAGGTATAAGTATGGTACAAAGAAAATATTCAGTTTTGCGAATGCCGGGTCTGACAAACTTTGTGTGCAGGCGCAGAAATGGGGTGGTTGCTGTATTCGCTGGTGGTATCACGTGGCGCCGCTTGTAACTGTGCAAACGCCAACGGGACCTAAGGCTTATGTATTTGATCCGGCGATGTTCAACCAGCCGGTACTTCTGGCCACATGGTTGCATGCACAGGAGAATCCTGCGTGTGCAGGATCGTTCACGCCGCATGTGACAATGATAAATGTGCAGCCAACATCATCTTACACGCCGTCGGGTTCTTCAGGTCTTACCTTTAGCACTGATCCTACATTCTCTTCAACAAATTCAACGCTTACAACTTACGCACCCCGTGTAACATGTCCTTAAGATTTTTTGTGAACAGAAAAATGGTAAACTCAATATGCACGATCTGCATGTTGGGTTTATTTTTTATGGTAGCTGCATTGCCGGCAGCTGCGCAGAAAAAGAAGAAAGTTACTGTGAAAAAGACGGTTGAATATTCACTCACGGTTGCGGCAATAAGGCCGGCGGCGGGAGATGATCCGTACATTGAAGTGACATTCAATGAGTCGGCAAGGTTTTACAGGATATCGAAGAATGCGGCACCTGCCTACATAGATCTGTTGCGTGAATCGGAGAAGACAGGAAAGCCGGTGCTTGTGAAACGAGCCAACGAAGATTCGGATGTTATATTGCGGGTGCGCCGCAAATAGCCCTACAGCAGACGGAGAAAAGCAGCACAAAGCTGATCGGCCTTCAGTACCTGACCCGTGCAGGCGGCGAGGTTGAACATTTTGCTTGTGTCGCCGTGGGCAGCAGCGAGAACAGCTTTCATTTGGGTTTCAATGTCGCCGGTGGCAATGGCGGGGTGTTTCCATTCATTGAAAAGAGATGGGAATGCCCCTATGTCGTGACCGACTATCCAGATGGGTTTGGGGTAGCTACACAATTCATATAGCTTGGAGGGGATACCAACACGCTCGGCTGACCATGGAATGACCATGGTACAATTGCTATTGTATATGTAGCGGTTCATGTCATCGGGAGAGAGCCAACCGAGGTAGTGAATAGCCTGGCGGCCGAGTCCGTCGGTAAACAGCTTCAGTGCCTGATCGTTGCCTGCTAACAGTATCTTGACAGACACGCCGTGGCCGGCCGCCATTTCAATGACTGCACGGAGTACATCAAGCGACTGGATATCAGGAGAAATGGAGCCACCGTAAAATACATTGAAATGATTGCCGTGATTCGCTCGGAACTCAGCTTCTTTGAGGTCGGTTGGCGGAGGAACAGTGGCTGGTACTGCATGTCGGATTGTATTTACGGGCAGTTGCAGTCGACCGGAGTCGATCTCGGCCCATTCGGGAGAAATGTGAACGATTGCCTTTGCAGATGAGAGGATAGACTTCATCCAACGACGGCAATAGGGCCACATCTTTTTTGCTACTCCTTCGTAGATGGGGTCCTGAATATCGGCCACCCATTGGACATCGAACTGATCTGCGAAATATTTTGCGAGGAACAGTGGGACGCGTGGTGAAAAGCAACCAATGATATGGCCGGGTTTGGCGATGCCGAGTTCGGGAAAACAACTGATAACATCGGAAGCCCAACGGTAGGTGCGATCTCCACGAAAGGCAATGTAGTAGAGGGTTTCGATCTTGCGGGTAAGTGGATTGGAGCGGTTGATGCCGGTATCATCGGTGGCCTTAACAGCGATGCGGCGAATGCCGTTTTCTTCAATACTGATGTGGAAGCGAGCACCTCCGCTCTCATTGCGGTGGTCTTTGTGTACAACAGTTACATCCCAGCCGGCAGCACGATAGGACTCGGCTATCTGACGCGGACGCTTAGAAAGAGCTGTGCCCTGCACTGAATGGTAACCGTTGTATTCCCAGGAGAAGATCAGTAAGCGTTTCTTCATGCTTTATAAACCGTGTGTAGCCGTGAGTTAATGCGTGGTGACAAGGCACCAAATTTACACAAATTAGCGGCATTGCATGTACGAAAGAGGCGACGCCGGGAGTGCCGGCATCGCCTCTGAAAAGGTGTTATTACAGATCTTGGTTAGAATGTAACGTTCAAAGTAACTGTAGTGGATACACCGCCGTTACAAAGTGTAATGATGGCAGTGCCGGGGCCTGCCGGAATTACTGTATTGTTGGTGGTATCGATGGTGGCAACTGCTATGTTATCGGAGCACATTTTTACTGTGGCACCTGCAACAGGATTATTGGATGCGTCAACAGCAGTTGCGGTGATAGTGATAGGGCCACCAGTGAGGCTCGCGGTTATGGTGGTGCCGCCAGTAACGTTGATCGATGTAACCCCCGGAGTGGTGGTGCCGCAGTTGCAGTCACTGACCATAATGAGGCCCGCGCCTTCGGCTATGGTTGGAGAAGCTACGTGTGCAACAACTACCGTGGAAAGACCTATAGTTGCAGATGATTTGACTGTAACAAGGCCAGTTGAGTTGACATTGGCGATATCAAATATCGGAACACCGGTGGTGGGTACCTCCCAGGTGAGACCAGCCGGCATTGCGATGGCAGACAATGACTTGGTGGTTTTATTCACGGTATATGCCTGTGCTGTAAATTGTTTTGACGAACCTGCGCCGATGCTTGCAATGATAGGTGTAACAATGATCGTAGTATCGGGCAGGACGTTTACTTCGGCCTGACCAGTGATGCCGCTGGCTGTTGCTGTGATGATGGTATTACCCAAACCCTTTGCTGTAACTACCCCATTGGCGTCGACGGTAGCAATAGCAGGATCTTGTGTGGCCCATGTAAAGGTACTGCTCACTTCTGCATTTGATGAGTTGTATGCTTTGGCCGTGAACGTTGCTGTTTCGCCGCGGAACATGTCTTTACCCACCGGGTTGACTGCTACACGAACAACAGGAAGTGTTACAGATGGCATTCCCACTACCAGAACGGGTACCACAACCTTATTGTTGCCTGACAGGCCGTTTGCAGTAACGGTGATAACACATTCACCGGGCGCTACAAAGCTGATAATGCCTGATGCGTCGACGGTAGCAACGGCGGTGTTGCTGGAAGTATAGGTATAGCCAGATACCGAACCGGTGCCGAGGTAAACGGCGTTCAGCGGAATGGTGCCGGCTCCTGTGCTCCAGATGACTGCTGATGGTACAACGGTAAATACAGCCGGCAGGTAGATACCAACAGGAACAGAAGCGGTGAGTTCTTTTCCATTGACAGTAACCTTAGCGGTGATGGCACCTGCACCGGAAGCAGAAGGGGTGAAGACGTTACCAGAGAAGGCACCCAAGTTGTTGCTGACGCTCCATGTTACACTCGTGGCTGTGGTTGCATTGCCCTTGCTGTCGACCACCTGTGCTTCATATGTGAGTTTCTCATCCGGTGAGATGCTTTGAGCGCCGGTTTTGATGACGAGGGCTGCGGCTGTGGCGGAGCCACCGTTGTTGTTGTTGTCGTCGTTTTTCTTTTTACACCCGGTCACAAGGGTAATGCCCATGATAAGAAGGGCGACAATCAATTGTGTCTTTTTCATGCGTCTAATAGTTTTAGTCTGATGAGTGAATGAAGTTATTCAGGGTGCAAATGTAGTGTAGAGAACGAGGAGGAAACGTTAAAGGTTGTTGCGGATTTGTGTAAACTTGTTGCGTGTGCATAGGTTTTCAATTGTTTATGAACTTTTTATTTTATTATGTTTTTTGGGCTAGATTGAGGAGGAGCAAGATGTTTCGTTATTAGCCGAGATATACGATATACGCGGATGTCGGGATATCATGGATTGAACCGCCAGGTCATTGGTTGCAGAATTACCGGTTCTCGTTAAAGGTATGGCGGTCCTTCGGTTTGAAGTAGTTGTTCAGTTTTTCGTATTTTGATAAAAAATGGAATATGATTCAAAAGTTAATGTTGCTGTTTATGTTGTTGTTGACAGGTCTAGCTATGGATGCAAGTGGGCAAATGCCGGACACTACTTACGATAAGAAACTGGCAGACTCGATGGGAGCTGACGAATATGGCATGAAGATGTATGTGTTGGTCTTGCTGAAGACGGGATCCAATACTGTGACGGACAAAGTGGTGCGGGATAGTTTGTTTGCCGGTCATATGCAGAACATCAGCAGACTTGCCGATGTCGGCAAGCTTGTGGTGGCTGGTCCATTAGAGAAAAATGCAAAGGAGTACCGAGGAATCTTCATTCTGAACGCAGCGGGTATTCCTGATGCAAATAAGCTACTGGAATCGGATCCTGCAGTAAGGGCAAAGTTGCTGGACGCTGAGCTGTATGAATGGTATGGGTCGGCGGCGCTGCCGATGTATCTGCAGTTTTACAAGAAACTGGAGAAGCGGAAGATGTAGCAGGTTGTAGGCAAGAAGAGATAAAAAAGAGAGCGCCTCACAAATTTGTGAGGCGCTCTCTTTTTTAAATTATCAGCCGTTGTTTTTTTGATTTCCAAGGGCTTGCCATTGCTGGCTACGTTTTTGTTCGAGCTCTTCTTCGCGCTCCTGATCTTTGTCGTATGCGCGGATGATCTGTTTTACGAGTCGGTGACGCACTACGTCGGCCTCGTCGAGTTGCACATGGGCGATGCCCTCAATGTTCTGCAGAATACGAGATGCTTTGAGCAAGCCGCTCTTCTGATTCTTTGGAAGATCGACCTGAGAAAGGTCGCCTGTTATGATCGCTTTTGCAGATGCGCCTATACGTGTAAGGAACATCTTCAGTTGCAGCTCTGTGGCATTCTGCGCCTCATCGAGAATAATGAAGGCATTGTCGAGCGTGCGACCGCGCATGTATGCGAGCGGCGCTATTTCTATGATGCGGTTCGACATGAAGTAGTTGAGCTTGTCGCTCGGGATCATGTCGTCGAGTGCGTCGTATAACGGGCGCAGATACGGATCGATCTTTTCCTTGAGATCGCCCGGAAGGAA
>JBIKSN010000400.1:0-10242 GCA_044348585.1 Flavipsychrobacter sp.
CACTGAATTGTCAGAAATGAGACGCAATTCACATTTAGTTTAAATTATTTAACTTTATACTTGAAATTTCATAACATTTGCCAAAATTTTGTGCAGTAACAGCCTGCATGCCGACTAGTGCAAACCCTCAAATTCATGTCTTTTGAACCTAGGGAAAATGGTTGGTTTGTTCGGCAAACAACGAACAGAATATCGAGAATAAATTATAAATGTTGATAGTATGAAGAAGATCTACTTGCTTTTGATGATGTGCGTGCTGAGTATGACGGGATATACTCAGGTTGTAGCGATCAGCCCCACCGGAGATGGTGGTTTTGAAAATGGTACAACCTTTGCCGCGAACGGATGGACATTGGTGAACACTTCTGCCACCATCGGTTGGTATTTGGGTACAGTACCCACAGGTTACACCGGTGCACGTGCTGCTTATTTTTCGATCAGCAATGGCACCAACAACGATTACAACACAGGGGTGTCAGCAACAAGTCACTTCTATCGTGACGTTGCGATCCCTACAGGTGCTACATCTATCTCGCTTTCTTTTGCACTGAAGGGAAACGGAGAATCTGGGTGGGATAGGTTACTTGTGTATACCGCTCCCACAACCGTTACACCTGTTGCAGGTGTTCCTGCATCAAGTAGTTCTGCCCTGGCTGGTGCGACACTGGTTTACACACAGACGTCGTTTTTCGGCTCGTTCTCAACGCAAAATATTACGTTGCCGAACGCTCTTGCTGGTACGACCGTTCGTCTGATCTTCACATGGCAGAATGACAATTCCATAGGGTCGCAACCACCGGCGGCTGTAGATAACATCTCTCTTACCTATACGCCACCGCCACCAACGATCACTGCGGCACCGGCATCGTTGTCATTCGACCCTACGACTGTGGGCACCTCATCGGCTGCGCTCACCACTACCATTGGTGGTTCTTTTCTTTCCCCAACTGCAGGTACGTACACCGTAACCGCTCCGGCCAACTACGAAGTATCGGCTGACGGCATCACATGGGTTTCTTCATTTACGACTGCATATACCGGCGGCGGTTTTTCGGCTACCCCTTTATTTGTAAGGTTTAGTCCTACTGCTGCTACAACTTATTGTGGAGTAAACGTTACTGTGGCAGGTGGCACGGCCACAAGGAACATCTCAGTGTGTGGTACAGGCTCATCTGCTTGTACGGGCACGCCTGTTCCGGGCACAGCGGCGGTGACACCTACAAGCGGCCTTGGTTCAACGGTATTTACACTGGGTCTTACGGGTACAACGGTAGCGGGTGGTCTTACTTACCAGTGGCAGTCTTCTACATCGGCAACCGGTCCGTTCACTAACATCTCAGGCGCTACAACATCCACATACAACTTTACCGGCATTTCAGCCAACACATACTATCAGGCGGTAGTTACTTGTCCTACGTTCGCGTCTGCTACTTCAAACACAGTGATGGCTACTTTCACTCCTGCGCCAGCATGTACTACTACTGCTGCGTCATGGCAAAGTGTGGGTAGTTATACGTTCGGCGTAGGTGTGTTTACAGTAACTGCAGCGACGGGGCCAAACCTTAATGACAATACGATCATGTCGGCGGTTAGCACCACCACAGGCTACCTGAGCCGTACCGGTTCTATAGCACCGATCGTGCTTTACCGTGGCAATACCTACCCAAGTGCCATTTCCTATGGCAGCCCCTCAACATATCAGGAGGCGCAAGTATGGATCGATTTTAACAACGATGGTATCTTCCAGACAACGGAAGAAGTGACAGGCGTTATTGGTCTGGGCCTCACCACCACCACAATCAACCCGGTAAACTTCAATATCAACATCCCGCTATCCGCGCCGGTTGGTTTACACCTGATGCGTATGCGTGGTATATGGGAGAGCATTGCAACAACTTTGGGTGTATATCCTGCTCGCCTCGATCCTTGTGCTATTAACTTCGGTGGTTCAAACCCTAACTATTTCAGCGGTACCTGTGTTGACTATTACGTAGATATCCAGACAGCTCCGCCGTGTGTGGGTAGCCCGACTGCAGGTACTATCAATGCAACCAAGTTGAACGGATGCACGCCATATACATCAAACCTTTCTCTGGTCGGAGCGTCTACTTCATCCGGTCTTACTTTTGAATGGTCTTCATCGCCGGACAACATTACTTACACTCCGATTCCGGGTGCCACAAGCAATACTTTCGCAGCAACTGTATCAACAAGCACTTACTACAAGTGTACGATCACCTGCGTGGCAAGCGGACTGAGTGCGTCAACCACGCCGGCTTACCTCACTCTGATCCCCGTTGCGGTTGCGTCATTGCCATTCTTCGAAAGCTTTGAGCCAACGTGGATGAACGCATGTGCCACTGCCGACGCTCCGAACAACTTCTGGAGAAACACAACAACTTCTACAGCAGTAAATAACTTCTGGCGCAGGCAAGACGACCCGCAGGGGCCGAATACCGGTGCGTGGGTGAATCCTACATTCGGTCAGTATTTTCCGGTATCGAGTGATGGTTCATTCTCGGCCAGGTGGCATACCTATCAGGTGTCTACAGGTGGTACCGGTGACCTGAACCTGTACGTAAACTTGCCCGTAGGTACAAAGCAGATCAGTTACGACTACATCAACACTTCCGGTACAGACAATATAGTTTGTCAGATATCGGTAGACAGTGGCGCTACGTTCACAACAGTTGATGCGCCTCCTGCTGTTGCCGGTTCCTGGACAAATCGTTCATTTACGACGACCTTGGCAAATGGTGCAGCCATCATCCGTTTCAGAACAACCAGTGACTTTGGTGTTACCGATATCGGTCTTGACAACGTAAACGTGTACGAAGTGTTGCCATGCGTTACCCCAACCAATCAGCCAACTGCTTTGGGCCTTACGCCGGGTCTGTTCAACATTAACGGTTCGTTCACTGCTTCAACACCTGCCGCTCACAAGTATCTGGTTATAATGACCACTACAAGTACAGCGCCAACAGCACCAACTGATGGTATCAATTATCCCGTTGGCTCTACAGCATTGGGCGGAGTTGTGATCAGCAACTCTAACTACACTACATACAACGCTTCAGGCCTTACACCGGGTACACAATACTGGTTCTGGGTATATGGTTACAACACACTTTGTACCGGCGGTCCATTGTATGCAACCGGTGCGCCACTGACAAACAACGTATTTACTACATCTTGTAGCCTTACGGGTATCAAAACAGTTGGTCCTACCGGAGACTACCCGACACTTACGGCAGCAATAAATGCAGTGAACACACTCGGTCTCGCAGCTCCTGTTGCTATCGAAATTCAGACAACATATGATGGCACCGGTGAAACATTCCCTGTTGTGATCAACACACCACCGTGTTCGAGTCCAACAAACAGGCTCACGATCCGTCCTCAGGGCCCACTTACCATCACATGGGGTGGTGCGGCGAATGCCGTATTCGACTTAAGTGGCGCAAACTTTGTCACCATCGACGGCAGGGTAGGCTCTACAGGTTCCACAAATGCACTTACTATCTCGAATACAAATACAGGTGGTCAGGCTATCAGGTTCATCAACGGTGCTTCAAACAATATTGTCCGCTATTGTAACATCAATAGTGTGAATACATCGACTGTTCAGGGCTCAATTTGGTTCTCTACATCTACTGCTGTCGCAGGTAACACAAACAACCTGATTGAGTTCTGTAACATTGGCGATGGTGCTTCCACTCCATACAATGGTATTTACTCTGCCGGTACAACTGGTAAAGAGAACAGAGATAATACGGTGTCAAACTGTAACATCTTTAACTATTTCGTTGCTACTACAGCTTCAAACGGTATTCTTCTTACTACGGCGAATACTCACTGGAATATCATCGGTAACCGCTTCTACCAGACCGCTGCACGTACCTACACTACAGGTACTACGCACAGGGCGATCTTCATTACTAATACACTTGGAAATGCATTCAACGTTTCTAACAACGTGATCGGCTATGCCTCACCTACCGGGACCGGAGCTACAACAATGACGGCAGCAACAACGGTGATATACAATGGTATCTTCCTTTCTGTTGGTAATAGTACACCTTCCTCGGTACAAGGTAACACGATCAGCGGATTCAACTTCACAACTACAAGTACCTCATCTACCTCAGGTGGTGCATTCTGCGGAATCAGTGTTACAAGCGGTAGTGTGAACATAGGAAACATAACGCCGAATATCATTGGTGCCTCTACAGGTAATGGTGCGATCACTGCGACCATCAATACGAACACGGGTGGTACAGTGGTGGGGATTAATGGCTCTGCAGCTAACCCTGCGGCCATCAATATTCAGAACAACGTGATCGGTTCAATCACAGTAGATAACGGTTCTACAACCAACGGTGCGGGAATTCAAGGTATCCAGATAGCTTCTTCCGGTTCATACACCGTAACTGGTAACACCATCGGTAGTACTTCAACTGCCAATAGCATCAACCTCGCTACCGCTACAACGGGAACACAGGTATTGTATGGTATCAACTCCAGTGCTTCAATTACCAACGTTGTTCAGCCGGTCATCAGCAACAATACCATTGCAAATTTAAGGGCACTGGGCACCGGTACGGGTAGCGTTGCGGCGGGTATTGTCCATACCAGCAATGCTTCGGCGGCAATAACCGGAAATACCATTTACAATATCTCAAGTGCTTCCGCAAATACAGTTAGTTCCGGTCAGACTGCAGTAATGGGTATAGGGTACTACGGAAACACCCTTCCGGTAGCTACCATTACGAACAACACTATTTACAACATTGCTAATACAAACACCGCTTCACTTGGTACCACCGTATGCGGTATCGGACTGACGAACGCGGTTGGTCCTATGATCGGCAACAACCGGATCTATGATCTCAGAAACTCTAATACAGGTACAACTGTAACTGCTCCGCCACGTGTTGTGGGTGTTATGATCGGCTCGCCTACTACAACAGGTGCTACGATATATAACAACATGATCTCACTGGGTGCGGGTCAGACCACCAATACATCGTTCACAGGTATCATGAACGTTTCTACAGGTTTGTTGATGAGAGTATATTTCAACACAGTTAATATTGAAGGAACTGCATCATCAGGAGGTAACCATACGTCTTGTATGTTGCGCGGTAACTATTCTACCACAGCATTTACTACGCCAATGGACGTACGCAACAACATCTTCAACAACGTTCGTTCGGGTGGTACCGGTAAGCACTACGCAATTGCTAATACTATCGGTGGTACGGCAAGTACTACCGGATGGGGGGCAAACGCATCTAATTACAATATCCTGAATGGCAACCCTGCTACAATAGGTTTCTGGAACGGTGACAGGACCTTTGCAACTTGGAGAACTGCAGCGTTGAGTGATGATAACTCATATACTGCAAGTGTACCTACTTTCGTGAATTCATTGAATGGCGATCTGCACCTGAATATGGGTCTTACACCCAATAACTTTGAGGCACATGGTGTAGCGATCTCCGGATTTAATACCGATTTCGATAACGAAACACGCCCCGGCCCTACAGCGGTAAATGGTGGTGGCTTCGCACCTGACATGGGTGCTGATGAGTTCGATGGTGTTCCTTTGTCGAACTTGCCTCCTACTATTACTTATACTGCTCTGACCAATGCGTGTGGTACAGGCGACAGAACATTCACAGCAACTATAGCTGACGGCGATCTAATTCCGATCACCGGTTCATTGCAGCCACGCGTTTATTTCAAGAAAGGTGTGGCGGGAACCTGGTACAGCACACAAGGTTTGTTGACTTCCGGTACGGCTGCAAACGGCACGTGGACATTCACGATCTCCGAATCACTGATGGGCGGTTTGGCCATCAACGATCAGGTTTTCTATTATGTGTTAGCGCAAGATGGTGCTTTGCAGATCGCTTCTAATCCGGGTACAGGCCTGGTAGCTACAGATGTAAATACTGTGACTACTCCGCCAACTACACCGAACAGTTACAACGTACTTCTGTCACTCAGTGGAACGATACCTGTTGGTGCTGCCAGTGCAGCTCCATTCAATACCATTACAAGTGCAGTAGCTGCATACAATAACGGCTGTATCTCAGGTCCCGTTGTTTTCTCATTGACTGATGCAACTTACCCTACTGAAACATTCCCGATCACAGTTCAGCTCAATTCGTTCGCAAGCGCGGTGAATACGCTTACCATTCAGCCTGCTGCGGGTAATGCGGCTACTATCAGTGGCACATCCGGTGCTCCTGCAGTATTCAAATTCCTGAATGCACGTTACGTGACGTTGGACGGTTTGAACGCTGGTGGATCAAGTATGACGCTGGTAAGTAACAATGTCGGCAATGCCTCTACTGTTTGGTTTGCAAGTACTGCAACTACCGGACCTGGTAACAGGTTCATAACTGTAAGGAACACGAACATCATAGGTGGCAACAACAATACAGGTTTCACCGGTAGCTGGGCTTTCCTGGCGGGTGTTGATGGTGTATCAGCCACTGTCACAGCAGGTCCAGACAACGACAATATCACGATCCAGAACAACTTCGTAACAAAGGCCGCTTACGGTATCTATGCATTTGGTACTGCATTTAATACTGTCGGCGGTTTGGACAACTGGTTGATCACCGGTAACAAATTCGGACCTGATGTGAGTGACGCTACCGCGAACATAACCTACAACGGTATGTACATGGGTAACCACCTCAATCCTACTATTACTAATAACACCGTACAGAACATTGGTACAACATCGATCACCAGTCAGGTTGTCGGTATTTCCATCGTCCAGGGCGTAAGTGGTGCCAATATCAGTCAGAATACCATCAAGAATATCGTCTCTAACGCTTGTTCAAGCGGAACAGGTGCCAACTTCGGTATTGGTCTTGGAAGCAACAGTATTATTCTGAATAACAGCATCACACGTAACACGATAACAAACATCGGTGACATATTTGCTACCGGTTGTGGTCGTAGTGCGGGTATCATGATCAATTCATCGTCGGGTACAACAAATACCCTGATCGCGAATAACATGATCTCAAACATATGGGCAAATGCATGGGGTTCTGCTACTCCGGCTGCAACATATATGTCCTCAGGTATAGACCTGCAGGGTGCATCAGGTGGCATTAATGTTTACTACAATACGGTACACATGAATACTGCATTGGCAGGCTTTAATGGTCCTACAGCCTCGGCTTGTCTGATGTTGAACAACGGTACAGGTTCGGGTGTCGACGTAAGAAATAATGTCTTCGCAAACTCTTACGACAATACCACCGTAAACAGCGACTATAACTATGCTGTGTACTCTGCAGTATCTGCCGGTAACATTTCGAACATGAACTACAACAACTACTCAGTTGTTGCTCCTAGTCCGATTGCTTATCTCGGTACCTTCCAGAATACATTTGCAAATCTTCAGACTGCGTTCGGAGGAAACGCAAACTCACTGAATATCACTCCGCAGTTCATCTCTTCCGATAACCTGCATCTGTTGGCTTCTGCTACCAACTTGCCGCTTATTGCTGGTACTCCGGCTGTGAATGGCATTGTAGGCAACGACCTCGACGGCACCACAAGGAGTGGTACCAACCCGGTAATGGGTGCGCATGAGGTTGTGATCGTTAACTGTTCAGGTTCAATAGCAGGCACTGCAACTCCATCAATTCCTGTATTCTGCGGTTCAGGTGTTACTACGATCAACACTTCAGGTACTACACAAGGTATTGGTGTTAGTTATCAATGGCAGGTATCGAACGACAGTCTGAGCTGGTCAAACATCTCAGGTGCTACCAGCCTGTCGTATACAATACCAACGGCAATTACCGACACTACATGGTATCGCATTAAAGTGGGTTGTACATTCAGCGGAACGTTTGACTCAGCTACGACTAAAGTGACGGTCAATCCATTCCCTGCTGCAATCACAGGACCAAATAAAATGTGTATCAGTGCTACATACACCCTTGCTTCCACAACTCCGGGTGGTGTTTGGAGCAGTAGCAACCCTGTTCCGGCGCCAATAAACAGTGCTACAGGTGAAATACTGACAGGCGCAACCGGTGGTACTTCTATCATTAGCTACACAATGCCTTATGGCTGTCGTGTGACTTCTACGGTAACTGTAAATAGTGTTTATCCGGTTGTTGCTACAACGCCAACGCCGGGAACAATTTGCGAAGGTGACAACTCCTTACTGAGCACTACTGCAACTAACCCAGGCGGTACAGACTATTCTGTTATCAGCATTCCATTCCTTCCGGTTACGTTCACTCCTACAGGTACGTTTGCGTCCGGAAGTGCGCTTAGCGGTGGGTCTATCGACGATGGTTTCTTCAATGTGCCACTTCCATTCAATTTCGAGTTCTACGGAACAACATACGCTGCCGGTACCAATGTGCACATCGGCACAAACGGCTATGTTACATTCGTAGCAGGAAGAACTAGCACGTACATCAATACGATACCTAATACGTCCTTCCCGCCAACTGTTTCAATTTTTGGTAGGGATCTTTATTTGCCAAACGGTGGTAACATCACCTATGGTACTGCGGGTACTGCACCGAACCGTAAGTTCGTTGTTAGCTATAATAATGTACCAGACTTCACAACCGGCCCTAACGAAACAGGCCAGATCGTTTTCGATGAGGCGACAGGCAATGTGGAACTGCACGTTACTACTGCACAGGCTACGCAGCATACAATGGGTATACAGGCCAATGCAGGTACTGCTTTTGCTGTTGTTCCGGGTCAGAACAATACAAGCAATCCTCTTTCGAATGCGGCATTTCGCTTTGTGAAGCCTGTTCCTGTATATACTTGGGCGGCAGATCCTACATTGAGTGCTACGAATATTCTTTCGCCAACTGCAAACAGCGTCACAGCAACTACTACTTATACGCTTACAGTGACTGCATCAAACGGTTGTGCTACTACAACCACTACAACAGTTACTACAAATCCTATACCTGCGGTTATTACCGGCACCCTGGACGTGTGTGCCGGTCTCACAACACCTCTTGCTACTGCCTCAACAGGTGGTACATGGGTTAGCAATAACACAGCTATCGCTACGATTGGTTCTGCATCCGGTGTTGTTGTTGGTGTATCTGCTGGCACGGTGACTGTGTCTTATGTGTTCACAACAGGTCTCGGTTGTTATCGTACTGCTGTTGTAACGGTTAATCCTTTACCGGCAGCAATTGCCGGCAGCAACGAGGTGTGTGTGGCATCAACTACTACATTGACCAATGCCGACGGTGGTGGTACATGGCAGTCTGCACTTACATCAGTTGCAACTATAGGATCTGCATCAGGTATTGTTTCGGGTGTTGCTGCGGGTACAACCAGGGTTACGTATACATTGCCTACAGGCTGTATCACGTCGCGCATAGTGACTGTATATCCGTTGCCTGTTCTTACCGTTACGCCTACCACTCCTACTACGTTCTGTATAGGTGATAGCACAAACGCATACACAGTAGCGGCTACAATGCCGGTTGCTACACTGATGAGTCAGAACTTCAACTCCGGCCTTGCCGGTTGGACTATCGAAACACCTTTTGGGTCATCAGTTGGTGCCTGGCAGATCGTTTCTATTGGCTTCGACGGATCTACAGGGGACGGTACTTCGATGTTGCAGGCATCTGCCCTCATGGAAGGCAACCAGGTGATCAGTCGCTTGGTATCTCCATCGTTCGCTACCATAGGATACGATTCGGTAAAAGTGTCTTACAACCATTACTTCCTTTCAGACGCATCTGATCAGGTACTGGCCGTTGAATACTCAGTAAACAACGGTCCGTGGACACCTATATATGATTACTACGGACTGGCAACAGACGGTGGTAATACATGGTCTGCGTCTTCGCCTGATACTACACTTATTCTGCCTGCTGCGGCTATTAATCAGCCAAACGTTAGGCTGAGGTGGCATTATAATGGTGCGCTCTACGGCTGGTTGCTGGATAACATCCTTGTAAAAGGTGTCCTTCCTCCTGTTTCCTACACGTGGACAGGCGGCAGCGACCTGTCTTGCACCACATGCGCTAATCCGATGATCACGCCATCAGCAAGTGGCACAAACATCTACACAGCGTCTGCTGTGAGCGCAGTTGGTTGCTCGGTAAATGCTCCGGTAACTATCAACGTTGATCCGCTTCCGGCTGTTATAGGTGGCACACTGGCTGTATGTGAAGGCCTGACAACCGGCCTTACGAATGCCGATGGTGG
>JBIKSN010000091.1:0-10206 GCA_044348585.1 Flavipsychrobacter sp.
GTATTCCTCGCCAAACAGCGTGCCATCATCGCACACAAAACAAAGGCGGTCCACATCGGGGTCTATTGCGATACCCAATGTCGCGCCTTTCTTCTTCACCGCAGAGCACAGCTCTATGAGGTTCTCTGGCAATGGCTCGGGGTTGTGCGCAAACTTACCTGTCACCTCCTCGTTCATCACTACCACGTCCTGCACGCCCAATGCATGCAACAGTGGCGGCACCGAGATGGCTCCGGTAGAATTCACAGCATCTACCACCACCTTGTAGTTCATCTTCTTAATGGCAGCCACATCTACCAGCGGGTGCTGCAGTATGATGTCTATATGCTTCTGTATGTACGAATCGTCTTTGGTGAGCGTGCCCAGCTTGTTCACGTCGGCATAGTTGTGCTCATTCTTATCGGCATAGTCGAGTATCCATTGACCATCAGCCGCGCTCAGGAACTCCCCTGCAGCATTCAGCAACTTGAGGGCGTTCCACTCTTTCGGGTTATGACTGGCAGTAAGAATAATACCTCCTGCCGCTTCCTCCATCTTCACCGCCATCTCTACCGTGGGTGTGGTACTGAGCCCCAGATCAACGACGGTGCAACCGATGCTTTGCAATGTAGCTGCTACTATATCGCGGACCATGCCGCCTGAAATACGGCCATCACGGCCGATCACAATCTTTTTATTTGTGCCCTGCGATGCTATCCACCCGCCATACGCTGTAGTGAATTTAACGAGGTCAACAGGTGTGAGACTTTTGCCGGGGGTACCCCCAATTGTGCCACGTATTCCGGAGATCGATTTTATAAGTGCCATAATGATTGTTCTCTCGCGAAGATAATAAAGATGCAAAGAAAAATCCCCCCGGAAGTTGCTCCGGGGGGATCATTATCTATACATTAACGTGCGTTATCTTATCAACGTTATCTCGCCTTTGTAGACCTGATTATCTGCATGACCAGGGCGTGCGAGGATCACTGTGTAGAAGTAAACACCCATGTCGGCAGGTACTCCTTTGTAAGTACCATCCCAACCAACTTCTCTGCTGTTTGAGTAGAATACTTCAGTACCCCAACGGTCGAATATCCTCATTTCCACCAACTTCTGGTGTTTGCCACCATTGAAACGGAACACATCGTTGAGACCGTCGCCGTTAGGTGTGAAGCCAGTTGGAACGTGTTCTGTTGCCGAGCTGTCAACGAAGATCGTTACCTGAGCCGTATCGCGGCATCCGTATTTATCCATACCAAATACAGTGTAAGTGGTTGTTACAGACGGTGTAGCGATCGGGTTGTTGATGTTCGGATTGTTGAGGCTACCATCGTTCGGCGTCCAGGTGTAAACAAATTCGCTGTCGCAGTAAAGCTGCACGCTGTTTCCGTACATGATCTTGGTGTCGATGGACAGATGCTGGATCTGTGACGGCAATACCGAGTTGATGTTGGTAACGTGTGTTGCCTTACATCCGTGACGATTCAATGTCGCTTCAAGAGTATAAGTGTGGACACCTATATCGAGGAAGTTTGGCTGCTGTACGGTTGATGAACTCAATCCTGTGGCTGGAGTCCAGATATAAGTATAACCATAACCCGGGAATGTGAGATCTTCAGGCAGAAGCGATACAGTATTAGGTAACCACATTGGCTGAACCAGACATACTGTTGTATCAGACATTGCGCTAATAACCGGTTGCAGGACTACCATATTATGCCATACAGAATCAGAACATCCGATGTTATCGGTTACGGTGAGCGTAGCGGAGTACACTGATGCATCGAGGTAGCTGTGAGACACTGCAGGACCTGACGCTGTGGAGCCATCACCGAACTTCCATTCGTAAGCGGAAAGCGGCAGGTTAGACGCGCCGAACTTAGTAGCAGTAGATGCATCGGTAAAGCTGATCGCGTTACCAAGACATACTGTATCTGCAATATTCAACGGACTTGACGTAGTAGAGTAGACAGCAGAAACCGTATGCCTCAGGTCAACAGTACGTGTGGTCGAATAAGTACAACCATTAGCACTCTTAACAGTGAGTGTAACCGTGTGTACTTTAAGACCCGGAACTGTAGCATTGAACAAGTGCAACTCGTATGGATCGATACCTGTTTTGGCGTCTCCGAAATTCCACTGATACAAGACTACGTTCTTTGCACCGAACGGAACCATTTGAGCACTGTCCTGCGGACAACCAGGCTTGGCTACCATGGTAAAGTCGACGAATGGACCAGGCCTTACCAATACGGTACCGGAATTTTTACAACCCTTGCCTGATACTACGTTAACAGTATACACACCTTCCATCGATGAATCAAACGGACTAATGATCGGATTCTGAAGTGTTGATGTGTATCCACCCGGACCAGACCATGCGAAACCGGTACAGATAGAATCAGGCGTACACGTCAGATTCAGGGTATTAACTATTGTGCCACAGTTTGGCTGATTAGACGTAAGACTCAAAGCAGGAAGCTGTATCACCTTCACATCTACTGTAGCGGTATCACTGGCTGAAGGGGTTGTTTTAACCACCGTGTATTTTCCTGTGTCCGCAATAGCAGCCGGGAATTTGAATATCTTTTGATTTGTTCCGATGATAGTTGTTGACGGAGCAGGACCATACCACTTATACGTGGCACCCAATGAATCACCAGGGGCATTCAGCCAAAGTGTGTCGCCCACACATGGGGTATTTGCCTCTGCACCGTTACAAGTGAGTATGGTTAGATAAAACACTTTATTGTGACAGCTAAACATACCGGTGGAACTGTCAGTACCGGTGATCGTATAAGTGATTGAAGCAGGCAGCGCAGTAAGGTTGATGGTGTTGTGCGCACCGGTAGTGCTGGCGAGACCAGTACCCGGAGACCATGTCCATTTACTCCAGCTCCAGTTTTTGTCTTCAGCAAATTTGAAATCTACAGGGATAGATGCCAGACCTGAATTACATGCCTGGAAAGTGTCGTAGTTAGGAATCGGTGGCGCGTACGATGTTTTAGGCACTCCGTTTATCACGATCTGAGGATCTGGGAATGCACTGTCTATGCCACCGGGGCCGCTGTAAATGTATGCGTAAGAGATAATAGTGCTGTCGAAAGCCGCCAACGTTCCCAGATTGTAGATAAGAGAAATACCCTGATCAGCGTAGTTATTCTGGCCCACTGTTGCTCCCAGTGTTACCGAACCTGACGGAGCAGATGGAATGCTTGTCCACAGTGTTGAAGGTGTGGTACTTGGAGAAAGACCGGAAATCACACAAGCTCTTGCACGGCAATCTTTTGTGGCGAGTGACAGGTAGCTGTTGGTTGCGTTGTAAGCAGGCGTCGTACCGGATGCACCGGTTTCGCCGTTCGCACTAACCATTACCCTATGCCTTGCGTCTTCGTTCTGGTGTACTATCCTGTTACGGGTAACAGGTGTACCACTCCAAAAAGAGGTATTATCGGGGTCAAGGGTACGCTGGTAGTAGATGTTGGCAATAGGAGCCGCTGTTGTGTTGCGGAGAACAGCCGTGATAACTACCCATGAAGCCTCGGTATCGATCCTGGTCTCCATTCTGATATTCAGACCGGCAACGTTACCGTTCCAGAAACCTTTGATGGTTCCTCCTGTGTTGCTGTAACCTGTATGGCCTCCGGGAATAGCAAAGGCGCCGGTACAAATACCACCCCATGCACCGTTACGGTACTCTGTAGCACCTACCTGCACTGACCAACCTTCCTGAGGAAAACCGGGAATAGAATATACTCCCATCAATTGAGGTGAACCTACACTCCAACCGTCATGTCCCCAGTCATATACAGCGTCAAGGTTACCGCCCGGCGTAAACGCAATTGCGGTACCACAACACACGTGGGGGTGATAAGTCATGGGTGAGGTACAAGCACCGAAACCACCCATCTGATTGATACCGACCTCAACATATCTACCCTGTAAGAAACAATCTGTTCCTACCAACTGGGCGTTTGCACGTACACCGGCAAAAAGAGTCAGAACTACAAAGAGTAAACGAAAACAACTACGCATATCTGTCGTGTTTATGTAATTGGCAATAATATGAAATATTTAATGAAAAAACAACTGAAAAACAGCAAAATGCACTTACCGGTTATCGACAACTGTTTGGGTGCTTGACAATTGGTTTTCAAGAGTTAATAGACATGTCGCGAAAAAAAAAGGTTGGTAACTGCAGTCAAATATTTTTCTGAAAAGATCCATCACTGGACACTTTGAAAAAAACAATATCTGACAATTACCAACCCCTTGCCGATAAAAACTACCCGGAAGACATTACCAGATTATAGCACGCTCGTTTTCAGGTCTATACATTTTATCAGTAGGCTTAATATCAAATGCCTTATACCATGCCTCCATATTGCTGACAGGTACATTGCATCTTGTTTCAGACGGCGAGTGCGGATCAGTTTTGAGGCGCTGGGCTATCTCTTCAGGGCGAGTATTTGCACGCCATACCTGAGCCCAGCTGAGGAAAAAGCGCTGATCGGGGGTAAAACCATCGATCTTTTCATTGCTTTTGCCCTGTTTCGTCTTCTTAAACGCCTCGTAAGCGATACTAATACCACCCAGATCAGCGAGGTTCTCGCCTTCTGTGAGGTGCCCGTTGATGTGCATAGTGTCCAACGCCACGATCTTCCCGTACATATCTACTGCGACATTGGCCTTTGTAGTGAAATTGGCCGAGTCCTGAGCCGTCCACCAATTGCTGAGGTTGCCGTCAGCATTGTACAGGCGGCCCTGGTCGTCAAATCCGTGCGTCATTTCATGGCCAATAACACCGCCAATGCCACCGTAGTTCACCGCGTCATCAGCGTTCTCATCGAAGAAAGGATACTGAAGGATACCGGCAGGGAATACGATCTCGTTGAAAGCCGGATTATAGTAGGCATTCACTGTTGGAGGAGTCATCTGCCACTCCATCCGATCAACAGGTTTGCCCAGTTTATTGACGTTGAAGTCGTACTGCCACTGTGCTGCAGCGAGTACGTTGGCCACATAACTTTCTCTACCGATAGTGAGTTTGCTATAATCTTTCCATGTGTCAGGATAACCAATCTTTTTCATAAAGCCATTCAACTTCACAAGCGCTTTCTGCTTGGTCTCAGCGCTCATCCAGTCGAGGCGCTGAATACGCTCGGCATATGTCTGTTGAAGGTTGCCAACCAATTCAAGCATACGCTTTTTGGCTTCGGGCTTGAACGCACGATCGACATACATCTGACCGAGCATATCGCCGATGTTACCGTCCACGATCGACAATACTCGCTTCCAGCGGAGTTCCTGCTCCTGCTGACCGCGCATAGTTTTGCCGTAGAAATTGAAACGTGTGGTATCGAAGCCTGAGCTAAGGAATGACGCCATTCCATTCACCAAATGGAAGCTGAGGTATTTTTTCCAGGTCTCGACCGGAGTCGCTTTCAACTGTTTTGCAACTTCAGTGAAGAACTTAGGATTTGCCACAATGGCACTGTCCTGACCAGACACCTTCAGACTCTGAAGCAGACCTTTCCACTCAAGTCCTGGTGTCTTTTTTGTGAGCTCATCTACGTGCAGTTTATTGTACAACAGATAAGGATTGCGCATTTCGACACGTGTGTATGATGCACCTGCCAATGCCAATTCCAACTTGTATATTTCCGCTGCATCTTTCTTTGCCTGAGTCGCTTCTGTTCCCATAAGCGCCAGCATGTCCACGATGTACTTTTGGTATGCATCGCGGATCTGGGTAGTGCGGGCGTCCTTATCGAAGTAGTATTCGCGGCCGGGCATACCCAAGCCACCCTGACCGAACTGGCAGATCTGCTTGGTTACATTCTTATCGTCGGGCGATACATAAAACCCGAACAAAGGTCCAATGCCCTGAGTGTGCTCTGCTGTAACCTCAGCGAGCACTCCGGCTGCATCTTTGATACCGGCAATGCGCTGCAAAATGCTTGCCAGCGGCGTGATGCCTGCCTTTTCAATAGCGAGGCTATCCATACCGGTGCGGTAAAAGTCGCCCACCATCTGCACGTTGCTTCCTTTTGGCGCACCTGATGCCGCAGCAGCAGAATCGAGCAACTTATGCAGTATCTCGTTATTGTTCTCTACCAGCTCATTGAAGCTACCCCAGCGCGTTTTTGATTTTGGAATCGGATTGTTCTTCAACCAGGCACCATTGGCGTAAAGAAAGAAGTTATCACCCGGGCGTACGGCAGTGTCCATATTGGCCGGATCAAGGAGCTTTCGGCCGGCTTCCATTTTCCCATCAGGCTTTTGCTGTTCTCCGCACGACGCCAGTGTCATTACCGACAAGGCAACAATAAGTCCCTTTTTCAATTGCATATATAATATTTTTTATTTTTTTAAGGAAACAAAACTACGACAAACATTGCGTGTAATTTCTTCTAATCTGAAATAGGCTGAAGGTATTTTAAGGGGGATTTACCGTGAATCGGGTTGAAAAAGCTGCAAATGCAGTGATCATTGCCACAAAAATGGCAAATATCCACGTTAACTTTGATCTGAAGTGGACTCACTGACACACATAGTTGCCGGGGCATGTATAGGGCATGTGATTGCCGGGAAAGAACTCGGCAAAAAAGCGCTTGTAGTTGGCGCAATCGCCAATAGTCTGCCCGATATAGACTTTGTCGCCTCCTTCTTTCTGCCGCTGACCAGCGATCTGCTTGCTCATCGCGGATTCACCCATTCGTTCCTTTTCATAGTGTTGTGTAGTCCGCTTCTCGCGTTGATCTCAACACGGGTCTTTCGATCGTCGTCAATGACCTTTGGTCGCTGGGGATTCTTTTGGGCGTTTCAGTGTTTCATTCACATCTTCATTGACGCATTCAACGCCTACGGCACTGCCTGGTTCGAACCGTTTAGCCACTATCGCGTAGCCTTCAATACTATGTTTGTAGCCGACCCTCTGTTTACCATTTGGCCTGCAATTGCAATGGTGGTACTCTTTGCCATGAGCAGCACACACAGAAACAGAACTCTTGTCGCCGGTGTGGCCCTTGCGTTGAGCGCATGCTATCTTGTGGCAGGCATCTTCTTCAAAAATGTAATTGACAGACGCGTACACGAAGACCTGCACAAGATCAATGCAGGGAACGAAAGATATTTCAGCACGCCCACGCCGCTGAACAATATTTTATGGTATGTTGTTGCCCAACATGACTCCGGCTACTACATCGGCTACAGGTCGCTATTCGACAACACGCCTACCACTTTCCGGTTCGTATGCCGGAACACATCATTGCTCAACAGCGCGCCCCATAAGAAAGACATTGAAAAGCTGATCCGTTTCTCTAATGGATTCTACACAGTAGAAAAAAATCACGACACCCTCAAGTTCAACGATCTGCGGTTTGGTGAGATACTGGGTTGGGACGACTCAATATCACACTGTGTATTCTACTACTATCCCGGATATCCGGATGCCAATGAGTTGATCGTTCAACGCGGTCGATTCGCCAAGTGGGGCGGCCAGTCGTTCCGCAACTTCCTTAGAAGGATAGCTGGGCGCTAACTACCTTTCTTTTTCTGGCTAAAATAGAAGGTGAACAATGCAAACAGCAATTGTATCACACGAAAAGACAAATAATACAATACCCTGCTTACAGGACCACTTGAGGCCACAAATGATTCGTTGGTGATGCGCCTGCAATCAGATAATATTATTTCATTCACAGCATCGCAAAGCCGGCCGGCAACAGCAGTATCCTGCACGTCAAGATTTAGTTCCACACTGGCGAAAGCACTTATAGTATTGAGGTTGTAAGAGCCCACAGTAGCCCATTGGCGGTCAGCAATAGCTATCTTACCATGAAGGACGTTCTTCTCGTATTCATAAATCTCAACATTATTGCGAAGGAGTTGGCCATACAAGTAGCGCTCCGCATACTTCACCAGCGGCACATCTGCATGACCGGTCAGCACCACACGCACACGCTTGCCCGACCGAGCGGAAATGACCATCCGGCGCAGAATGCCATGGGGCGGCCAGAAATAGCTGGTCAAAATAGTGATCTCCTTTTGTGCCGTGCTGAACAGATTGCGGTAACTATTTGTGATCTCGGTGCGGCGGAACACCCAGTCATTCCGGCTTACCCGAACCAAGCATTCTTCAGGTGGCGGCACTGCTGCAGGAACAGCACCAGCCAGGCAACGTGACGCGAACACTCCCCGATTCCACATACGTACACATATTTTGTCCAGACGTTGGGCCACTTCGCCCTCGACAAAAATCGCCCAATCGAGCCAGGCGGGCCTACCTTCCATATCGTTATACCTATTGCTTATATTGACACCACCCACGAGACCGTAGCGACCATCGGCCACCACAACCTTGTGATGTAATCGTCTGCCAAAGTAATACGAATTACCCCGAAAGAAGGGCTCAAAGAATCTGAAGTAAACACCGGCAGCTTTCAGGTCTTGAATGAAAGCGGCTGAGAGCTGTTGAGAGGCATAGCCATCCAGCAACACATACACCAGGACGCCACGCTGAGCGGCCGCCTTCAGCGCATTTGCAACAGCAGCCCCCGTCTCATCTTCATCGAAAATATAGGTCTGAAGATGCAGTGAGTAAACGGCCTTTGAAGCGACCTCCTCAATTGTCCTGAAATAACGTGCGCCGCCCCGCACAATTTCGACTTTGTTGTGCAGTGTATAGGAGCTTTGCTTGTATTTGGCAAATGATATCACTTTCGGCGCTGTATGCCTGAAAGTTACGCCATATTCGGCTGGGCACGACTATTACCTGAAAAGAAAAAGCCGGGAGCGCACACTCCCGGCTACTTTATCATTTTTGAAAAAATGATCAGTCTTTATTTCTGTTACCACCCAGCCTGTACATAATAGACAACTGCAGTGACGGTGTTTTATATAACTGGTTAGAGATAGATCTTGCACCGGTTGATGCTGCGTTATCCCAAACAGTCTGAACGTTCCTGATATCGATATTGAACTTAGGAGCGACCTGATAAGAGAAACCAAACAGATATCCCAAACCAAACCTGCTGCTGAAATCAGCTTCATTCAGTGTTGGCGCATTGTCATTGCCCGGAGTGCTCACGAACTCAGGAGCAACACCAACGGCCGGTTGTGTAGCTGCACCTGTGTTGATAGAGAACGTATACAGGAAGTTTCCACCGGCGTAGAAATCGAATTTACCCTGATGATAACGCACCGATACCGGAAGTTCCAGACTATGCAATGCAGAGAAGCTGTATGAATTGAGCTGCAGATCCTTGCGATACTGCGAACCTACCTGCGTATAAGTGTAGAAGTTATCGTCTATCTGAGTACTGTTATTCAACCTGTGGAAGTACTTGAACTCAGTCATGATATTCCACTTTTCGTTGAAGATGATATCGCCTGTAAGTCCGAACTGGAAGCCTTTGAAGCTGCTTGGTCCGAAGAAGTTGGCATTGATACCGGCAGTGATACCCGGCACAAACTGTGTCCTTGAAGCATTCTGCTTGATATCGTTGAACGCCGACAACATTTTCTGCACCAACGATGCACCAGCACCTTGTTTCGCTGCAGACTTGCCTTTTGCAACTTCCGTCTCTTTAGATACCTCTGTTGCAGCTGATGCCGGAACAATGGCCTGATTCACAGCTTTAGCTGCACCATCTTCGCTACCCGATGCAGACGTACCCGCCACCGCCAATTCTTTTTCTTCATCGGCAATGCCGTTAGCTGCACTCTGAGAAGAACCTTGCTTACCGGCACCTGATTTACCGGCAGCACCACCTGTTGTGTTTACACCGGAAACCCCGGCAGATGTATTGGTGGCAGCACTACCAGTGGTTGTTACCGCCGACCTGCCACGACCAGCCATAGCGCGTTTGGAAGCACGCTTACCGCTTACGGTTGCCGACATATCTGTAGATGAGGGTGCAGGCTGTGTTCCTGCAAGACCCAGATCCATATTCACTTTCTCCATTGAGATGGTATCCTCTTTCACTGCATACTCATTCTCAGCTATCTTAATGTTGCGCGTGTGCACCAACAACTTAGTGATCACCTTCTTGCCCTGACTGTTATTGGCTTCCGATCTTGCATCTTTCAGTGGTGGATCGTTGCGTACTGCCGCAGCATCGTTGATAGCAACACTGCTTTCGTCTTTAGGCACGTTAGCTTCAACAGACTGAGCAGATGGCGCAGCAACAGGCGCCTTTTGTGCAGCTCCGCTTGCTTCTG
>JBIKSN010000092.1:0-10115 GCA_044348585.1 Flavipsychrobacter sp.
CGCTGGACCTGGCCACCATGGAGTACAGGCCGAAAGTGAAAAACAAGTTCGCCACTATAGATGCTGCAAAGCCGATAGAGGACCTTGCACAAAGATTGAAAGCTTTATACAGTGGTGCCGATAAGGCAGGTGAGTTTTACAAGAAATTCCACCACCTCTTGTTTGCATACATATCCAACCGCATACCCGAGATCAGCGATGAACTGTATAAGATTGATGACGCACTGAAAGCCGGTTTTGGCTGGGAGATAGGCGCGTTCGAAAGCTGGGACGCGCTGGGTGTGCAAAAGGTAGCCGACAAAATGAAGGCGGCAGGTCTGACCATAGCTCCCTGGGTAGATGAAATGATAGCCGCCGGTTGCAAGACCTTCTACCGCACACAAAACGGGCAACGCCAGTATTACGACATTGCCACCAAGGGGTACAAGACAATACCCGGCGCTGATACGTTTATAATACTGGAGCAACTGAGCGACAAGGTAGTATGGAAGAACACCACCTGCCGCATCACAGACATAGGCGATGATATACTTGCGCTCAGTTGGAACACCAAAATGAATACCATAGGCGGCGAGGTGCTGGAGGCCACCATGCGTGCAGTGAACATGGCTGAAGAAAGATCGAAAGGCCTAGTGATAGCCAATAGCGGAGCCAACTTCAGCGCGGGTGCCAACGTGGGCCTCATTTTTATGTATGCCGTAGAGCAGGAGTATGACGAACTGGATATGGCGATACGTATGTTTCAGTCGGCAACAATGCGGCTGCGTTATAGCAGCATACCGGTAGTGGTGGCACCCCATGGCATGACGCTGGGCGGTGGCTGCGAGATGTGCTTACATGCCGATGCAGTGCAGGCTGCGGCAGAGAGTTATATAGGCCTGGTGGAGGTGGGCGTTGGTCTGATACCTGGTGGCGGCGGCAGTAAAGAAATGGCATTGCGCGCAAGCGACCGCAACATAAAAGAAGACATAGAGACCAATTACCTGCAGCAACTATTCATCAATGTAGGCACTGCCAAAGTATCAACATCGGCACATGAGGCATTCGACAATTTCATACTACGCAAGGGATATGACAACATATCTATGAACGTGGACAGAAGGGTTGCCGATGCAAAGCGCAAGGTGCTGGCCATGTGGGAAAGCGGCTACACCCAACCCACCTCTCGCAACGACATAAAGGTGCAGGGGCGTGGTGGACTCGGCGGATTGTTGTCCGGTATACACGGCATGTGGCGTGGCAAGTACATATCAGATCACGACAGGCATATTACCGAAAAGCTGGCCTATGTGATGTGCGGTGGCGATCTGTCGCAACCAACACTGGTGAGCGAACAATACCTGCTGGATATAGAGCGCGAAGCATTCCTGAGCCTCTGCGGCGAACGCAAAACATTGGAGCGCCTGCAGAGCATCATCACCACAGGCAAGCCGTTGCGGAACTGATGACATTACGTTCCGAAACAGAAACCCACACCTACAACGAGACCTCCCGGTGAGATAAAGCGGGTTACAGCGGCCGAATTGCTCGATACCGGCGCGCCCTGTAGCTGTTTGAATTTAACAGCGTTCAGAGATCGCGACCAACCAAGCTGCAGGAAGAAGCGATTGTTGCGCTGTCCTATTCGCCAATATTTGTATGACGATAGAAAAATGCACGTTTGCGGCAGCAGATTTAGCGTCACCTTTTCGCGTGTACCGTAGATGGTCTCCTGTTCCGAAACGAATTCTGAAAGACCCGTGTTGTAGGTAAGTCCGCCACCGAACGCCCAGCCTTCGTGTCCCGGTCTTGTGTAGGCCTTCGCTCCCAGGTACACTTTATTTCCCCACGAGCTTATCAGGCCTAACCCGGCATTCATAGAGAATTTGTCGGTGAAGTGGTAGTCGAGGCCGCCGCCAAGCAGTGCCGTATTGGCGTTGATGCCGGTGCCAAGGTCTATGTTCAGTCTGGCGCCATTTCCACCAAGGTTTCGCTGACTGCCATCAGACGATCGGTAGCTTTTCTGAGCTGAGGCGGACAATGCCGTTAATAGAAGCAGGGCGGTTGTAAGGTGTCTTTTCACGACTATATATTTTTTAGGTGTCTGCCAAAAGTAGGATATATACTCGGGAAAGTTGCGTTGCGATTACATTCCTTCAAGGTCCAGCAGCATAGCTTTCGCTTGTTCGTTAGCCGGATGTTTGCGCAGCAGATGCTCCAGGCGTTTCTTCGCCATATCGAACTTTTGGTTCTTGTAATACCATACCGCCAGGTTGATCAGGTTCTGCTCGTGGTCGGGGTCCAGTGTGTTGGCACGCATCAGCAGATCATATGCCATCGTGTTGGCGCCCTGCTGCATATAAATGAAACCCAGATTGGTGCACGCGCTCACATGGTTCCTGTTCTGCTCCAGAACGAAGGAGAATACTTTTTGCGCTTCAGTTACATTTCCTGTAGCCAGCAGGCAGGTACCGTATTTGTTCTGAAAGTCGGGCGAGTATTTCCAGATCTCAGTGGCGCGTTTATACCACGGCAGTGCCGCCGGCTGTTGACCTGTCTGGTAGTACGCCTCCCCTATGCGGTAGGCCGTCCATGCATCGTTGATGGCGGCGGGTTTCAGTGGCGCAGCATAACCCGTCACCTTGGTGTAGTCTTTTTTAAGGTACCAGAGTCTGATGTAGTCGCGGTTCTGTTTCTGCGATGCTTCCAGATCTGCTTGCTTATTGATGTAGGTAAGTGCCGAGTCAAGAAGCCCATCCGATGGTGCATAACGTTCGTAAAACTCCATGAAGCCGCGTGCGCGCGTTATCGCGTCCGGGTTGTCGTTGTTGTAGCACTTCATACCCAGGAAGGCCGTTATCTTTTTGGCTTCTTCCTGCGCCAGCGGCCTGCGGCGGATGTAGTGGTCGGTAACGGCTACGTGCGGAATATCTATGCTGCCGTTGCGGGGCATATGGCAGGTGATACAGTCGTTGTTGCGCGTGGCGCGAACCGGGGCACTTTCGGTACACTGCACTTTTGCCGCCGCACCATGGCAGTTTTCGCAGGCAGAGATGTACTTGCTGCGCGGCGTGAATTTCACCGACACGTGCGGGTCGTGGCAGGTGATGCAGCTCATTTTGCCCGACTGCACATAGCAGTTGCTCTTTTTCATGCGCTCCACATGAGAGGCCATGATCATCTTGTCCTGCGCGCCTTCATAGTCGGGCATAAATACGTTCATCACCTCCGAGAGTTTCATGCCCGGTCTATAGTCGAAAAACGTCTTTCCGTCATTGAGCACAGCTATGCCCTGCAGGTGGCAGCGTTGGCAGATGTTGTTCTGCAGTTCGGTAGACAGCCTGCGCGGATTCACAATGGTGTAGTCCGGCGTTTTGGAAGTATCTACCGGCTTGCCCGACTGACGCGCCGCTACGTGCAGACTGCCCGGACCGTGGCAGCGCTCGCAATTGATGCCGGTCATCACCTTGTTGTAGCGGTTCTCGCTTTGAGAAACAAAGTCGGGGTAAGAGTTGTGGCAGCTCATACACTCCAACTGTATCATACGCTTAAAGCGGCTGTTGGCTCCTTTTTCGAAACCCGGTGCCAGGTCCCAGCGTTGTTTCTGTGTATAGAACGTGATAGGTGCCTGATACAAATAACCGTTTACATTGAAAATGTGCGAGTTCGTATGCTGGCCCGAACCCACCACGTAGTTCACCTGTTGCACCAGCTTGTGGGTGGTGTCTTTACCCTGCAACCGATACTCCATTATATAAAAGGTATCGTTGTTCCAGTAGGGGCGATAGTAGTAGTCGAGCGCAGTATCGTAAACGATGGCGTGTGCCGGCGAAAAGTCGGCAGCCGATTTATCGCGTGTCGCATGGTCGAACGATTGTCCCATGCCTGTTTGCATAAAGGTCTCGTAGATACCCGGGTGGCAGCCGCGGCATACGTCCATTCCCACATAGTGAGCGGAGGTGTCGTACACATTCAGCCAGTCCGAATGGGGTTGATCGGCAGCGGCAGATCCCTTTTCGGGTGTATTGCAGAAGAACGCAGGCAGTGTTATTGCAACCAGCGCACCGGAAATAAGTATCTTTTTCAGCAACCCGGTAGACATACAGTTGTCAAAAATAGTTCAATACCTATTATTAATCGGATCATAATAAATGGCGGTTATCTATATGTCAGTTCTGGTCGCTTATTTGGTTTTAGCGCGTAAAAACAGCCCTCAGATGTGTATGTCCGTCGCCTGAGAGCAGCGATGTGCTTGAATTTTAACAAAAAAGGTGGCAAAATTTGGATAGGGCTTTATTTTTTTATATTAAATCATATCTTTGCTCCCCCTCGCAGGACATGGGAAACCCATGCCCTGTGTGTGATTTTTTATATTTTAATATATAATCCCAAGATTGACCTATGCGTTTAAAAGGTTTAGTGACGTTTTTCACAGTGATGCTGATTGCGATCTCGTTGTATCAGTTATCACTGACATTTATTGTCCGCGGCAAAGAGAAGGAGATGCGGGCAACAGCAAGGCGCGAGGCGCTTAAAGAAAATCCGTCTGCTGCAGGTATTGAGCTGGACAAGTTGACAGACAAGCACTATCAGGAGATCACCGACAGTATGCAAGGTGAAGTGATCTTCAACGCGCTCATCAAGAAATACACGCTTTCAGCAGCAAAGGCTGAAGAGCTGAACCTCGGTCTCGACCTTCAGGGTGGTATGAACGTAACCCTCGAGGTAAGTCTCGACGACCTCGTTCGTTCTATGTCTAACAACCCGCGCGATGCAGCCCTCAACAAGGCCATCCGCGACGCGAACACGGCAAAGGCAAACAGCGAAGCTAACTTTATCACACTTTTCGGTGAGATATTCGAAAAGCAGAATCCTGATACCAAGCTGGCTTACCTCTTTACAAAGCCTTCTGAGAAAGATATCACGCTCAATTCTACTAATCAGGACGTTATCGCTAAACTGAACCGTGAGTCTAAAGATGCGATCAAGCGTACGCACAATGTTATCCAGACACGTATCGACAAATTCGGTGTGGCTAACCCTAACGTGAACCTCGACGAAAATAAAGGTATCATCACTGTGGAACTCGCAGGCGTTCAGAACCCTGAGCGTGTGCGCAGCTACCTGCAGGCAACTGCAAAACTGCAGTTCTTCGAAACTTACTCAAACCAGGAAGTTGGTCCGTTGATAGGTGCTGCTAACAAGCCACTCTACAACTACCTTTCAGGTATCAAAGAAGAAGACACAACTGCTGCGTCAACTGATTCTGCATCAACTGCCGCTGCAACAACAGATTCTGCTGCTGCAAAGAGCGACACCGGAAGTCTGGCTAACGTGCTTTCAGGCGGCAACTCTTCAGCATCAACCGATACTTCAGCATCCGGCAAGCAGGCACAGGCTGTAAAAGAGAATCCGCTCAGCGCGCTTATCATGCCAAACGGTACTGTTGAAGAAGGTTACTTCGCAAGCCCTATCGTAGGTTATGTAGCTCGTAAAGACACAGCAAAGGTGAACCGTTACATGGCGCTTGATGTAGTGAAGAACAAATTCCCTTCAAACATCAAGTTCGTTTACGGTGCCGCCGATAACAAGAAGAGCAAAGATCCTAACGCTATCATGGCCATGTACGCGCTCAAACTCGCTCCGGGTGGTGGTGCAAGGCTGGAAGGTGAGCACGTGACCAATGCCCGTGCCGACTACAGCGCTATGACAGGCCAGCCTAACGTGAACATGGAAATGGATATCACAGGTGCGCGCATCTGGAAAGACATGACCGGCCGCAACGTAGGTAAATATGTAGCTGTGGTACTCGATGACAAGGTTTATTCTTGCCCTCGCGTTGAGAACGAGATCGCAACCGGTAACACAGAGATCTCAGGTTCTTTCAGCGCTGAAGAAGCTCAGGACCTTGCCAACATCCTTAAGTCAGGTAAACTCCCGGCACCGGCGCACATCGTGCAGGAGCAGGTAGTCGGTCCAACACTGGGTGTTGAGAACATCGACAAAGGAATGTTCTCTCTGGCACTGTCTTTTATTGTCATCTTCTTGCTCATGCTCGTCTACTACAACACAGGTGGTGTTGTGGCAGATCTTTCACTCATACTTAACCTCGTGTTCACTGTAGGTGTTCTTTCTGCACTGCACGCCACACTTACCATGGCGGGTATTGCCGGCTTGGTACTTACGGTGGGTATGGCTGTCGATACCAACGTTATCATCTTTGAGCGTATCAAGGAAGAACTATCAAGCGGCAAGAGTTACGCTCAGGCCGTTGCCGATGGTTACAAGCGTTCTTACGCTCCCGTACTCGATGGTCACGTTACTACGCTCATCACGGCTATCATCCTGTTCATATTTGGTCTGGGTCCTGTACGTGGTTTCGCAACCACTCAGATCCTGGGTATCCTCCTGTCGCTGTTCTGCGGTATCCTCGTTTCTCGTCTTATCACTGATATGTACACGAAGCGCGAGCGCCACTTCAACTACTTCACAGGTATTTCAAAAACTATCTTCCGCAAGGCGCACTTCAACTTCGTAGGCATGCGTAAGTACACTTACATCATCTCTGTTGTAGTGTTGCTGGCCGGCATCGGTTCTTTCTTCGTAGGTTTCGACTACGGCGTGGAATTCAAGGGTGGTCGTAGCTACACGGTGAAGTTCGATAAGAAGTACACTTCCGAAGAGGTGCGTAGCAAACTGCACACATATTTCGATAATGAGTTCCCTATTGTTAAGACCATCGGTACCAACAATAGCCTGAACATCACTACGTCTTACCTCATCACAAAGCCTGGTACAGGCGTTGAGCGCGAGGTAATGACCAAGCTGGTTGAGGGGCTTACGAAAGAAAATCTGATACCTGCCGGAACCACCGAAGCCGATTTTAGGGCAAAATACCTGCAGAGCTCACAGACAGTACTTCCTACTATCTCCGACGACCTGAAGAAAGGTGCGGTAGAGGCGACTATCATTTCCCTCATCGCTATCTTCCTTTACATCCTCCTCCGTTTCCGCAAATGGCAGTACTCGCTCGGTACCATTGTATCGTTGCTGCACGACGTTTGCGTAACGCTGGCTGTGTTCTCTTTCTTCCGCGGCAGGGTGCCGTTCGCGCTCGAGATCGATCAGCACTTCATCGCTGCCGTTCTTACCGTTATCGGTTTCTCTATGAACGATACCGTGATCGTGTTCGACCGTATCCGCGAATACTTCCGCAACACTCCGGGTGGCGATAAGAAAGATGTCATCAACCGCGCCATCAACGATACACTGAGCCGCACCATCATGACGTCGTTCACCGTATTCGTTACCGTGCTGATCCTCTTCATCTTCGGTGGTGAGGCTACACGTGGTTTCGCATTCGCAATGCTCATCGGTGTGTTCACCGGTACTTACTCTTCTATCTTCGTGGCTGCGCCTGTA
This sequence comes from Flavipsychrobacter sp., assembly GCA_044348585.1. Taxonomy (GTDB): domain Bacteria; phylum Bacteroidota; class Bacteroidia; order Chitinophagales; family Chitinophagaceae; genus Nemorincola. The sequence continues at coordinate 7,402 of JBIKSN010000092.1, forward strand.
CTTGTTGACATGGACAAGAGCGACAAGCTGAATGATGAAGTAGATAACGAAGCGCGTATTGAAGAGCTGAAGAAGCTGGCTTAATACCGCCAAGGTTCATAAACTTTAACATCCCGCCCCACACCAGGGGCGGGATTTTTGTTGGTGCCTTTTCGCTACTTTTGTGCAGCATGAAAGCCCTGCTCGAACATATTGGCCGCATAGTACTGATGGTGAAGGGTGGCCTGCGCCGCCCGGAGAATTCGCGTGTGTACTGGATAGAGTTCATGGCCCAGTGCAACGATATCGGCATCCGCTCGCTGCCCATCGTGCTCATCATTTCGGTCTTTCTGGGTATGGTACTCACCATTCAGACCTCCTACCAGCTGGTAAGTCAGTGGATACCCAAGACCGTCGTGGGACAGATCGTGCGCGACTCCACCATTCTGGAGCTGTCGCCTACAGTTATCTGTATTGTACTTGCCGGCGTGGTGGGCTCCAAGATAGCCTCCGAGCTCGGTAATATGCGCGTGAGCGAGCAGATAGACGCGCTCGAGATAATGGGCATCAACACCAAGACCTACCTCATACTCCCCAAGATAATCGCTGCCATGATCATGGTGCCGTCGCTAATCATCGTCTCCATTTCTGTAAGTATATGGGGCGGTTACGTGGCCGGTATGTTCTCCAACATCATGACCAAGCAGCAGTTCATACAGGGGCTTACACAAGGCTTCCTGCCCTACAACCTTTTCTTTGCCATGATGAAGGCCTTTGTATTCTCCCTCATCATCTCTATCATCCCGTCTTATTATGGATACTATGTGGAAGGCGGCGCGCTCGAGATTGGCCGGGCCTCTACCACTTCCGTAATAGTTAGTTGCATACTCATTCTGTGTGCCGACTACGGATTGTCTATCCTCCTGCTCTAAGTACAATTGTTCGCTATGCCGGGTCATTGCGAGAAGCCATGCAGAAAGGCGCGGAGGCCGGCGACGAAGCAATCTCGCGAAAATATATGGTCTCGTTTATGAGTGGCTCACCCTCCAACTTTTTTCTATCATACCCCCAAAAACGCACTATCATAAAACTTCCTTTTGCCTGTTCTGAAATGTGGTTGTAACTTGAATAGAACCGGAAGAAAAATTGGTGGGAGAGTACAATATTCAAATGATTGCAATGTAATGGATAGGAAGCAAGAGGGAAGCAGGTGAGAAGAAGTGCGCAGGTTTTGCGCAGTTTTTGCCTGTCCCGAAAGCATTCGGGAGGAAGCTGTCAGAAGCACTACTTCCCACCCTTTTATTGACTATCAACGAGTTAGATAAAAATGACAAGAAAAAGAAAAAAACTGCGCAGTGAGAAGTGTTTTTGAGCAGGCCAGGTGGGTAACGGGGCGGAAAAGAATTGGCAAACTAGAGCGCATTGTTTGTGGTCACCGATACACAAAACAAAACCGGCGGATGTTGGTAGTAAATACCATAACACCCGCCGGTCAGTTCAGATCGTATCAATTATTTGATAACGCCCAGTTCTTTACCCACTTTAATAAAGGAATTGATGGCCGTATCCAGATGGTGTCTTTCGTGGCCGGCAGAGATCTGCACCCTGATGCGGGCCTGACCCTTCGGAACCACCGGATAGAAGAAACCTATAACATAGATGCCTTCTTCCAGCATACGTGCCGCGAATTTCTGAGCCACAACCGCGTCATACAACATAAGCGGCGCAATGGCGTGCGTGCCCGGTTTTATATCGAAGCCGGCCTCCGTCATACGCTTGCGGAAGTAGAGTGTGTTCTCTTCCAGTTTGTCGCGCAGGGCGGTGGTCTCGCTCAGCATATCCAGCACGGCTATGGACGCGCCTACTATGGATGGAGCCAATGAGTTGGAGAAGAGGTAAGGCCTGCTGCGCTGGCGCAACATGTCTATGATCTCTTTCTTACCGCTCGTAAAACCACCCGATGCACCACCCAGGGCCTTGCCCATAGTGCCGGTGATGATATCGATACGGCCCATAACGCCGCACAGTTCGTGTACACCACGGCCGGTTGCGCCCATAAAACCCGATGAGTGACTTTCGTCTATCATCACCAGTGCGTCATACTTGTCGGCCAGGTCGCATACTTTGTCCAGCTGCGCAATGGTACCGTCCATAGAGAACACCGAGTCGGTAACTATGATGCGGGTGCGCGCGTCCATGTGCGCCTGAAGCTGTGCTTCGAGGTCGGCCATGTCATTGTGTTTGTACCTGCCGCGGCGGGCCTTGCACAGGCGCACACCATCTATAATAGAGGCGTGGTTCAGCTCGTCTGATATGATGGCGTCATTCTCGCCCAGCAGCGGTTCGAACACACCACCGTTCGCATCAAAGCAGGCAACGTACAGAATGGTATCTTCGGTGCCCAGGAAGGTAGCCAGTTTGGCTTCCAGTTCTTTATGAATGTCTTGTGTGCCGCATATGAAGCGAACAGAGCTCATACCGTAGCCGCGGGTATCAATGGCGCGGTGGGCAGCCTCTATAACACGAGGGTGAGAAGAGAGACCCAGATAGTTGTTGGCGCAGAAGTTGAGTACTGTGCGGCCGTTCACGGTGATCTCGGCACCCTGTACCGATTCTATGATGCGCTCCTGCTTATACAGGCCTGCGTCTTTTATCTCCTGCAGTTCTTGCTGCAGGCGTGCGTAAAATGAAGGACTTGACATTGCCTTTAAATGGTTTGTTTGTTATTAGGATAG
>JBIKSN010000093.1:0-10092 GCA_044348585.1 Flavipsychrobacter sp.
AGTGGCTGATTGGCAAGAACGATGAAGATTATTGCCGATACACCAACAAACCATACAACATTGCAGAGACCCGCCATTTAATGTTTGCAAGAGCATTTTCTACTCGCCAGCCTGTAGAATGGGAAGAACGTCTTGCCATAAAAGACGGATCGGGCGAATACCACCTGAGAAAAATGTTCCCCGTACTGGATGCCAACGGAGATATAGAAATGGTGGTTGGCTACAGTACAAATGTCACCCGCAACAAGGCAATACTAGACCAGGCTCAAAAAAGCCAGAAAAGATATAAAGAAATATTTAATTTCAGTCAGGCGTGGATATGCACACATACCCTTGAAGGACATATCCTCACCATCAACCCTGCCGCTTGCAAGCTGCTGGGCTATAACGAGAGCGACCTGCTCGGAAAAAATGTCGCCGAATTCCTGCACCCCAAAATGCAGAAAGATTTTCAGGAAGAATACCTGCAAAAGATCATCGACACCGGTGTCACCGACGGCATCCTCACAATTTTCTCCCGTAAAGGAGAAAAGATACACATGTTGTATCAGAACTACCTGCTCAGCGAGCCCGACAGTGAACCCTACGTGATAGGATTCGCACAGAATATTACCGACCGCCTTTATGCAGAAGAAGCGCTGAAGAGAAGTGAAGAGAAATACCGCAAGATCATTGAAAATATGAATCTGGGTATGCTGGAACTGGATGACGAAGAAAGGATCATCTTTGCCAACCAGCAATTCTGCACCATGAGTGGCTACGATACAAACGAACTGTATGGCCAGCTGGCAAACGAGATCTTCCCCGAAACAGCTACAGACCGTATCATTAACGAGCAGACATGGAAGAGCAGGTACGGCATTTCCAACCGTTATGAGTTCATGGTACATACCAAGGCCGGCGACACACGCTGGTGGTTGGTAAGTACAGCCCCACTGCACAACGCCGACGGTTCTTTAAAAGGCTCCATAGGCATCCATCTTGATATAACCCGTCAAAAGAAGATGGAAAAAGACCTGCGAGATGCCATGCAGGCCGCCGAAAGATCATCGCAGGCCAAGGAAGCGTTCCTTGCCAATATGAGCCACGAGATCCGCACACCTATCAATGCCATTATGGGCATGGGTAAACTCCTGGCCAAGAGCAACCTAAATAAACAACAACTGTTCTATCTATCGTCTATCCGCACCGCATCAGAGAACCTCCTGGTGGTTATAAACGATGTATTGGACATTTCAAAGATAGAAGCAGGAAAAGTAAATATAGAAAACATCCCATTCGACATGGACCAATTGGTGCGCCACGCTATCAACATGCTGGCACCCAAGGCTGAAGAAAAAGGCCTTTCGGTCATTTGCGAGGTGGATGAAAATATTTCACATTCTTTGATCGGAGACCCTTACCGCATCAATCAGGTCCTGATGAACATGTTGAGCAATGCCATCAAGTTCACCGAGCAAGGAAAGATACGCGTGGGTGCTGAAATGAATAAAAAGGCCGATGGTATGCAACAGGTTGTTGTCACCATTGAGGACACCGGCATTGGTATCAGCGAAGAATTCCTTTCTGTTATATTCAACAAATTCACACAAGAAGACGATTCTTTCGTTCGCAAATTCGGAGGTACTGGTCTCGGCATGAGCATCACCAAACAACTCATGGAACTGATGGGTGGTACCATTGCTATAGAAAGTGAAAAGAATCTGGGTACAACAGTAACCCTCACTTTCAACCTGAAAGTCGGCACCGCCAAGATCTTCGAAAAGAAGCGTGCAGTGAAGACCGATACCAGCAACATCGGCAATAAAAAAGTGCTGCTGGTGGAAGACAACGAGCTCAACAGGCTTTTGGCATACACTATTCTCACGCAGTATGGCGCTATCGTCACTAGCGCCGACAACGGCCTTACAGCTATTGAAATGATCCAGCGCGATGAGTTCGACATAGTCCTGATGGACGTTCAGATGCCGGTAATGGACGGGGTGCGGGCCACACAGATCATTCGCGAAAAACACAACAAAACCATTCCTATCATTGCGCTGACTGCCAATGCTTTAAAAGGCAAGAGGGAAGAATACATCAGCGCCGGCATGAACGACTATATCGCCAAGCCTTACAACGAGGAGAAGATGATAGCCGTCATTGCCGGTTGGTTACACAAGGTCGAAAAAGACACACCACCACCAACGGCATTCAAAGAGGAAAAGGAAGAGGTAATCCTGAATGACGATGACGCTCCGCTGTATGATGTAAAAAAACTGATGGTCAAATGCGGTAATAATGCAGAATTCGTCACCCAGATGCTGTCTCTTTTCGTTACAGACGTGCCGCAGACAATGGCCAAAATACGTGACGCCTACGAGATCAACGATCTGAAAAACGTAAAGTATCTGGCCCACCGGATCCGTCCGGCATTGATGAACATGTCTATAAACAGCATTCGCGAGGAGTCATTCGCACTGGAAACGCTTGCTGCCAACGAGCAACGAAACGAAGACATGGAGCGCATCATTGACAAGATGACAAAGGTGATAAATACTGTTACTGCAAAGCTGAAAGCGGAATACAATATATAAGGTCCACCCTACTCGTAACGTAGCGCCACTATAGGATCAAGTCTGGATGCCTTTATAGCAGGATATATCCCCGATATAACGCCTACAATGGCGCATAATGACACGCCCATCAACATCCACAACCACGGAACAACGAAGGCTGTTTTGAAAAACAGACCAACCACGTTGCCCAGCAACATGCCCGAGAAGATTCCTGCAGCACCACCCAGCAGACTGATCAGCACGGACTCAGTCAGGAATTGCCGTTTGATAGCGGACGACCGCGCGCCCAGCGCCTTACTTATGCCTATCTCACGGGTCCTCTCGGCAACAGAAACAAGCATAATATTCATCAGCCCTATCACTGACCCCAGCAATGTGATTACACCAATAAGAATTGCCGCTATCCTGATGTAAACAATACTGTCCATTACCACCTCCACCAGATCGTTGTTCTGCGAGATAGTGAAATTATTCTCGGTTCCCAACACCTGCTTCCTTATCACCCTGAACATACCCTCGGCTTCTTCAGCGGCTACGTCCTTTATGTTCACATCGGGCACCTTAACGCTTATCAGATAAGAACTTCCGCCACCAAATAACGCACGTGCAGATGCCAGAGGTATCACCACCAGATTATCAGCATCCATTACCATGCTACCCCCTTTCGACTCCATTACACCCACCACCCTTGCCTTCACGTCTCCGACCGACACTACTTCGTTGATACAATTGTTGATATTGCCCTTGAACAACTTCTTGGCAACACCGTTTCCAAGCAAACACACAGCACCTCCACCCTGCACCTCCGACACAGAGAAATTCCTTCCCACCTCCAGCTTGGTGTCGGTTACAGAAAGGTAAGATTCATCCACACCGTTCACGCGCACGTTAGGATTGGTCTTCAACGACCGGTACCTAACCGTGGCTACACTGGTTCCATTTACTGATATACCAACCAACGACGGAAAACGAAATCGTTCTTTAAAAGCCTTTGCTTCTTCATAGGTGATACTCTTACCCTCTACTACTGTCACATTCATTCCCCCGCCACGGTGTTTCTTCTTTTTCAGTACATCGCTGGTGATCTGGAACGAATTCACACCCATGCTGCTGAAGTTCTCGTACACGCTAGCCTTCATCACCTCAATTGCAGTGAGGATGCCCACCAGCGCCATGATCCCGAGACCTATAATGGCAATGGTGAGAGATGACCGCAACTTATTGTTGCGTATGGCTCTGAAAGCAAGATTAACGTTAAATAGAAGCTGCATGTAGCCTTTATGAATTACTGGCGCACAAAACGCTGCACCGCAACAATTTCACCATTAGCCCCTATCGCCTTCAGAAAATAGTTACCTGCCGGAATGGGTGCGATGTTAAATGTGATCAGGTTGCGCCCTTTCTTGCATGGTGCGTCCATCACCTTATCCACTACCCTGCCGGAAATATCGTAGATCACAAAGCTAAAGCCCTGTGCAGTAGCTACTGAGAACTCAAAATTCACAAACTCAGTCGCTGGTGCAGGAAATACTTTTGAGGGCGCAACCTGCGCTACCTCATCTGCTACTGACGAAACATAATAGGGCGACGTAAGGCGTGCCATGTAGTTCCCATATCTCGAGTCTTTGCGTCCGAATATCCCCTCCACCCACACTGCGCCCGGTTGATTCCAATCCGGCTGAGACCCGCTGTAGTCTCCCCAGCGTTGCTCTTTCCCCGAAAGAAGACTGATACTCTTCTCTCCCGACTTTATGATAAGCATGTCCGAATAGTCGTTCCCGTCAAAGAAAACAGCGCCGTATCCCGGGAATGTTTTCCGACCGGAAAACTCATAAGAAATGATCGATTGATTACTTCCACCCGAATTACCCGTCCACGAAATATTCGGATACCCAAAGTCAAGCGTATCGTTTGTGATAAGGTTGGCATGTACCACCGGTGCGCTGTGCACATTACTGATCACACCATGATATATAGCGGCATTACCATTCAGCACACTCGAACTAACACTTACAAACTGGATCTCATCGTCCTTAATGTAAGCACCCAGTATCCTTCCGTCATTGGTAGCAAGTGTCTTGTTGGTGTCAGGCTGCAATGCATTGGGCGGCACCCCGTATGGCAAATTAGAAATTATCGGCGTCACCGTAAGTGTCGTGTCACCGGGTCCCATGTCTCCGTTTATGCGCACCAGAAAAATAGAGTCGTTCGACATATCGAAATTCCTGTCTGAAAGGAAATACTGTTCAGGTCCACCAATACCCGAGCCCGGCTTCACGGGATGCAAGCACCTGATGTTGCGACCGTTGTAGGCAACATCCTCCCATATACGATAGGTGAGTGCAGTATCGCCGGCATACCCACCTGCTTTTTTTACCTGATAAATGATGGTCTGTTTGAAACCGGCCTGCCAACTCGTACTATAACGGATCTTATTTCCCGTCAGGTAGAACTCATCCTTGGTGATCGTAATAGCCGGATAATCGAACCAGGTTGTGTCGTTCAGGTAATCACCATAGAACTTATAAAAATTCCAGTCTCCGGTAGGATCGTTTGATTTGGAAAAACCCAGCACTATCCAGTTCACCGAATTGGTACTGTTAAGCATCACCGATATGAACCTGTCAGTTCCGGGATCATAGATCACCTTCGGATCGAAACGGTAATGTACAGTAAAACTGCCGGTATTGTTTAACCCAACTGCAGAACTGTACGAGATCAATGCCTTGCGGGTAAGATAATCTCCCGTATTGCCATCGTGTACAGAGATATAGGAATTCATTACTGAAATGGCCTTGTCACCATTACTCACCGCACAATAGTTGTCGGGCGGAATTCCTGAAAGCGAGTCGGCAATAAAACCCTTGGTCAATGCCGGACCAGGCACAGACGAGGTTTTCTTCGATTGAAAATTGCTGCTCTTTCTCGGATATTGGCGCTCTACTTCGCGCTTAATATCGCGCAGCATCTTTTTATCAAAATCGTGCTCCACATCCGGCGCCTCTATAGAATGTACAGCAGCAGAATATTTATCCTCTGCATCCTTCAATGCCGCCGTTCCGGCCAGGGGAGCTGTGAACTGCCTCACCTTTACCTGCTGTGCGTGAACCGTCAAACCGGAAAGAGCACAAAATGCGGTAACAAGTATCCTCAATTTCATAAAAAAGATTTTCATAAAAATAAGAAAACATCCTCACGGTTTCCGCGAGGATGTTCAGTTTATTTAAAATTCGTCGATTAACCCTGCAGTGCAGCAGCGCCACTCACGATCTCTGTAAGCTCGGTAGTGATAGCAGCCTGACGGGCACGGTTGTAGCTGATCTTAAGCGCCTTCAGCAACTCGTTAGCATTCTCACTCGCCTTGTCCATCGCGGTCATACGCGCGCCATGCTCCGAAGCGTTTGCATCCAGCACTGCTTTATAAACCTGTGTGTTCAGGATCTTCGGCATCAATTCAAGCAAAAGTACTTCCCTCGAAGGTTCAAATATGAAATCAGAGTTCATATTGTTGCCCTCTTTCTTATCACTTTTAGGAATAGGCAGGTATTGTTCAGATATGAAATTCTGAGTAGCAGCATTCTTAAACTGACTGTACACGATCTCAACACGATCATACTCCTTATTCAGGAATGCCTGTTGCGCATGAACTGCTGCACGGCGAACATTGTCAAACGACAGGTCAGAGAAAATCTCCCAGTATGCATCAATCAGACGAAAACCATTGCGGGAAAAATACTCATATCCCTTCTTACCAATTGGCAGAATAGCGACATTACCCTTTGCGTATTGCGCAGCGTACTTTTCTTTGATAATAGAACGCGTCAGCTTGATAACGTTTGCATTGTAGGCACCACAAAGCCCCCTGTCGCTGGTGATCGCTATAAACAGGATCCTCTCGGCCGGACGTTCCTCAGCAAGCGGCAGGCTCACCTCACTGGAAGAAGAGCTAACTATATTACTTAGCATTTCCTGCAATTTCCTTGAGTATGGGCGCATCTGCAGGATAGCATCCTGCGCGCGACGCAACTTCGCGGCACTCACCATCTTCATTGCCTTGGTGATCTGCTGGGTTGACGTTACCGATTTTATTCTATTGCGGACTTCTTTAAGTTGGCCTGACATATAATTAAATAACGATATAGATAGTGTGAAACTGCGGCAAAATTACCGAATTTTATATTGTAACTCGAAAATATTTTGAACTAAATCACCGCTATCCACACCCATGTGAATAAGAACTTGGCAAAGTTGCACTATCTCGAAACAACAAAATTAATAATATACGTCACCCCGTTTTGCGTCACTGAAAGCAGATACATGCCATTTGCAAGCCCCGCACCTATGTTCACCCGCTTATTCAGAACAGGCTGTTTTGCGTCCCATTGCTCTGTCCATACCTGCTGACCCAGCACATTTGTAATAGTCAAAGACGCTGCCCCGGTTCCTGCCAACCTGCCCGACAACACAAAACTACCATCATTCGGGTTCGGGTAAAGGCGAAGGTCCCTTGCCCATACTCCGGCTTCTGAAACCGACACCTGGTTTACCGTAACAATAACCTTGCCATTCGCTGCTATACCACCGCACAGACCGCCACTCACTACCGTGCAACTTACCGTATCTCCATTGGAGAGTGACGAGGAAATATACGTCGCGTTTGTCGCTCCGGTCACTGCAGCTCCGTTAATCTTCCATTGATATAGCGGAGAAACGCCTGCATTCGTCACTGCTGCGCTGAAAGTCACTTCCTGCCCGCCTACAATAACCAAACCCGGTGTTGCATTTATAGTAACAGTTGGTGTGTTGTATGGAAGCACTGTCATTGGCACAGCTATGCCATTGGCGGTATCTGTAGTTCTGCAACGCGAATTCGCCGCCATTCTGCAGTAGACCACATCGCCGTCCACCGGAGTATAGGTATAACCGGCACCTGTAGCTACTTCCACTCCATTACGCTTCCAAACGAACACCGGCAACGACCCTCCATTGACAGGCACTGCAGAGAATGTTACCGAAGTACCCACACACACCGAATCATCAGGCGAAACCGTGGTGATCACCGCAGGTACCACAACAGGTAAAGCGGTCATTCTCATACCTGCCGTTGCTACATTAGGCACTGCACAACCGGCACTACTTGTCATACGGCACGTCACAGTGTCTCCATTCGCCGGAGTATAAGTCATAGAAGTTGACCCCGCTACAACCGTTCCGTTCACAAACCACTGATACAACGGTGCACTACCACCCAGATATGGAACCGGAACAAACGTTACCGATGTACCGTTACAAACAGTATCACCGACTGAAGAGACTATTGAAACACCTGCAGGCGCATATGCCACCGGGGTAACCGCCACCGTTGACAACATAGAACGTGAGCAGCCTGTAGTTGTATTAACGGCGAAAACACTATAAGTGCCGCCGGCCGTTTGCAACCCGAAATTCAATGCCGCGCCGGTACCGGTCAACGTCACTACAGGAGTTATTCCGTAGAGCAGTGTATAACTGAACCCGGGAACAGACCCATTAAGTCCCACCGAAACACCGGCACCACCGGTACAGAACGCACCACCGCCTGTTACCAGATGGGTTGCAGGCAACTGATTTACAGTAATTGATTTTGTAGCCAGACAACCAGACGGCAGATTGTAAGAAATAATTGCAACACCCGGCGCCACGCCAAACACAGCCCCCGTAGGATTAACAGTAGCCACCCCTATTGTACTGCTTGACCATACACCGCCCGGCACAGCATTAGCAAACACAACTGTATCGCCGGAGCAAACCACATTGCTTCCTGTTGTAGGCAATAACGGATCTACCGTCACCAGTGCAACTGAGTAACAGCCGGTGAACAGAGTATAAGAAATAGATACAGCACCCGACCCAACACCGTTTACGGCACCTGACCCCGTAACTGTAGCCACCGTGGGCGCCGACGAACTCCAGGCACCTCCGCTTGTAGATGAACTGAGTACCGTGGTTGAACCCTGACAGATATGTGTGATACCCGTTATAGCCGCAGGTGGGGCATAAACAGTTATGACTGCGGATGTAGCACAACCCGATGGCATAATGTAAGACATGACAACTGTACCCAATGACACGCCGGTGACTATACCTGTAACACTACCAATGTTTGCCACCGATACATTCCCGCTACTCCACACACCACCCGTCATAGTATTTGAGAGTGTAGTATTGTTGCTGATACAAGCAATTGAAGGACCGGAAATAGATGGCGGAACAGCGTTAGTAGTAAAGACCCTTGTCGCGAAACAACCCGTTGCCAATGTATAACTGATCACGGCGGTTCCGGCAGCGCCGGCCACAACATTACCCGTTGTGAACCCTACATTGGCAACCGACGGATTTGAAGACGACCAGAATCCCGACGCAGTGGCATCCGACAACACACTACCCGCCCCCTGACAGGCCGATGCTACTCCCGTTATCGGTGCAGGCGGAGCATCAACAAACAACACTATTGTTGTCTTACAGCCGGTTGGCATGCTGTAAGTCACTACAGCCATTCCCGTCGCAAGACCCGACACAACTCCTGTTGATGCATCAACAGCCACTACAGAAGTATAGGTACTGCTCCAGGTTCCTCCGGTCATAGTATTTGATAATGTCACCGAAGTGGATGGACAAAGGTTGGTGCTTCCGGTTATAGACGGCGGCACCGGATTAACGGTAACTATCGTTGTCGCCCTGCATCCGTTAGCCAGTGTATAAGATACCATACTTGTCCCCGCAACTACACCCGACAACACACCTGCAGCGGAAATACCTGCTACTGACGTTGTGCCTGAACTCCAGGTTCCACCGGATGTCGCATCCGCAAGACTGATGGTCTGTCCTGCACACACTTGCGAAGGTCCTGTGATCGGCGAAGGAGAAGGATTGACTGTTACGACTATAGACCTGACACAACCGGTAGACAAAGAATAACTGATGGTTGCTACTCCCGTTGCAATACCGGCAACAGCTCCAGTGCCGGCACCAACTGTGGCAACACTGGTATTATCACTTGCCCACACACCTCCTGAAGTACTGTTTGAAAGAGATAATATCTGCCCCGTACACACCACCGCACCACCGGTGATCGAAGATGGCAAAGGATTAACGGTCACAGCGAATGTACGGAAGCAACCGGTAGGCAATGTATAAGTCACATTTACCGAACCGGCACTAAGTCCGGTCACTACCCCGGCGGCAGACACTGTTGCAACAGACGTAGCGCCGCTGCTCCATACCCCACCCGCAGGCAATGATGACAGTGACATACTTTCTCCCTGGCAAACTGTACTTGAACCGACGATAGCTGCCGGCAGCGGATCGACGGTAACTGATTTCGTAACGAAACATCCGTTAGCAGAGGTGTAGGTAATATTGGCCACACCCGATGAAACTCCGGTCATAACACCGGCAGCATCTACCGAAACAACAGCAGCATTGCTCGTACTCCATGTACCGCCAACAGTAGCACTTGACAACGAAACTGACGAACCTGTACAAACATTAGCAC
>JBIKSN010000094.1:0-10057 GCA_044348585.1 Flavipsychrobacter sp.
ATATCGGGTCAGCTTATCGGTTAGGATGTAGGGGATGAAGTACAGCCCGTTCAGCAGGCCCCAGCATACAAACGTCATATTGGCGCCATGCCACAATCCGCTGAAGCTGAAGATGAACAGCATCACCGTTATGTACTTCACCTTTCCGCCCCTGTTGCCACCCATAGGCAGGTACAGATAGTCCAGCATCCACTTGCGCAGACTTGTGTGCCACCGCCGCCAGAACTCGCCGGGGTTGCGGCTAAAGAAGGGCATCTTAAAGTTCTGCGTCAGTTCTATACCCATCAGCCGGCTTACGCCCCGCGCTATCTCTGAGTAGGCCGAGAAGTCGGCATACAGGTAGAGGTTGAAGAGCATCACACCCAGAAACACCGTACTGCCCGTCAGGTCATCGTAGCTGGCATAGCAGTAGTTTACCACCTTCTCTACGTTTGCGGCTACCACCATCTTCTTGAACAACCCCCACAGTATCTCGGCCAGCGACCGCTCTATAACCGCATAACCCGGGAACGTGGGCCGCCTGAACTGTGGCAGTATGGCAGTAGAGGACGGTATGGGCCCCGACAGCAGATGCGGGAAAAAGCTGATGTAGGACGCATACGTCACAAAGTCATTCTCGGCAGGTAGCCGCCTGCGGTACACATCGGTTATGTAGCCTATAGACGAAAAGGTGTAGTAGCTAATGCCCAACGGCACCAAAATGTGCAGCGCGGTTGCCTGCCACTGGTGCAACCCGGGTATGTTGCCCAGTATAAGTCCGCTGTATTTTATATACGTCAGCCCGAACCCCAGCACCACAATACCTGCCACCAATATGCGCTTACGGCTCTGCTGTTCCTCCTGCGCGTCCAGCCACCGTGCTGCTATGTAGCCCACCAATATCATGCCCAGCAGATAGAAGGGGAACGAGTAGTGCAGGTTGTGGTAGAAGTAATAGTTAGCACCCAGCAATACCAGTTGTTGTACACGCGGCCATCTGCCGGTCAGCCAGTACATGGCAAACACTATAAGGAAGAAGATGGCGAAGTCGGATGTATTGAATAACATGGTATGGTTGGCGTATCAGGTGTACCGGCCACGCTAAGATACTCTTTACTGCAACAGCTTGAAAGAGTCGAAGAACGCGCCCGATTCGTTGGCAGTTGCGTAGTTCTTTTTGGATATCACCACCAGATCGTACAATTTGCCGTTGGCGATACACAACTTCACAGTGACCATGGTATTTCCTTTTGTGTCGTCATAAAAGAACGCGCGACCCGGATACCCATTCAGTTCTATCGACTGTGAAGAAAGTACCTCTATTTCAGAAAAGTCCTTTTTCCTCAGTTCCACCGCACTGTCCAGCGTGGCGTTGAGGCGGGCGCTATCGGTAGTTGCCGATGCCGGGCAGTTAGTATAGCTCACTTCAAACAGTTTGAACTTATCTATAGCGAAACTGGATGGTTTCCAGCGAACGAAATAGCGGGGCTGTTTGCCAAATGTAGTAAGTTCGGTTTTCTCTGCTTTTTCCACCGGGGTAGGCATTGTGATCGTAAAATTGCCTGCCTTACTAACATAGGGTTCCCATTTGTTGGTTTCGCCGCCGCACGAAGAAAGGATTATAGCCGAAATAAAGAACGTTAAGATCAGTCGCATAACAAGGAAGAAAATATGCTACAAAAATAAACATATTACTATGGCTTTGCTGCGCCATTTGGTTAAGGCCTTGTAAATGCATGTGGTGAGTGTGCGCAGATTTTTTGTTTTTCTCGTTTTTGACTAAGTAATTGATAATCAATAAAAAGGTGGGAAGTAGAGTTTCTTCCCGCTTCCCATTGCTTCCCAAAAACTTCCCACTTTTGCGCACGTGAGAAGTGCGTTGTTTTTATAATATATCTCCTTCCCTCGATCTTTTTCGTCCTTCTATTCAAGTTACTAACGTGGATGAAAACGGGCAAGAGGAAAGTTTTATGATAGTACGTTTCCGTCGTCGTTGAGTCTTCTCGCTTTTTCTGCGAGGGACTAGGCGTGATCAGGGTACCGTAGGTAAGTTTAGATGTGTGACTGCCAATTTTCTCTTACAGGGATCTGTGCGCTTACAGCTTCCCACTTCGCCAATTTTTTCTTCTTTTCGCATTTTTTATCTAATTCATTGATTATCAATAAAAAGGTGGGAAGTAGAGCTTCTTCCCGAATGCTTTCGGGACAGGCAGAGCTTCCCAAAACTGCGCAAAACCTGCGCACTTCTTCTCACTTACTACCCAAGCGAGAAGTGAACAAAAATCACCATATATACGATTGTCCGCCATTTTATTCCACTTCTATTCAAGTTACTACCGTGCATGAAAACAGGCAAAAGAAAGTTTTGTGATAGTGCGGTTTTGGTAGTGTGATAGAAAGTTGTAGAGCAAGTAGAAGTTATTGGACACAATCAAGATGAAGACGTTCAGAGAACGGTTTTTATTATCAGTTCCGGATGCCCTTCGGAACATCCGGAACAACATAGGTAATCTTATTCAACAATGTCCGGCATTTCAGGAAGGGTAGGTGGAAATTGTGGGGCGTTAGAAAATCGCACCTTTCGCAGGGTTAGGTTAGGATTGTTAATATAACCAACCTGGCCTTTTTTCTGATATATCTCAACACTGGCTCTTGGGCCCCGGGAAGGTTCAACGTTAACGTACACTGTCAATGAGTCGAATGCGCCCATAAATGGGTATACAGGAAACATTTCGCCTCCATCAATTAATTCATCATCTGCCATTGACGGATCGAAGCCGATATTCTGACAAAAACCAGTGTCAGCCAAATTCCAAATACAACCATTTTTCAGGTTGACTGAACGAATGCGAAAGCATGCATATCCAAGCTTATAGTAATACACGTACAGATCCTGAATTAACGTATCAGACCTATACGCATAGTGGTCATATAGCGTTGTATCAAAATTCGTAAAGCTCATCTTTTCTATACAAATTCTTCTCTTAACACTTTTCTGTTCTTGATTGTTACAAGCGAATAAGCCAATAGAAATTATTAGTATGATGTATAGTCTATTCATTCTCTTGGGTTTTAACTGGGGCGAATGCACTACGCTATATCCGGAACAACAGGGATAAAAGGGTTTGATAAATTCTATTCTACAACAATAGATCTGGTAATCGTGTCTGAGTAAATAAGGACATTATCGATAGAGGAACGCAAAGTGTATATGAATGATAAATCGGTCGTGCCATTTGAACAGTGATAAATGTAGTCTGTAGTTTGAAAATGGAATATTTGCTTAAAATTCTTGGCAGTAATCGTATCTGGCCTTGCAAATCCAAATTTAGACGATAAGACTATAAAACTTCCCACCATACCATCTGGGTTTGTTATTGTCGTAATTGGAAATGTCGCCGTGTCATTTTTTTTATATGATTTTTTGATTTCTCCTATGGTAAAAGGGGCACCCCAACTACTATCTACTTTCGGATATTTTGAGAACTGAAGCCCGAAAGAGTACTCATCAGGAAGTCCAATTTCATTCGGAGACTTAAAGTAAACAAATAACAACAGATCTCCTGTTTTATTGAAAAGATATTGTCCTCCAACCAATGAACCCATGTAGCTGTAAAGTTTGCGTCTTAATGTGCCGTTCTCATAATAGAATTTTGATTCGCCGTTTACATATCCCATTTTGTAAAAACCAGATTCCTTTACTTTTCCATCTTCGTAGTACTCTCTGACAAAACCGTCTTCTATTTTTCCAGTGTCTGTTTTTAAATATTCTTGTTCGTAGATCAGATTTCCTTTCTTATCATATACGGTCTCGATTACATGATTCTTCGAGCGGCCTTGTTTTGTTGCACTCGATCGAATATTCGATTCTTTAGAGTTGCAATCAACAATTACTACCGCAAATAAAAGAAGCCAAAGGAAGTTGTATTGGTTTTTCATGTTGTTTTATGAGATTCCATTCGCTCAAAAGATAAAAGGTGTCAGCAAAGTTGTTCACAGCTTGGCGTAGTCAGAGACTACGCCAAGCTGGGGTGGAAAAATAATAGTGTTACATTCTCGGGAAAGTATAAATATCTGAACTGATATTTACACTGTCGAGTAGTTTCCCTCTGAATAAAGAGAATTTTACGTCAGTATCTGAATACCAAATCCAAATAAATTTTACATACAAGGAGTCTTCCCCGGAGAAACGTGCATGAAACATTGAGTATTTCTTTTGTGTTCTCTTTTCAATGTAATAATCACGGCTAGATGATATTTTGAATAGTTCGGACGTTTGTATGGCTCTCTGAAATTCGTTTATTAGTTTGTCGAAAATCAATGTCTTTTCACTAATTGCAAAGTCATAAAAATTTAACCGTGTCACCGTTTCCGTGTCGGAGTATGTTGAATCGATAGATGAGTTATAAGAACTTCCAATAAAACGATATGCGAATCCAGCCGTTGGGTACCTGAATGACAAGGTGTCTATGGAATGCCGTTGCCATTTTTGCCTATCCAAGTGTTTGCAGGAGTAGCATCCCAAAATAGAGAGTACCACTATCGAGCGGAGAACGTTTTTTTTTGACTTATTTTTATCGCCACCATTCATGTTTATGCCCTTTTTTTATCGACGTAGATTTCAATTTGTTGAGTTTTTCAAGGAGTCTCATTATTTCTTTAATTAATTCTTCCCTTTCATCCTGTGAGATATTTTTTTTCATGATTTTTAGGTGTATCAGTCTAATCTTTTGAAGCAATTCTTGCTCAGAATCTTCATGATAGTACCACGTCATGAATTTCAACAAAACTGCAATAATTCCTGCTTCAATGCCTACTGCAATTCCAACTAAATCGATGAAAATTTCTGACAATATTCCTTGGATATCGAGGTACGCGTTGTTTGCTCGGCGCCGCAATTCTTCAGTCGCATCAGGAGAATAACCACGCCTTATCGCAAACTCGTAGTGAGATTTCGAATCTGAGAATTTCAGCAATTTGCTACCGATACTTACGCCTTTATATGCGTATTCGACCGGCTTTAATTCTGGAAAAAGTTTTGCAAGCACAGTCAAAGTGCTTTCTGGTATTTCTGATACATCGATATCTGGTGGAATTTCACCGTTTGAAGGGAATGTATGATGCCGCAATTTGTCAATTGTAGCAACTTTCTTCGGGACTTTAAATGGAAGTTTTAGTGTTTTTGAGGTATCTGTGACCTTCTTATTCTCAGTTACCTTCTGATTGTCCAATACCTTTTTATTGTCAAGCACCGGATTCTGATACTTGGGTTTAGTGAACTGCGGTATCTTTCTGTAGATGGGTTCATCGTCATCTTCGGGCTTTGCGGGTAGTTTTATCAGGTCTTTATAAGGCAGTTTGGCTATGAACCCGTCTTCATCATCGTTGTCATCTGCACCTTTTTTACCGCCGCCGCCACCCTTTGCATTTTCCAAGGCGTCATCGTAGGCCGTCTTCCCTGTGTTGGTTACGTGCTCGGTGTTGGTAGTTTCACTCGTTCGGGTAATGTCGTTGTTTTCATCTTCAGGTTTCGAGTCGGCAAATTCTTTCCAATCGCGCACATTTACGCCACTGTCTTTGTCTGATTCCTTATCACCGGTTTCATCTTCCTTTTCTTCTTTCTCTCCTTTTTTTCCGCCCGGAGTACTTTTACAGAAACCACAATTTTCCTGTACAGATAACTCCCATTCGTAGAGATTTTCCGGTGGCCCGTCTGTTCCCCAGCCGCCACTCCATAACTCCAGTTTCTGCACCTCTTTTTCATACTTCATTCCGCGTTCATTACGCTTCAGATCTGTAAACCGATAGATCATCCCATCAGGGGTAATCCATGCAAAGTCACCACCTTTGTCCCATCCTATCCATTTGAGTTTTATGTCACTCATCCATGATACATCAATGTAACTTACCAGTCGGGAGCCATTGGTGCCGGGAACTGTGGTTTCGTCGAGCGGTTTGGTCATGCAGCAGTTGCCGATGTCGTCATAGTGCTTCTTCCAAAAAAATGAAAAGTATGCCATGGGGAGATGTTTATCGTGGGGATATTGGTAAGTTAAGAAATAATGTTCGTTTTTAGAAATAGTTCCTGTTCCACAGATAGCGGAACAGGAACTATCAACAGGTCTATGGTGTTGGTGGTGTCTCCTCGGCACAGGTACAGCCACAGCCGCCACCGCAACAGCTTTGCGGCACATCGCAGCAGTCGCCAAACACTTTTTTGTAGTGTGTGGCCTTTGCCAGTGGGTCGGTAATGGAAGTGATAACATCCATTTGTTGGGCAGCCATGTCCACTTTTTTCGTAGCCAGTTCCACTTGCTTGTCGCCCAGTTCCAGTTGCTGATCGGCAAATAGCTGGTTGTTGGCAGTGGTCTGCACACTATCTGTAAGACGTTGCATAGATTGCATTGCGGCAGTGTATGCGCTGATGTTGGAAGCGTTCTGCGCGTTCTGATTGAAGCAATCGAGCGCATCTCCACGGCCCAGCAACGCATCGGCAATGAGCGAAGATGTTTGCAGTGTCTGTTTTTGTACACGCAGAATCACTCCTTTTATTTTGGCTTCTACCACACCATCGCTATACACTTCTTCCAGTGTTGGTGGTATGCGGAACAGGTTTTCGTTTAAAGGCGGTGTGCACCCCAGGCTGAGACAGTCGGTATTGGTGATCGGAATTTTTTCTACAAACTGCTTGTAAGAATCCTGATAGTTGAGCACATTACAGTAGGGTTGCAGCAGCTTGCACATCACAGAATCCATAACAGTAGGATCGGTGTCCGTGTCAAGGATATCCAGCAACATATTTTGCAGGCCTTGCAGGTCCGTAACTGTGTAACTTTCGGGGTAGCCGTTTGTGTATGCAAATTTCAGCCCCGACAAGTAGGTGATAACCGTGTACTCTTGCAACAGCTGGCGGTAGGTTATGTTCAGCACATTGTTCAGGTTCACGTTCTGCAATTCGCGCACGGTTGCCTGTTCTTCCCCGCTGCTGGTAACATCAGATGTAGATGTGTTCACTTCAATATTGCGGGCAGCGTTGCTTTGCTGCACGTGCTTGTTAAGGGCGCTGCTAAGCGTGTTCACGTTGCTTTGGCGTGCGGCAGTTTGATTGTAGTCGTAAGTGCTCGCCATACCACTGCCGGATGTGGAGACATCGCCCGATGAGCGCCCATAACCGCCGCCAATGCTGAGGAAGCCGAGATTGAGCCCGCCACTGATACCGAACGAACGGTTTGAATTGCGGGTATCGGTATTTGTAGTGAAGCTGGAGCCAGATGTGCCTGAGGTGGTGGAGGTGCCCTCGAGTATGCCCTGCTCTTGCTGCATGAGCGTATCGAGCGCAGTGGCACTGGAATCGGAAAAACTATCCAGTACGTTTTTCGAAGATTCCTTTGTTGTTACTCTGTCTTTGTAGGTGCGCACACTGATTGTGGTGCGCTCGCCGGGGTAGAGTGAGAAAGTCTTTATGACACGACCTGCACCATAATTACCGAGATATGAGACCGTGGTATATTCTTCGAGAACAATAATACGGGGTACGGGGCGTGGCGGCTCGGCTACATATTTAGTAACAGGAGCCTGTCCGTTCAGGCGGGTTATGTCATAAGGACGTAAACCATTTGCAGCGTAGTTTGCCTTGAGGGTAGGTGCCTGAGGTCTGAAATCGGTGAGCGGAGTAAACACCCCCGGAGTAGAAGCAGCAGCACCGGCCACACCATACATGCCGGGGAAAGGAGTAGTGGGAGTGGATGTGGTGGGGTTTGTCTGGCTTGTTGGCACCGGTTTTGCTTCGTCAATCGGCGAAAGACCTGCTATGGGCATTGCAGCGCCATGCGATGACGGGCCGGGGGCTTTAACATAACGCGGCGGCTGATTGAGGTCGTGCCATACAGGCCACTTGTCGCCTGCAGGTTCAAACATATCGGTAGCCTGTTGGGCAGTCATGTTGCGAATAGTGTTGAAGTAGTTATTCTCCGGGATCTGCTTAGTAAACGGCTTGAAGTAGGCAGGCGGGAAATACCTGACCATGTGACCATAGGTAACGAATGCGGTGTTTTGCGGAACATTGAAGCTGATGACAGGCGGGGTGCCCACACTCGGATATTCAACAAAGGGCAGTTTGGAATTGCAGGAGGGCTGTTTGAAGGCGGTCTGCATCTCGGTGATCTCGCCTATGATAGGCGTAATTGGACTCTCTGGCATTGGTGTAATGATTTAAGGTTAAAAATGATTATATCAAACCTCGAACATTTGAATGAAATTTTTTTAGGTGTTTTTACCCGTTTTTTATTCCAATTAATTTTCGTATCGTATGCCTATTATTCCCGTAGTGATAGGGAGGCGTTTTTTTCGTATTATGGTGAATGGCTAAGTTGTTCTCGCTAAATATGATTATTGGTTGTCGCTCAGAGCCCCGAACGTACAAGGGAGTGATCCCGCAATTCTGCGGGACAGGCGACACGGACGATGCCACGGAGCTATGTAGCCGGTGACAAAGTAATAATTACTATTATATTGGCGGGCGATGCCCTGTTCAAATTGTGGATAAGTAGCTGTACTGCATTCACAGGCATTAAATATTTTTGTGGTTGGGTGCTTACAGCCTGTTTTCCGCGGTTGCGGTGCGGGTGGGAGGTCATCTGCTACAGATAAGATGGAAGAAAAGGACATGTTTACCGGGCAGGGCTCGGCTATGATAGGCGAAATGTACCAGAACTGGTTTCTGGACTACGCCAGCTATGTGATACTGGAACGTGCGGTGCCGGCCATAGAAGACGGTCTGAAACCAGTGCAGCGACGCATCCTTCATGCCATGAAGGAAATGGACGATGGCCGCTTCAACAAGGTGGCCAATGTGATAGGGCAGAGTATGCAGTACCACCCGCACGGCGATGCCTCGATAGGTGATGCTATTGTGGGCCTGGGCCAGAAAGACCTGCTTATAGAAACACAGGGAAACTGGGGCGATGTGCGCACGGGCGACAGTGCTGCGGCAGCCCGTTATGTAGAGGCGCGCCTGTCCAAGTTTGCGCTGGAGGTGGCCTTTAATGCAAAAACCACCAACTGGCAGCTGAGCTATGACGGCCGCAAGAACGAGCCGGTGACGCTGCCCATGAAGTTTCCGCTGCTGCTGGCACAGGGCACCGAGGGTATAGCCGTGGGCCTGAGCACCAAGATATTGCCGCACAACTTCTGCGAGATACTGGATGCCGCCATCAAGCACCTGAAGGGGCGTAAGTTCGAACTGTTCCCTGACTTCCTCACAGCCGGCATGGTAGATGTGACCAACTACAACGATGGGGCACGTGGCGGCAAGGTGCGTGTGCGCGCCCGCATAGAAGAGGTGGACAAGAAGTCGCTGGTGATAAAGGATGTGCCCTATGGCATTACCACATCGCAGTTGGTAGACAGTATCCTGAAGGCGAACGACTCGGGCAAGATCAAGATAAAGAGCGTTACCGACAACACCGCCAAGGAGGTGGAGCTGACGGTGCAACTGGCGCCGGGTGTATCTACCAACCAAACGATAGATGCCCTCTACGCCTTTACCGATTGCGAGATCAGCATATCGCCGAACGCCTGCATCATCATAGACGACAAGCCGCACTTTGTGGGCGCGTCAGATCTGTTGAAACATTCTGTGGCCCACACCAAGGGGCTGCTGCTGCGCGAACTGGAGATAAAGCTGGGTGAGCTGAATGAAGACTGGCACTACTCATCTCTGGAGAAGATATTCATTGAAAAACGCATCTACCGCGACATAGAGGAGCAGACAACCTGGGAGGGCGTTATCAAGGCCATCTCAGACGGACTGAAGCCATACATCAAGAAGTTCCGCCGCGAGATAACGCAGGACGACATTGTGAAACTGACGGAGATACGCATCAAACGTATCAGTAAGTACGACTCGTTTAAGGCCGATGAACATATACGCGGTCTGGAGAACGAGATAGAGGAGGTGAAGAACAACATAGAGCACCTCAACGACTATGCCATCCGCTATTACGAGCAACTGCTGAAGAAGTATGGAAAGGGCAGGGAGCGCAAGACGGAGATCCGCCTGTTTGAGACCATACAGGCA
>JBIKSN010000095.1:0-10023 GCA_044348585.1 Flavipsychrobacter sp.
CGGCGGCGGTGTTTGCCTACCTGTCCACACCTCGTCCCGTCGAATACCTGGGACTACAGAAACCTGCAAGGCCCATGCATCTATTGCTGTCTCTACTGATAATGGCAGGCGCTATGCCACTGCTGCTGCTGATACAGACGTCTATGCAGCAATTCAACTTCGGCGCTGATGTTAAGACCGCACACGAGGCACAAATGAAGATGAATGAGGCCATCATGCTGATGCCAACGTTTGGCGACTTCCTGCGCACATTTGTAGTGATGTCCATTATACCCGGCATTGGTGAAGAGCTTTTCTTCAGAGGAGTGATGATGCGTTTTGTTAAGAAGAAATCGCGGGGTATGCTTGTGCCCATGCTGTTCACGGCTGCCGTATTCTCCTATTCTCATGCCAATGTCTACGGCTATCTTTCCATATTCCTTGCGGGCTCGTTGCTGGCCGCGCTCTATTATCTCACCGGGTCAATCTGGTGCAGCATAGCCGGGCATATGTTCTTCAACGGATTTCAGGTAGTGCTCAGCTACATGGGTAGGAGCAATGCCACCATCAAGGCGTTTGTGGACAGCGACACAGTTCCTGTTTATTATGCAGTAGCGGGCGCGGTGGTATTTGTAGCTGCTGCGTATTTGCTGGTGAAGACACGCACACCGCTGAAACAGGGCTGGACAGACGACTACACCCCGGCCGAACTGGCCACCATGCAAAACGAAGGGGGCGGGCCGCTGTGATAAATTCTGTACCTGTTGACAACGTTGCAGGAAACAATATATATTTACAGCAGTATGGACTTAGCTAAATTCAGAGCCTCAGCGAAACGCAAACAGAAATCTCTCTCTACCTTCCTTGACAAACTGGATAAGATCGTTCCACCCGACCTGCAGGATATAGCAGACCGGGCCGATGCTGCCATGTGGAAAGAAACAGACTGCACCACATGTGCCAACTGCTGCAAGACCATGACCCCCACCTTCACGGTAAAGGACATAAACCGCATCTCCAAACACCTTGGCATGAAGCCCAAGGAGTTTAAAGACAAATGGCTGCTGCACGAAAAAGAAACGGGCGACTGGGTGAACAAAACCCAACCCTGCCAGTTCCTTGAGAACAATATGTGCTCAATATACGAAGTGCGCCCGGCAGACTGTGCCGGCTTTCCGCATCATCATCTGAAGCCGTTCGATCTTTATAATGATATGTTCAAGGCCAACATAATGCACTGCCCTGCCACACTGTCTATGGTAGAACGCGTGAAGAAGGAAGTGGACCGCCGCTACGACATGTAATGTGTACTAACGGGTGAACTTGTATCCGATGCCGCGGATGGAATGAAAATGCCGTGGATTACGGCTGTCGGTCTCGAAGAACTTGCGGAAATTCAGGATGAAGTTGTCGATCGTGCGTGTAGTAGGGTACACATTGTAGCCCCATACTATCTGCAGTATCTGCTCGCGCGATACCACCTCGCCCTCATGCTCGGTGAGCAAGCGCAGCAGGGCTGCTTCCTTCTTGCTCAGCTCGCGGCGCTCTCCGTTCTTGTCCACACATTCGTGCGCGCTGAAGTCGATGACACAACCTTCAAACTCGTAGGTATCGCTCACAGCCTGTGGTTCCTTGATCTTCTTGTTCTTGGTTACCAGCTTATCTACCCTCAGCAGCAGCTCTTCGAGATTGAAAGGCTTGGTGAGGTAGTCATCGCCCCCTTTGCGCAGGCCTTCTACCCTATCGGACCCGCTGTTGCGTGCCGAAAGGAAAAGGATAGGCACATCGTTGTGCTGCATGCGTATGGTCTCGCAAACGGTGATACCGTCCATATCGGGCAGCATGATGTCGAGGATAATGAGGTCGAAATACTCGTTCTTCACCGCCTTGATAACAGCAGGACCGTTATCAACAGTGGTCACCTCATACCCTTCCAGCTCCATATTCAGCTTCAGCGCCTCCCTCAGTGTCTCTTCATCTTCTGCAATAAGCAGCGATGCCCGATATTGTTTGCCAATCATATTTACTGTTTGCGGCAACGAAATTACAGATTATTAGGGATAAGGCGGTACAGGCCTGTGCGGGCGTACATGGCGGCCGAATTCTGTGTTACTTTGCAACAGCATGAACAAAGGCACACTCCCGCTTCGAGACTACCTGCTGCACGCACTGTGTGCGCTGGCGCTGCTGCGGGTTGCCTTTACAGCTTCATTGCTGCAAGCGCAGACGACTCCCGGCTTCGGGATAGATGCCCGCATTTTGGGGGGCAAGGTGTTCAAACATGAAGCAAAGTTCACCCTACCGATCCCGGCATTCACATCGGGGATGGACGTGAACCTAGTGTGGCATACCGATGGAAGGGCTGCATGGCAGCAACGCAGGCACTATCCGCGCATTGGCATGGGTGTATTGGCCTTGCACTACGGCAATGACGCTGTTTATGGCAATATGGCGGGCATCTACCCGAATATAACCTTCCCGTTGGTGACTGGGCCCAGCCTTGAATGGACGCTGCGACTGGGCAACGGTATAGGCTATGTAAGTCGCCGTTTCAGCCGCACCGACCCGGTGAACACGGTAAATGTAGCGATAGGCGCGCATGTGAATGACCTGATCATGATCAACACGGCGGCAACCTGGCACATCAATAAACACTGGCTGCTGCATGCCGGCGGATTTGTGACCCACATCTCCAACGGATCGGTGCGCAAACCCAATCTGGGTGTAAACGTTGCCGGCGGTTCATTTGGGGTCAGCTACTTCCCGGTAACGGCACGACCGCCGCTTATGGTGCAGGAACTGCCCAAAATGAGCAATCGCTGGCTACTGCAACTAAGGGGCAGTATGTCGCTGGTGTCGTCCAACACTGCGGGCGGGCCACTGTACCCGGTGTATGTAGGCACAGCTACCATGAGCCGCAGGTGGCGCGGAGTGAATAAAGCCTTTGCCGGTATTGATTACTCCTACCATACTAATCTTGCAGCACACCTGCGCAACAATGGTCTGGAAGCAGGCAACGAACGGCAACATAGTTACAAAAGCGCGATTGTTGCGGGCAATGAGTTTCTGATGGGCAGAGTGGGCATTGCAGTTCAGGCCGGTGCCTATCTGGCGAAAGGCTATCGGCAGAAAGAAGATGTCTACGAAAAAGTGAGCCTCAACTACTACTGTGTGCTGCGCGAAAAAGGCCCGCTGAAAGAACTGTGCCTGTACACAGCACTGAAAGCCCACCTGAATGTAGCCGAAATGGGCGAGATGGGCATAGGGATAGGTCTTTAATACCGCGAATACGTAATTTCGCCCACCAGAATCAATGAGTATGCACCCCGGAGCACTGCGGATAGAAGATTTTACCTACGACCTGCCCGATGAACGGATAGCCCGCTATCCCCTTGCCGAACGCGACGCATCACGCTTGCTGGTATATCGTGACGGACAGATATCGGAAGACATCTACCGCAATCTGGCGGCTCATATACCTGCCAACACCACCATGGTGTTCAATCAGGCACGGGTGGTGCATGCACGGCTGTTGTTTCAGAAAGAGACGGGTAGCACAATAGAGGTATTTTGCCTGGCACCGCACGAACAGTATGGCGACATACAAACGGCTATGCACACCCGTGGAGAAGTACTGTGGGAATGCCTTGTGGGTGGCGCGTCCAAGTGGAAGAAAGACACTGTGCCGCAGATGGTATGCACAGAACCTGCGTTCACCCTTACTGCACACATTGAAGAGAAAAGAGCTAACAGCTACCTGCTGCGACTGAAGTGGACCGACGAGTCGCTGACCTTTGCAGAAGTGCTGCATTATATGGGCAAGGTGCCGCTGCCTCCCTACCTGCGCCGCAATCCAGAGCAGGGCGACGAAACCACCTACCAGACAATATTTGCAAAAGACGAGGGCAGTGTGGCAGCACCCACAGCGGGACTGCACTTTACGCCGCGGGTCATGGACGAACTTGCCACAAAAGGAATAGGATCGGCCTTTGTGACCCTACATGTGGGCGCGGGTACTTTTATACCCGTGAAGGCCGAAACCATGCAGGACCACAACATGCATGCCGAATGGATAGAGGTGACCACCGGCGCCATACAAAAACTGATCTCTGCCCTGGAAGGCAACATTGTTGCAGTAGGCACTACTTCTTTGCGCACCATAGAAACACTCTACTGGCTGGGCAACAAAATACTGAATAACGAACCGCTGAACCTGCAGGATATTTCCATTGATCAGTGGGATGCCTATACCGCACAACCGAAGCACAGTGCGGCGCGAGCGCTCACCGCCCTGCTGCAGTATATGCAACAGCACGATATGGAACGACTGATAACGCGCACCCGCATTATGATAGCGCCGGGCTATGACCTGCGCGTTGCCAACGGCATTGTTACCAATTTCCACCAACCACAATCAACACTCCTGCTGCTGGTAGCTGCTATCATAGGCAACGACTGGCGTAGGGTATATGACCATGCGCTGAACAATGGTTATCGTTTCCTGAGCTATGGTGACGGCAGCCTTTTGTGGAAGCGATGATCCTAAAACACTACAGGCTATTGCAAGGACGAAACCCTGCAATAGCCTGTTCTATCTGAGATACGTTTTAGCTTACAACAGTCCCCTTACTTTTTCTATCACTGCGGCCAGCCCTGCTACGTCCTGTCCACCTGCAGTGGCCAGCGATTTCTGACCGCCACCGCCGCCCTTGATGAGCGGTGCTACATGTTCTTTGATGATCTTGCCGGCATCCAGTCCGCATGCAGCGTTTACTTTATCATCTACACCCACGGCCACAAACGCCTTACCATCTATATTGGCACACAGAACGATCACATGGTCGTTGAGGTGCGATTTAAGGTCTGTACACAATTTTTTTAGTGCATCGGCAGTGCTCACATTCACCATCTGACCAATGAAGGAGATCTGATTGATGATCTCGTCCTTAGTAAGCAGTTCGTTACGCACACCCACCAGTTGGCGGGCTTCCAGATTCTCAACATGCTTCTCCAGCTGGCTGCGCTCTTCCTGCAATTTCTCAATTGCCTTTACAGGATCCTTCGCATTCTTCAACTGTGCTGATATGTTGTTAATGAGCTCCAACTTCTCGTTGATAAAGTCTTCAGCAGCCTTACCGCCAACGGCCTCTACCCTGCGCACACCTGCAGCTACCGCAGCCTCGCTGGTTATTTTGAAGTAGCCCAGCTCGCCTGTATAACCAACATGTGTACCACCACATAATTCTATAGAGTATGCTGCGTCCATAACAACCACACGCACCATGGTGCCGTACTTCTCACCAAAGAGTGCCATAGCGCCCATGGCCACCGCATCGTCCTTGCTCATGGTCTTGATAACGACCGGCACGTTCTCGCGGATCTTACGGTTCACGATGATCTCGATCTGTTTGATCTCCTCATCGCTCACTTTGGCGAAATGAGAGAAGTCGAACCTGAGGTTTTCTTCATTTACCAGAGAGCCCTTTTGTGCCACGTGTGTACCCAATACCTGACGCAATGCAGCATGCAGCAGGTGCGTGGCACTATGGTGTACCGTTGTAGCGGCACGCCTGTCAGCATCCACCTTCGCGATAGCCGGTGCCGATACGTTCTCGGGCAGCGTCTTCGTAAAGTGAATGATCATGCCATCTTCTTTCTTGGTATCCACTATCGCCACAGTCTCGTTGGGGAATACCAGCGCACCGGTATCACCTACCTGACCACCGCTTTCGGCATAGAAAGGTGTAGCGCTCAGCACTAACTGAAAGAGTTCTTTTCCTTTGGCGCTTACACGGCGGTATTTCATTATAGACGCATCCGCTTCAAGGGTCTCATACCCTACAAAGTCGGTACCACCTTCTTTCAGTATTACCCAGTCATCGGTATCCAGCGCGGTAGCCGCACGACTGCGTGCCTTCTGTTGCTGCATCTCGGCAGTGAAGGCGGCCTCATCGACATGGAAGCCCTGCTCGCTTCCTATCAGTCTTGTGAGGTCGATAGGGAATCCATAAGTGTCATACAGCTCAAATGCTGCCTTACCATCTATGGTCTGTGTGTTGTGGCTCCTGGTCTCGTTAATGATGTCATCAATCTTTTTAAGTCCTTTATCCAGCGTGCGCAGGAAAGCGTCCTCCTCTTCTTTCACCACACGGCACACCAGGTCTATCTGCTTCTGCAGTTCGGGGAACACCTCCTCAAACTGTTTTGCCAATACCGGCATCAACTGATGTAGCAACGGCTGCTTATAATCGAGGTATGAATAATAGTAACGAACGGCACGACGAAGGATGCGGCGTATCACGTAACCTGCACCGGTATTGGATGGCAACTGACCATCGGCAATGGTGAAGCCTATGGCGCGGATATGGTCTGACAACACACGGAACGCGATATCGGGACGGCCGTCGGTATAGCCATATTTCTTGCCGGTTATCTGCTCAATGGCAGTGATTGTTCCGGTGAACAGATCAGTATCATAGTTGCTCTGACGGCCCTGCAGCACACGCACCAGGCGCTCCAGACCCATGCCCGTGTCCACGTGTTTGGCAGGCAATGGTTCCAGTGTACCATCTTTCAAACGATTGAATTGCATGAACACGTTGTTCCATATCTCTATCACCTGCGGGTGATCGGCGTTCACGAGGTCGCGACCTGGCTTGGATTTCTTTTCTTCTTCGGTGCGGCAGTCCACATGTATCTCAGAGCAAGGCCCGCAAGGACCCATATCGCCCATTTCCCAGAAGTTGTCTTTTTTGTTGCCCAGCAATATGCGGTCTTCCGCTACGTGCTGTTTCCAGAGATCGTATGCTTCCTGGTCCATTGGCAGGTTTTCGGCAGGGTCGCCACCAAAAACAGTTACGTAAAGCTTATCCTTGGGTATGCCATACACCTCAGTGAGCAATTCCCAGCTCCAGTCGATGGCCTCTTGTTTAAAATAATCGCCAAAACTCCAGTTGCCCAGCATCTCAAACATGGTGTGGTGATACGTATCCACGCCCACTTCTTCCAGGTCGTTGTGTTTACCACTCACGCGGAGGCACTTCTGCGTATCGGCTATTCGATTGCAGGTAGGTTGGCCGTTGCCTAAAAAATAGTCTTTGAACTGGTTCATGCCCGCGTTGGTAAAAAGCAGGGTGGGGTCGTTCTTCACTACAATAGGAGCAGATGGCACTATTTCGTGCCCTTTCTTGCGGAAAAAATCCAAAAATTGCCGGCGTATCTCGTTAGCTGTAAGCATCTGGTATTGTGTCTGTAATTATATAGGCTGCAAAACTAATAAAAACGGGAAAGGATTGCAGGCCATTTTCGTGATACGGGAGATGTTCTATATCTTTAAATGAAAATAACACACTATATGCACCTCTCTGCCAAAGGATCTATCAACCGCAGCTATGAGATACTCGACGCCAACAAGAACACGATTGCTACTGTTGTTTATCCTTCAAGGTTCAAATACCGCTCGGCCGAGATCAGCGCGGGCAACCGGATGTGGCATACACAACCTGCACAATGGCTGAGCCGCAGGATAGAGATACTGGACAACGACACTGTTGTAGGCATGATGAAGTTCAAAGGGATGAACACCTTTCATTTGCAGTTGACAGACCGTCCCACCTACACCATTCGCAGGGTTGGGTTCTTACGCACACATGTGGGACTGTTCACCGAAGCCGGTATGGAGATAATGAAGGTGACACAACCCAACAAATGGGCTTTCAGAACGCTGGAACTGGAAATTGAGACCGACGATAATTATGCGGAAGCAAAAGACCCGCTGATCCTTAGTTGCGTGATGTGGTATGTAAATTACCTGCGGGCCGCTGCCAATGCCAGTGTGTAGGTCTTTAAATCTGTATACCGAAATTGGCGGTACATTCTATTATTGAGCCCGGACCTGTTATGTAAAACAGTCGGTAGTACAACTTGTCTTCTTCGGTGAGACCGGTATAGGTGCCTCGCAATCCTCCCTTTACTGTAATAAAGAAATGGCCGCGCTGATACCTGCGCCCGTATCCTGATCCTGTTCCGATATATTCGTAATACACGTTGTCATCAGCCGTAGGCAAACCTATCGCGTTGAATTTGTTGGGGAAGTACTCTGAATCGCCGCCAAACAGTTTTACATAGACGAAATCCTGATAATACCACTTCCTGTTGCGGTGTACCCAATGTTTACGCAGATAAAATGTCCAGATAAAGTCCTGCATCTTTCCCGTGTACACTCCATTATAAAGGTTGTAGGTGGACATGTAACTGTAATTACGCCTGCGATACTCTATTCCCACCCCGAGGCGCGACATTGCATTAGCAGGGTTGGTGAATGTAAGGGCCATGGAGTAAGGACGCATATCATATGCTCGGCTCCAGGGGCTCATCTGGGCAAATGCGGCGAAAGAGGTTACAATTAAAACGGCAACAAGTATGGATCTTTTCAATGTATGGGTACATTTACGTATAAGAAAGGTCAAAAATAAGCCATCAACCCTGTAATAAAAACTAATACGAGTATTATTTTATCGATCACGATGGTCTATGTGATTGTGGAATTTTCAGTTCTTCGGTTCTTATACCCCAGACAACATTAATTTTGCAAACAAACGAATAGCATGAACCTCGACGAACGCATAGAACAAAGTGCCACTTACAGCTCTTTCCGCACCAGCCTGGATATAGCCATGGGTGCTATCTACATCATTCTGGGCGTGATATTGGTGAGCCTGCGTCAGTTCGGCGCACTGGAACTGAGCACCACTTCGGCATGGGTGTTGGGGGCGGCCATGGTACTTTATGGTGCCTTCCGCATCTACCGCGGCATCACCGCTATAGGTGCTTCGCGTAGAACAAGAAACAGAAATACAAGACGTTGATTATCATTTATTTGCGTCAAGCCCGGCCTTAGTACCTCAAGCACCAAAACGGGTGTTAAATTATTGTTAGAGTAGATATAACTCCTCCTTATCTATAAATTAATGAGTAAAATTGCGTTCCTTATGCGAATCAGTAGCAGGTTTTTGTTTATATGTTTGTCGATTTTCTTCTTCGCTTCCTGCGACGATCGTCCGGCACACCCCGATTCGCTGGGCAAGGGTGAGATAGACATTTCGGTAGATGAGACCTACCGCCCGGTGATGGAACAGATCAGTACCATCTTCGACAGCAGCTTCCCCGATGCCAAAGTGCACATACACTACAAACCCGAGGCAGAGTGTTTTAAAGACTACTTCGACAAGAAGGCGCGACTCATTCTGGTGACGCGGGAACTTAACGCCCAGGAAAAAGACGCCTGCAAGTCTCGCCAGATATTTCCGTTTTCCCTGGCAGTGGCCCGCGATGCAGTAGCAGTGATACTGAACAACGAATCTCCTGACTCGCTGCTGGACATGAATATGCTGAAGGGGATACTTACCGGTCAGTACAACAAGAAATACACCGTAGTATTCGATAATCAGGCATCGAGCACGGTGCGGTTCATCAACGATTCGGTACTGAAGGGCGAAAAGCTGGGCGGCAACGTGTTTGCTGCCAAGGGCAATGCGGAAGTGGTGGACTATGTGATGAAGAACCCCAACGCCATTGGCTTTGTAGGTCTGGGCTATGTCAGCGACTCATCGGACCCCAATAACACGGGCGCTTTCATAAAAAGTGTTAAAGTTGCGGCCATCAAAAACGATGCTACAGGCGAGTTCCTGCAGCCTTATCAGGCCTATATAGCGCTTAAAAGCTACCCTCTGACCCGCCATCTCTACTACATCAACAGCGAAAGTTACCACGGGCTTGGCACGGGTTTTGCAAATTTCTTAAGTAACCAGCGTGGACAATTGGTTTTCTTCCACGCGCACATGTTCCCGGTGCGATCAGAGATGGTCATCAGGGACGCACAGATAAAACAGTAGATCATTCTTAATCCAATAAACAAAACGGCACTATAAGTGCCACGCAGAACATGAAAAGAATAATGGTGATGCTCGCATTCGTTGCCTTCGGCCTTACCGCCGGCGCGCAGGATGCATCAGTGAAAAATGGTATCAAACTGTACAACTACAA
>JBIKSN010000006.1:0-33711 GCA_044348585.1 Flavipsychrobacter sp.
CACAGCGTGTTCGGTGCCACCCACATAGATGTCTACCTGATTCCAGTAGTCGGTAGCGGTGCGGCCGGCAAACTCAGTGTCGTTGTGCGGGTCCATGTAGCGCAGGAAGTACCAGCTGCTGCCTGCGTAGCCAGGCATTGTATTGGTCTCTCGCTGGCCGGCGGCTGTGTTCACCCATTCGTTGACGTTTGCGAGTGGCCCTTGTCCTTCCGGACCCGGTTTGTATGATTGTACGTGCGGAAGTTCTACAGGGAGTGAGCCGGAGATCTGCGCTTCGTCGGTAGCGTACGGTACGTCATTGATGTACACTATAGGGAATGGCTCGCCCCAGTAGCGCTGGCGGCTGAAGCCGGCATCGCGAAGGCGGTAGTTGGTTCGGCGGGTGCCGGAACCTATTTTCTCAAGCGCACTGATAGCTGCCTCCGTAGCGTCTTTTACGGTCATGCCTGTAAGGAAGCCACTGTTGTGTATGTTGCCCGACTTATCGGAATAGGCTGCTTCGCCGGTGTATTGATCGCAGAAGATGTTTGTGATCGGTATGTTGAAGTGTTTGGCGAAGGCATGGTCGCGGTCGTCTCCGCTGGGAACCGCCATGATGGCACCGGTACCGTAGCCAGCCAGTACGTACTCTGCTATCCAAACAGGCACGCGGTTGTGGGTGAGCGGATGAATGGCGTATGCTCCCGTGAAGCAACCTGTCACCTGCTTCACCTCGCTCATGCGCTCGCGTTCAGAACGGCTTTTTACGTATTGCCTGTATTCATCAATAGCCTGACGCTGTTCGCTTGTGGTGATAGTATCAACCAGCGCATGTTCGGGGGCGAGTACCAAAAAGTCAACACCGAATATTGTATCGGGGCGGGTAGTGAATACGGTGATCTTCTCAGCCTCGTTCAGCGCGAAGTCGACTGATGCACCACTGCTTTTCCCGATCCAGTTGCGTTGCATTTCCTTCATGGCATCGCTCCAGTCGAGATTGTCGAGGCTGGAGAGGAGGCGGTCGGCATATTCTGTGATACGCAGGAACCACTGGCGCATGAGTTTGCGTTCCACAGGGTGGCCACCACGTTCCGAGACGCCGTTAACTACCTCGTCATTGGCCAGAACAGTGCCGAGTGCCTCGCACCACCAAACCTGGGCGTGTCCCTGGTAGGCAAGGCGGTAGTGCATCAGTACAGCGCGTTGTTGTTTGGCAGAATAACAACCCCATGTTGCCGCATCAAAATGCAGTTTGTCGTCTCCCGGGCATGGGTGGCCCGCATTGCCTGAGGCTGAAAAGACGTTCGTCAGTTCTGAGATCGGACGGGCTTTCTGCGCAGTCCTGTCGTACCAGCTATGGAAGAGTTGGAGGAATATCCACTGCGTCCATTTATAGTACTTGGGATCGCTGGTGCGCACCTCACGGCTCCAGTCGTAGCAGAATCCTATATTATCAAGTTGCTCGCGGTAGCGGGCAATGTTCTTCTCGGTAGTGTCGGCGGGGTGCTGTCCGGTTTCGAGGGCATATTGCTCGGCAGGCAATCCAAAGGCATCGAAGCCCATGGGATGCAGCACGTTGAAACCCCTGAGGCGTTTGTAGCGGGCGTAGATATCAGACGCTATGTAGCCAAGAGGGTGGCCAACATGTAGCCCGGCACCACTTGGGTAGGGGAACATGTCAAGTACATAACATTTGGGTTTGGAGGTGTCGTTGGATACCTTGTAGACATTTGTCCGGTTCCAGTGTGCTTTCCATTTCCGCTCTATTTCGCCGAAATTATATTCCATATAATATGTGGGTGCGCCGTGTAGACGGCCAAAAAAGTCTGAAAAGTGGCAAAAATACAAAACAAACCCTGCATAAGCATTTTAACAAAATCGTAGCGGTAAGTACGGCTAATGTTGCTAATTTTAATGTTTTGGGTCGGAAGTACAAGAGTTTAAATTATAAAATTTCAGATAGTATGAAGAGAGTACTGATATTAATGATCGCCATTGTCGGAGCCGTAGCAACATCGTGGGGGCAGGGCAGGTTTGCCAACTGGCCCGAGATGCAAACGTTCCATAGCACCTTGTCGCAAACGTTTCACCCCGCTGAGGAGGGCGATCTTAAGCCCATCAGGTCCAGGTCGCTTGAATTGCTTGGTAATGCAAAACAACTAAACGCATCGCCAGTTCCGGCAGAATTTGACAATGCGAAGATGCGCAACACACTTAAGCGTATGGAGCGTGAGGCTGATAAGGTGAATGCACTGGTGGTGCTGCAGGAGCAAAACTCTACGATCATGAAGCACCTCAAAGTCCTGCATAACTCATTTCACGAGGTGGTAGGTATGTGTAAAAAAGAAGGAGAGGAGAAAAAAGAGCAATAATGAGACAATATCTTTTAGCCGGGTGCGCTGCACTGATGTGCGGTTTGGTGTTTACAGGTTGCACAAAAAAGGACCCTCCGGGAACAACAGAACCAGCAGGTAACGGGGTGGTGAAAATTGAATTTACCAACAAGGTGGGCAGCAGTAAGTTGTCGCTTAATGACACATGGTATGTGAACGATCACGGAGATTCGTTCAAAGTGAGTAAGTTCAATTATTACATCAGTAATGTGAAGCTTACGAAGGTGGCAGGGACTTATGTCGAGAATGAAAGTTATCACCTGATCCAGCAGTCTGTTGCTTCGTCGCAGTCATTTGATCTGGCTGATGTTCCTTACGGAAAGTACAGCGGGATAACATTGACCATAGGGGTTGATAGTCTGAGGAACGTATCGGGAGCGCAGACCGGCGCCCTGGACCCTGCGAACGGGATGTTCTGGACGTGGAGTACGGGATATATTATGTTGAAGCTGGAAGGTACATCTCCCAAGGCTCCTTCCGGTTCGATATCGTTTCATGCCGGCGGATTCGCAGGTGCAAATGCTACGCAAAGGACAGTGTCTATCAGTTTTCCATCTGAGATCACAGTTGCCAAAGATGGTGTTAACCACGTGCATGTTGAGGCGGATGTGCTGAAGTTGTTCAAGTCGCCGAATCTGTACGATTTCGCTAATACATACAATATCAGTACTGCGGGAGCGGCAGCCAAGGGATTTGCAGACAATTATGCCAATATGCTGTCTGTAACTTATGCAGGACTATAAGCAGCAGTAGGGTAAAATTCATTAAATTCGGGTATGAAGAAGGTGGTGATAGCTATTGTCGTGGCAGGATTGAGCGGCATAGTGTGGCTGACAGGGTGCAAGAAGGATGAAATAGATCCGCGTACATGGCGCCCGGTAAGTTTTGATGTGCCGAAGGGATGGCCTCAACCGGCATATACGTTTGCCAACAATCCGCTGACTTTTGATGGTTTTGAGTTGGGACGTAAGCTATTCTACGATGCCCGTCTTTCGAGAGATAACACTGTTTCCTGTGGCAGTTGTCATCAGCAGGTAGCGTCGTTCGCACATATAGATCACGATATCAGTCATGGCATCGAGAACAGACTTGGGACGAGGAATTCTCCAATGCTGGCAAACATGGCATGGCACACGAGCTTCTTTTGGGATGGCGGGGTTAATCATCTGGAGAGTCAGCCAATTGCTCCGATCGTGAATCCTTTAGAAATGGATATGACCGTACCGGAGGTGATAGAAAGGCTGAACGCTGATGCTGATTACCGGGGCCGTTTCAAGAGAGTTTTTGGTGTTGATACTGCCAATTCTCAAAGGGTATTCAGGGCAATGGCACAGTTTATGGCGGCGATGATTTCGTCTAACTCGAAGTACGATAAGCATGTAGCCAATCCCGGGGCAGGTTATTTCAGTGAGCAGGAAGTGCGTGGATTGAATCTTTTCCGCCAACATTGCGCGAGTTGCCACAAAGAACCGCTTTTCTCGGATTTTTCTTTCCGGAACAATGGCCTGCTACCTAAACCGGGTGTAAATGACAGTGGTCGTGCACATATTACGGGCCTTGCGGAGGATCAGTACAAATTCAAAGTGCCATCGCTCAGGAATATCGCAGTGACAAGACCGTATATGCATGATGGCAGGGTTGCAACGCTTTCAGGTGCTGTGGAGCATTACCGAAGCGGGGTGGCAGCGATGCCGACCACTGATGCGCTTGTGGCGGGCGGGATAGCAATGAGCGACAAGGATAAAAATGACATTGTAAGTTTTTTGGAAACACTTACTGATAGTACCTTTATCACAAACCCATTGTTTGCAGAACCTGTAAAATAATGATCAACCTATAAGACTATGCGTAAATTCTTCTTTATTGCAGCTGTATCAATGACCCTACTGAGCAGTTGTGAACACGACCAATTTGAGCCGGTGGCTGGAAAGGGCGGTGCTGCTACGATCGTAGTTTATCCTGCCCATCATGGCGTAACCTCTTCGCTTGATAGCGTAACAGTATATATTAAGTACAATACGCTGAATGCGCCTGCTGATGGCAAGTATGATGATTCGGCCGCGTGTACGTACGTTAATTCCCTGCCGATGTGTTCGTTCACGTCTTTGTGGAATGGTAATTACTACATCTACGCCCGTGGCTATGATTACGCAATACCCGGAAAGATAAGAGGTGGGCTTCCCTTCACTGTAAGGGCGCAACAATCGTTCAATTTTACACTCCCGGTAGGTGAGGAAAGTGGTTACTGACAGGTGGGGAAACCTGCCCTGAGGTAATTCGGGCATTTATACTATCTTTCCCTGAAATAGATACGTATGAGTGATACTCAAAATGCTATGCCGGGGAAAGGAGGCTCAGGTGCACTTTCGATCCTTGTCACTGTTTTCTTTTTCTGGGGATTCATTGCTGCAGGTAATGGTGTTTTTATTCCATTCTGTAAACATTATTTCCAGCTCGACCAGTTCCAGTCTCAGTTGATAGACTTCGCGTTTTATCTGGCCTACTACCTGGGTGCCTTAGTTCTGTATGCTATCGCATCTGTTTTCGGTAAAGACGTAATTGCAAAATGGGGGTATAAGAACAGTATCGTTTACGGCCTTTTGTTTTCGGCAGTGGGTGCGGTCATCATGATACTGGCGGTTAATGCTAATACTTTTCCGGGCATGCTTGCCGGCTTGTTTGCCGTAGCTTTGGGTTTCTCACTGCAACAAACGGCTGCAAATCCTTTTGCAGCACTGCTGGGCACGCCGGAGACAGGTGCACACCGCATTACCCTCGGTGGTGGCATCAATTCGTTCGGCACGGCCATCGGTCCTATCATAGTGGCACTGGCATTATTTGGAACTACTATTGCAAAGGACGAACAGATCAATTCTCTTGGTCTGGACAAGGTGACCATTCTGTATGCGTGTGTAGGGGCTTTATTTGTAGTGGCCGCTGCATTATTTTTCTTTTCTAAAAAGTTGCCGTCGGGGCAGTTTGAAACTGATACAGAGAAGTCGCCGAAGGCTTTGATGACGCTGGGCGTAATGACTTTTTTTCTCGTGATGGTATTTGTGCCGGTCTTCAGAAGTTATATGGTGACCACAACCGACGCTGCACAACTTGAAGCAATACAGACAGAGCGTTTTGTCTGGTTGCTGGCCGGTCTGGTGCTGATAGTGCTGACGTTGCTGATGGCCTTGCTAAGCGCAGGCAGGAAGCCTGAAGGGTGGGGGGCAATGCAGTACCCGCAACTGATACTGGGTATGCTTGCCATATTTACCTATGTGGGTGTGGAAGTGACGATACAGAGCAATCTGGGAGAACTGCTGAAACAACCCGATTTTGGTGCCTATACATCATCGCAGGTGGCACCATTCATCTCTATTTACTGGGGTAGCCTTATGGTAGGTCGCTGGACCGGTTCTATTAAGGTGTTCGAGCCATCGGCTTCGATGAGGACGATGCTGATGTTCCTGGTGCCCATTGTGGCGTTTGGAGTGGTGTTGGGTGTGAACTCGCTGGCGCAGAACGATGTGTCGCCTTTCTACTGGTATAGTGTGTGTGTGGTGATACAGGCTATTGCGTTCTATGCCGCACAAGACAAGCCAGCAAAGACCTTGATGGTATTCTCGTTGCTGGGAGTGGTGTTTATGCTTGCAGGGTTATTCACTACCGGCAGGATCGCTACCTATGCGTTTCTGAGCGGCGGCCTGTTTTGTTCTATCATGTGGCCATGCATATTTGTACTGGCTATTGCCGGTCTGGGTAAGTACACTTCTCAGGGCTCTGCATTCCTGATCATGATGATATTGGGAGGAGCGATCATTCCGCCCATCCAAGGTAAACTGGCAGACATCAAGACAATAGGTATACACCAATCTTATTGGGTGCCGGCAATAGGGTTCGCTTATTTGGCGTGGTTTGCCTATGCTGTGAGGAGGATTTTACAAAAGCAAGGAATAGACTATGACGCAACCATTGGCGCTGGGCATTGATATAGGCGGAACAAACACAGCTTTCGGGATAGTGAACCGAAGGGGTGATATCTTAAATAAGGGATCGATGCCCACAACGGGACATGCTACCGTGCAGGATTACGTCATGGCACTAAAAGGTGAATTGCTGCCTTTGATAGATAGGGTAGGGCGAGATCAAATGGAGGGCGTTGGTGTAGGTGCGCCCAATGGTAACTTTTTTACCGGTGAGATACTTTTTGCCCCTAACCTGCCGTGGAAGGGCGCTGTAATACCCCTGGTTAAAATGCTGAATGAAGCACTTGGCCTGCCTTGTAAGCTGACCAATGATGCAAATGCAGCTGCCCTTGGTGAAATGATGTATGGTGCGGCAAGGGGAATGAAGGATTTTGTGGTGGTTACCCTTGGTACAGGTGTAGGTAGCGGTTTTGTGGCCAACGGACAATTGATATACGGGCATGACGGATTTGCCGGGGAATTGGGTCATATGATATCGGTGCGCGACGGGCGTGTCTGCGGTTGCGGACGCAGGGGGTGTCTGGAGGCTTATTGTTCGGCAACAGGAATCGTGGCCACGGCCGAAGAATGGCTAAGGGAGCACAATTCGCCATCGCTGTTGCGTGGCAAGGAAGGGAGACTGACAGCCCGCGATCTGCACGAAGCAGCGCTGCGGGGGGATGCAATGGCCTTGCAGATATTTGAGTATACAGGAAAGATACTGGGGCAGACCCTTGCCGATATGGTGGTGATAACTTCTCCGCAGGCGATCATATTTTTTGGCGGGCTGGCTCATGCAGGCGACATACTATTCCGCCATGTGCGATATTACATGGAAGAAAGTATGCTGAATATCTTTAAGGACAAGGTGGCGTTTCTTCAGTCGGCCTTGCCGGACGCGGACGCTGCAATACTGGGTGCAAGCGCCCTTGTATGGTAGCTTGCCGTTACTTTTTCACGTTCATGATATAGCCGAGATAGCGGTTGGCCAGTACTTCGCGGTCGAAGTTCTGCTGTGCATATCTGTACCCGCTTTCTCCCTCACGTTTCAGCCTTTCGGGGTCGTTGAGATATTGACGGATGATACGGTTGTATTCGGCAGCGTTTTCGGGCTCTACATACACACCTGCGCCGGCGGCTTCTACCAGTTCGCGCGACACGCCGTCTATGGCCATGAGGATGGGTTTCTTGCATGACATGTAGTCGAATGTTTTGTTGGAGTACACTGTCTTAAACGTGTCGACGCGTTTAAGCACTGATGCGCCCATCTCGGAAGCCAGGATGTAACGGAAGACCTCTGCTTTGGGCACGGAGTCGAGGAAGCGGACATTAGTGATGTTGCGGTCTCTGGCCATTTTCATAACTCTTTCTTTTTCCATACCCTGGCCTATAAGCAGAAAGAGAACGTTGGTGTCTGCAAGGGCCTCGCCGGCATCAAGCAGCTGTTCCAGATGGTTGGCCACTCCGTGTGCGCCAACGTAGGTAATAACAAAGCGTCCATCAAGGTCGTGGTTCTTACGAAAGGCATCGCGGTCGAAATCGTTAAGCAAACGCTCGGACAGGCTGAAATCAGCGGCATTGGATACCTGTATCAATTTCCTTTCGGGAATGCCTTTTTTGTCACGAAGTGTATTGTAGAAAGCAGGCGTGAGTACGTTGATCAACCTGGCGTTCCGATAGATGAATGCTTCAACCCAATAGGCAAGGCGGATGACCATTTTGTTGGTGAGTACCCCGGTGTCGATGGCTGATTCGGGCCACAGGTCGCGCACCTCAAATACAAAGGGCATTCTTCTGAGCCGGGAAATCAGGTAGCCTGTTATGCCGACAAACAGTGGCGGAGAGGTGACGATGACCACATCGAATTTTCCTTTTACCTTGAACAGGCCGGCGTAAAGTGCCGAGAACATAAACGAGAAATAACCCCAGAGGCGGCCGATGAAGCTTTTGTTGTACGCTTCTGAAACATGGCAGCGCATCACGTTGACGGCTCCTTGTTTTTTAGGAACGAAATACTTGCCTTTATATTCCGGACGTTTTTCGTGGCCGTTGTAGTGCATCATGCCACCCAGCACTGTGACCGTATGACCCTGGTCGGTCCAAATGCGTGTAAATTCGTTCCATCTTGATCCGCCGGGATCGTCTTCCTCCAAAAAGTACTGGTGGATAAGTAGTATGTTCATTGGAGCCGTAAAAGTAACAGATATTTTCGGGTGTTAGTTACTCTATGCTGATAACGGTGTTCACGGTAGCGTCGTTAGTAAGGAAAGATAGCTCTGTTGACTCGTCCTTTTGGCCATATAGCGACGATATGTAGCCTGTTGTTGATGAGGGCGTAAGGGTGGTTTTGGTTACGTCTGTAGCCGTCAACTGCACCTTGCCGGCTTGACCCGGCGCAATATGCCAGAGTTGGATGATAGGGATCCCTGCCGGCGGATTTTTGATAGTGTCAATTACGCTCCATAATGCGCGGTCTTTTTGCTTGACGATCTTGCGGGTGTGGATAATGCCGGGTGCAACGTGGCCAAAGGCCTGAATGGTTCCGGTGAACTCGTAAGTGTCTGCGGTCTCAATTAGTTCCGCATTGGCTTGTTTTATCCAGTGATACCAGATGAAGCGACCACCTTTCAGCATCTGGTCATTATCGCCGAGCATCACTGTGTTGTGGGACCGAGTGCCGCTAAAGTAGCGTATCGTTTCCGCATCGGTATTGTACTTGTAGCTGCCGGCATCGGGTATGACATTCTCTCCGCGGTACCAGATGTCCAGGTGGAGTGCGTCGGCCTGTGAAGGGCGATCTTTATAACCGCCACATTTGATAAATGTCAGGGTTTCCGGTTCGCGGGTAATGTAGTAGCCGCCCAAAGTGAAACTATGTGTCCCGTTGGCCGGTGCCCACGAGTGTTTGATGTCTTTATTGATATTGTACCAGGAGGCATCCTCATTGGTCGGGTTGTCAAAAGCGCTTATCCCAAGTGACGCTGCAAGCGCATTGAGCTGCGGGCGGTAGTCGCGATAATGAGTGCTGCTGAGCGGGAAAAACAACGCGCCATCGTTGGCGCCATAATTGGGCAGCCATCCATTAGTGTCGTTTGTGCAGATACCCAGGAATGTTAACGACTTACGGGCCCTGTCATATACAGTTTCGTTGAAGCGTTCGCCATTGTTTTCCGACAGAGTGATGGCCCACGTGAGGAGTTGTACCACAATTCTGTGATAGTTCATAGAGTACTGCAGGAAGGTGCCGTCTTCATACACCTGGTAGGCTATTTCCTGCTCAAACCATTCCTTGCCTTTTTGTTTCCAGTTTCCGGCACCGGGCATTGTGGGGAAGAACAATCCGCCAAGATACAGCATAAGCGTCTCGGTAATGGCGTGATTGTTGCGGACAGCAATACGCGAGAAGTTTATGTTGTGGTATATGTGATGCAGGTGCCAGTAAATGACATGCTGCATTTTATTGAAGACGCCTTCAGAAAGAGCAGGGGAGTTGCTGTAAAAATGTAAAGCAAACAGCCAGTTGAGCAGGCGTATAGATATTTCCTGGCTGCAGCGGTAGTTGGGGCCGCAGTTGATAGGGTTGCTGTCGATCCAGGATCCTATCTCGCTGAAGACATATTTCCCGTGGTCATCGCCAAAGTGATGGTCGTAGCGAACCACATCGTAGATCCAAGAAAAACGCGAGCGTTCCCAAACGTACTTGATGTCACCTGCTTGAGCAGAATAGTCAGGTATTTCTGTCCAATGTTTGCGGGCATCGTATTTGTAGCCCGAATCGGGATTGGTGACCCAGTCGGGATTAGAATTTGGTTCTGACACGAAGCTGCTGAACATAAGCATACGCCCCGAAAGAAGGTCAGAAAGACGTTTTGAGAGCTCGTCAGACGGGGCTTTTTTGAGTTTTATATCGTCTCTTGAATTGAAGAAGAACTTTGTCTTCTTGTTCTTCCATTGGTCGAGCGTGATGAATTGCTGAAAGGGAGGGGCTTTCGGGAAGCTGCGTTTCAGCAATCCCGACCGGCGCATGACCTCGTGCTTTGCCCTGAAAGCCACATAGCGTGGCCCCATGTTGCGGACGAGGTCTAAAATGCGTTTCGCTTTCTGCATCATTGTTTTAGAGAGTTACGGTGAATTCGCTGCCTTTGCCGGGAGTGCCGGTCACCGATATGCTGCCGCCGAAAGACTCAACCTGAGTTTTTGTAATATACAGTCCGATTCCCTTGCTGTCAAAGCCGCGGTGGAATGTCTCGTTGAGTCTGAACATTTTGTGTCCGTGCTTTTCCAGGTCAATACCGAGGCCATTGTCTTTTATTCTAAGTTGAACGCGGCTGTCGGTAATATTTGTAAATATGTCTATTTCGGGAGTTATATTTTCGTGGGTATACTTCAGCGCATTGCTGAGCAGGTTGTACAATATATGCTCTAAATATACTTTAGGATATTGAATGACACTGACGTTCAGGTGTTTTCGAATGACCGCTTTTTTCTCGTAGATAACCGCCTGGAGTTGATGGCATACATCGCGGATGATACTGTCCATGTCGCAATTGTCTATCGGGATCTGTTTATTGAGTTTGATCTCGGTGATCTGCATTAACGTGTTCAGGCTCTCCATCAGGGCAGCGCTTCCGTCATGGATCATGGCGGCGGCCTCTTCAAGTGTCAATGGTTGAGCAGGAGTATTTTCGGTGCCTCTGTTTGCGATGAGTTCAAGCAGGCTTTCAGACAACACACGAATGTTGCCCGCCGGGCCTCTCAGATTGTGTGCAATGATGTGGCTCAGTTCCTCAAGTTGGTTAATCTTGTTTATGAGGTTCTCTTTGGTGAGTTCAAGTTCGGCATTTCGCTTATTCAGCGCCCATAGTGTTTCCTTCTTTTCGGTTATGTCTACGACCTGGGCAATGAAAAATTTGGGTTCGCCATTGCTACCTCTTACCACCGATACCGTGAGCAGGATCTGAACTATTTTTCCCGGACGGGAGATGTAGCGTTTTTCGACATTGTAGGAGTCGATCTCACCTTTGAGCATTTTTCTGACAAGGTGCGCATCTATGTCGATATCATCCGGATGGGTAATGTCCTGAGGTGAAATCTGCTGCAGTTCTTCCCTGGTGTAACCGGTCATGGAACAAAGGACATTATTGACATCGAGCCATTTCCCGTCGTTGCCAATGAGTGCCATGCCGATGCCGGACTCGTTGAAGGCACTGGCAAATGTAGCCATACTGGTTTTCAGTTGTTCCTGTGCCTTTACACGGTCAGTTATGTTCAGACCGTAGCCAATGCCGTACAAGTGTTTTCCGTTCTCATCAAAGACCGGATACATATACCTCAGGTGGTGTTCTGTCTCACCTTTCTTGTTCACAAGAACATCTTCCCATTCAATTTCCCGGCGTTCATCTCGTGCTGTTTGAAGTATCTCGCGGCGGTGAGCCGCCATTGCGATAGGTTTGTTTCTGTATCGGCAATAGTCTTCATCAGTTTTGCCGATAAGCCAATGTCTGAGTTCTTCGTTTTTTATTGCAGTTGGGTTGATGTACAGGTATCGGAAATTTGAATCATAAACAACGATGTCGGCACCTATTGAGTTTAGGATTTTTTCATAGAAGTTACGAAGTTCCGCTACGTGCTTCTGCGTGTTTTTCTGCGAGGTTACGTCCCTGAACTTCCATATGCCACCTTTTTTATTTTCGTTAAAATCCAGAGGGAGGAAATCACGGCTAATAATGCG
Organism: Flavipsychrobacter sp.; assembly: GCA_044348585.1. GTDB lineage: Bacteria > Bacteroidota > Bacteroidia > Chitinophagales > Chitinophagaceae > Nemorincola. Next base: position 12,060 of record JBIKSN010000006.1, read on the forward strand.
GCCATCGACCTTGGCCCATTCTTCGTTGAGTGTGATCTCTTTGTTGCGTAGGATGTCGAGCGTCCGTGTCAGGAATTCACCAGGGTTTGAGTACCGATTCATGCGCGCTCCAAGGCTATCAGCCGCATTCTTTCCCAATAACGTTGCTGAAGGGTCGGTATATTTGAACATGTCGCAGAAACCCTGATTGGTGAAGATGATCTTATCTTCTTCGTCGGTTACCAGGATGCCCTCGTTCAGGTTATTGATAAGTTTCGCCAACATTTGAGCGAGAGATGCGTATTTTTCTTCAGCCTTCTTTCTGGCGTCAATATTTGTGTGTGTGCCAATGAAACGCAGTGGATTGCCATCCTGGTCATGTGCAACTACTACGCCCCGGCTTAATACCCAACGGTAGGTACTATCAGCGCATTTTAGTCTGAATTCGGAATGGTAGTATCTGGCCTCGCCGGCGAAATAGTCTTCTCGGATTCGCTGTACATTGGCGATATCATCCGGGTGAATAAGGTTTACCCACTGGTTAATATCGGTTACCTGTTCGTGGGTATATCCGAAAATACTGTGCCATCTGTCAGAAAAAGAGATTCTATGGGCTGGGATGTCTACATCCCACATTCCATCACCTGACGAATCAAGTGCCTGCCGCCAGAAATCTTCGGATACCTGATTCTTGTCTATTGTGGAAATGTGGTCCATGACAACGAAAATTCTGTCGTTATCAGGGTGATTGGTAAGGAATCGAATGTCATACTGAAGTACCGAATTGCCGGAAATGATGGAATGCTGGATTCTGTCATTTTTTCGTGTTGCGACACATTGCACGATAATGCTCTTGTAGGATGCAATTATCGCATCGTCGTTCAGTTCTGTTTCAAAACCATTCCCGGATGATTCCCAAACTTGATGAATGACACCATCGCCCGACACGTCGAGTACACGGCCGCCTATAAGCAGCAGTGTATCTACGATCGTTTCAAAGTTATGTTTTTGGATGTCAGTCATACGTTGTTAGATCATTTGATCTTGAAGATCTGAATAATGTGGTCTACAATACGCTCCGCAGTCTTTCCGTCCCACATTTCAGGTATCGCTCCTTTTTTCCATTCACCTGCAAATAGTTTTTTGAATGCAGGGGCAATGGCGTCCGGGTTGGTGCCAAGCAGTTCATTGGTGCCAATAGTGCATGTCTCCGGGCGTTCAGTATTGTCACGCAATGTCATGCATGGCACTCGCATTACGGTCGTTTCTTCTGTAATTCCGCCTGAGTCAGTTACAACCGCTTTAGCATGTTGAACCAGATAATTGAATTCGAGGTACGGCATTGGCTCTGCCAAATGGATAGTTGATAGGTCGAGATTGAGTGATGACAGCATTTTTGCCGTGCGCGGGTGCACGGGAAATACGATTGCCATTCCGTTGGCAGATTCGATTATCTGACCTAGCAGTGCCTCTAACTTGTCTTTGTCGTCCACATTAGCAGGCCTGTGGAGTGTAAGGACGAGATACTCCTTGTCCCTTAGTCCGGCCGCATCCCAGATGGGAGGTTTGGTGAGTCTCGGAAGTTGTTTGAAAAGCGTATCGATCATTGTGTTGCCCACAAAGAATATGCGATCGTCAGCAACACCTGTTTTTCTGAGGTTTGCGTTAGCCGTTTCTGAAGTGGTGAAGAAGTAGTCTGTTATTGCGTCAGTAACGATCCGGTTGATCTCTTCGGGCATTGTCCAGTCTCCACTGCGTATGCCGCCTTCCACGTGAGCGACTTTAATATTATTTATTTTTTTTGCGGCAATGGAGCATGCCATGGTAGATGTGACATCACCAACAACGATACAAAGATCGCAGGGACGTTCCATAAGTAGTTTCTCATATCCGACCATGATCTTACCTGTCTGCTCAGCTTGTGTGCCTGAGCCCGCCTCCAGGTTGTAGTGTGGAGTGGGTATGTTGAGCTGCTCAAAGAAGTCGTGGCTCATTTTTTTGTCGTAGTGCTGTCCCGTGTGCACCAGTCTGAACTCTATGGGAACACCTTCGTTCTGCTTCGCTATTATGGCATGCGTAATTGGAGCTATCTTTATAAAGTTGGGCCTTGCACCGGCTATTATGTCTATAAGCATCTCTTGATGTTCAGTTTTTTTGTGTTGATTTGTGTGTTAGCGAACAGGAACCCATTCACGACGGGTCAGGCTTTCAATTGCGGCCAGGCTAGCGAGGGTTGTGTTGATGATCTCGTCAAAAGGAATCAATGCGCCGCCTCCGTTCCTGACACGGTCTGAAAGTAGTTTGAACTGAGCGTTGTGCCCTTTGTCCATATTTGTTTTTAGTTTAGAGAAGTTCTTTGTGCCATAACCCAACGTTGTCTGGAAATTGTCCGTGATCAGCGTGCGCTCCAGTGAGTAAACTTCTACGCGTTCTTTTGAGTAGTCTTTTGAGCCGTTTGCGAAATAGTTGATCACACCGGTGCTGCCGTTTTCATACTGGAGCAGAATGCTCGCATTATCGGTATTCGCCTCGGGGTTTACCCCCAGGGCATTCATACATACTGCTGTAATGCGGCTACCTGTCAGGAAGGTAATGAGGTCCATGTAATGGCACGCCTCGCCAATTATTCTGCCCCCACCCACTTTCATATCGTGGACCCATACGTTTGCTGGTATTGCACCCGCATTCATGGTGGCAATAACATTCATTGGTGCATCGCCCACCACTTTTTTTACGGCTACCATGTGTGGAGAGAAGCGGCGGTTGAATCCTACGGTAAGTGTCTTGGAGCCATCGTATGCTTCGAGCACTTTATCTACACCCGCACGGTCGATAGAAAGTGGTTTTTCGACAAAAACATGTTTGCCGGCTTTCAGACCTTCTACCACCATGCCTGCATGCTCATTGCTGCGGGTAGTTATCATTACGAGGTCTATGGTTGGGTCGGCGAGTATGCTTTTATAGTCGGTTGTACTTTTGCCTATCTTGTATTTTTTTGCCAGTGCAGTCCCTGTGACGCCTGATGCACTTGCTATGCTGTACAGCGGAGCACCTATGCTGCTGAGGGCAGGCAACATGGTCATACCGGTGAAGTTGCCGGCACCGATGATGCCGATACCCCCCTTGCCCTGAGCGAAGAAACCGTCGGTGACCTTAATGGTATCCGCGGGGTTCCCTATTTCGGGGTATTCAAGTATAGACGCTATAGCGTCTTTGTTGCCCATGTTGTTATATATCTTGCCATATTCGGCAAGTGGCACTCGTTCGGTGATAAGAGATGTTACGTCAAGGCGACCCATACTTATCATATCCAGAACCGCTTTGAAGTTTCGTTGTTCCGTCCACCTGACGAATGGCAGCGGATAATCTATGCCGCGTTTCTCATAGGTGTCGTCATAACGACCCGGACCATATGAACACGAAACCTGAAAGGTGAGTTCTTTTTCGTAGAAATCGGTACGGCTTATGTTGAGCCCGATGACACCAACAAGGATAATGCGCCCGCGTTTACGACTCATTTGTGCCGCCTGAGCAATGATGTCGTCTGTTTTCGCGGATGCGGTTATGATCACACCGTCTGCGCCGATATTGTCGGTGAGGTCCATTACAGACTTTACGGGGTCGCTACCCTCACCCGGGTTGATGCCTATAATTCCTTTGGATCGGGCTATGCTGATCTTTCTGGGGTCCAAGTCGATACCTATCACTCTGCAACCGTTGGCAAGAAGTAATTCTGCGGTCATAAGGCCGATCAGTCCCAGCCCGACCACAACAATGGTTTCGCCAAGTGTAGGGTTGCAAAGCCTGATGCCTTGAAGTCCGATAGAGCCAAGGACGGTAAAAGTTGCTTGTTCGTCTGTTACATTATCAGGTATATGGGCAACCAGATTTTTAGGAACACACACGTATTCCGCATGCGGGCCGTTGGATGCTACGCGGTCGTTTATGGAGAACTCGTGTACTCCCTCGCCCACGGCAATCACTTTACCGGCATTGCAGTAGCCGAGCGGCAGTGGTTGGCCCAGTTTGTTGAAGACCGCCTGCATGGTTGGTTTTAACCCTTCAGACTTGATCTTGCCGATCACCATTTTTACCTTGTCCGGCTGTTGACGTGCTTTTTGTAACAAGTTGGCTTTCCCGAATTCAACCAACATACGTTCTGTGCCAAGTGAAACCAGGCTCCTGGTGGTTTTTATCAGTACATAACCGGCCCTGACTTTTGGCGCAGGTACGTCTTCCAATATAGTTTCGCCGGTTTTGAATGATTGAATGATTTGTTTCAAGTGTTCGTCTGTTTTTTCATCTTAAGCCGCACGGGTTGCCGACTTGTTATTAACTTACAAATGTAATGTTTATCTGTGTCATTGACTATACTTCCGCCTGTTGTGCTAATTGCGACAGAGGCGGAAGGCACAGAAAAATTCAAGTATAATTTGCATTAAGTTGTAGTATGTGGCTAACTTTATGGTGCACCTTTTGAAATACCTGAACTTGTATCGTACCCTAATTTTAATATCATTACTTATTTCATGTGTTTTCCGCCCCTTGCATGTAAATGGTCAAGCCAGCAGGTTTTTTAATTTAAATGCTGAGAATGGGTTGCCGTCCAACCATGTGTATGGGATGATCACCGACAGGTTGGGTTATTTGTGGATAGCTACTGATAAGGGGGTGGTCAGGTACAATGGGTATGAATCCAAGCTGTTTGATATGAAGGATGGCTTACCAACGGATGACGTGTGGGAGCTTGTAGAGGATGAAAAAGGTCGGATATGGCTTGGTTGCATTGCTACTGAGACAGGTTACTTGTTTGAAGGGATGTATCATGAAGTTTACTCCGGCTTGAATGAATTGGTATATCCCATGTACATGCGGCCACGAGATAGCGGCATTTGTTTTCTACTTGGATTCAAGAGTCTTGAAGAACCGATGAGGTATTGTTTCGATCGCAATGATTCGATAAAGACAATAAGTGTATATGGGTCAAAATGGACTCATACCTATTTACGTCATGGGTGTGTTCCTATCATGGATGAACACGGGAAAATGTTCATTATAGTAGGGAATGACATATTTGACTGCGATGTTAGCACCAATCAGTTACAGCGAGGGCGTAAGGCAATGTATCCGGATGGTAATGCACTGCCTGAACGATATTTCTACGATAACTTACTTACAGTTGTAGATGGAGTTGTGCTTAGTTATCCCTACCAGAAGAAGTCGAACTACGTATTGGCAACGAACATCAGAACCGGAGCAACTATGCGCCGTGAATTCGGGCCGGCACCCGGAAATCTTGTTCAGTATGTATACATTGAAAAGAAGAAAGACCGCAAGAACGCTTTCTTCGTTTTTACCGAAAAATATGTTTACAAGTGTTTAGTCTCAGACTCAATTGATGTTGTGGCAAGCTATTATTTGCCTGAATACCTTTCGGAACCATCTGTTACCGGGTCCGGTCTGAATACATTTCATTCAAACAGCGGGTGGGGAGTGTGCATTGGTTCAAGTGAGTCGGGTGCATTTCTTGAGAGTGCTAATGCACCTGCGATAAACGAGTGCGGCATAGATCTGAAGGGATATAATTGCGTGGGGAATCACAGAGATTCGTTGAGTTTTTGGTGGAACGATGAAGAACGGAAAATAGCCATTTTAGATGGGGCGGCGATCGTGAAGCAGATTGACGCCGGTGAACTCTCCGGTGTAAATGACATCAAGCAGTATGCCGGGGATACTTTCTTTGTTTCAGGCCCATATCCTTACTACTTACTTCTGCGGACGGGTAAATTGTTGCGCACTGAGATCATAAAGTTCGGAACTTCTGTAAACGCAATGTATCGCAACAGTAACGGTGATATAGAAGAGGTTACAGGTTTTGGCTGTATGACAATAAAGGAAGTTGGTGGAGAATACAAAAGAGATGTGCATGATTATACCATATATAAAGCCTTGAAGTGGGATGGTCGCGAAAAGCAGTATTGGGCATACAACAACTCATCGATATTGGTCTATGATCCGCTGGATTCGAGCAGGAGGAGAACTATCAAAAGAAACACGCTGAATGCGCTTGGAGTTAAAAAATTACTCAGTGTGACGCTGGACTCTCTTAACGGAAATGTTTTTATTGCCGGCTACGATAATATGCTTGTTTACGATAAGCAGAACGGAGCCGCTAAATTGCTATTCAGGAATATCAGGTTCAAGGATGGCGCGTTTGTATACGTTAAAGGAGATATTTTGATAGTAGCATGGAAATATGGGATCTTATTCAGTGCAATTAAGGGGAAAATGGAGGTTTCTGATCCTTTGGTTTACTTGAATGTCAGATCGCTGAAGTACAAATACCTAAACAGCTGTGTAGTAATGGGTGATATGCTGTTTATCAATACGGACAGGGGGTTATATAAAGTGCACATTCCCACCTCGAAGGAGGTAGAGGTTTTGCGCGGTCGTGCAGACGGTGTATACCGGTTTGTTTATATGAATGGTGGTCATATGAGCTCACTCAATGATATGGATACGATCCGAATTGGTGATGACGGGAGAATAGGACTGGACCTTGTTAATCCGATCGGCGTCGGCCAATTGACATTCCATTATTCATTTGATAGTGTGAACTGGGTTGAAATTGACGGGGGGAAGTTTATTGATTTGCCGAGATATTTTGATCGGGATGAATATTATACGTTGTATGTTTTCGCCAGCGATGATTCATGGAAGAGCAAATTATATAGAGTAAAAATATACCCTGTTCCCAAGTGGTGGCAAACCAGGTTTGCAAAAACAGTCTCAAAGGTTGGAATAGTGTTGTTTGTGCTGCTTGTAATAGCGGGCGTGGCTTATGTGACACGTCGGGTTGTGCTGAGATCTACCATGCGAAAGCAATTGCAGATGGAGATGGAGTTGAAATCGATATATGCTCAGATCAATCCCCATTTTATTTTTAACTCCCTCAATTCTGCACTTTTGCTTGTGAGCAAAAACAGAATGGATGAAGCTTACATTCACATTTCTAAGTTCTCGAGACTTTTGCGGAGCTATCTACGGTCGTCCAGAAACAAATATGTTTCGATTGAAGAGGAAGTTGCAAATTTGAATAATTACATGGAATTGCAGCAGGCGCGGTTTAAGAGCAGGTTTAGTTGTGAAATAGAGGTGGATCGGCAAATTGATACTACCCGGACGAAAATTCCTTCATTGCTGATTCAGCCATTTGTTGAAAATGCCATCAACCATGGCATCTTGCCTATGGACGGCGCAGGAATAATAACGGTGCGGTTTCTTAAGTCCCTTAAAGAAAGTAGTATCGTTTGTGTGATAGAAGACAATGGGATAGGGCGTGAACAGAGCAGACGGAACAATGCCGGGGCCGAACAAGTTAAAGATTCATACGGAGACATTATGATCAGGGATCTGGTCAACATCTTCAATAAGTATGAGAAGATGAATATTTTTATAGAATATTTTGACAAGAAGATCCCCCAATCCGGGACCACTGTCACTATAACCATAAAAAACCCTTACTATGAGCCGTAAAATAAATTGTGTAATAGTTGACGACGAGCAGGACGCCATTGATCTATTGAGTTTTCGGATCGGTCAATTGTATGGTAATATTAATATATCTGATACGTTTCAGCACTGGCAGGCAGCACTGGCCGCACTAAGAACAAATAAGTATGACTTGTTGTTCATAGACATTTCTATGCCGGGCAAGAATGGGTTGGATCTACTGAAACTATTGCCCGGCATCGACTGTGAAATTATTTTTGTTACGGCGCATGATAATTATGCTTTGAAGGCATTTTCGTTTGCCGCCACGGGGTATATCCTGAAGCCGATAGATGATCAGGAATTGAGCGCAGCAGTAGATAGGGCATTGGAGCGGATAACACACAAAACACTTGCAGCACAAAATCAGAAAGGTTCATCGGTTGTTAATGAGAAGATACGAATTCCCGGAAAGCAGGGAATTGATTACGTCAATGTTAATGATATTCTCTATCTGGAAAGCATAAATAAATGTACCCAAATAGCGACCAGTAATGGGAAATACCTTTGTTCTACAAATCTTGGCACTTACAAATACCTTACGGATGGAGGTACGTTTTTTCAGGTTCACCGTTCGTTCATCATTAACCTCAATTGTATTACCCGATATGAGTCCGGGGGGGTGGTGATCATGCAAGATAAGAAGGAGGTCCCGGTAGCAAGAAATATCCGGCATGACTTCCTTCGGCTATTTAATCCGGACGATTCTAAGTAGCTAATAGTTATTGTTTCTACTGTTTTTTATGGTTTGTAGTGCGGTTTGGCGCCCGGTAATTACCGTTCGTCGGAAAAAAGCTACCATTCGTCGGAATGTGCGGACTGACCCGAGATTGGTGATTTACCTTGCATTCAAGTTGCAAATGCGACGTATTCATGATCGCTCTAAAAGCGTTCGGCACACGGCCCCTAAAGACCATACAGCCGGGAAAGGCAATCACCAACCCCTGTTGTATTTAATGAATACCTCCTTTTGGAATATACCCAAGGGCCGCCTATTCAGGCGGCCCATTTTTTACAGGCGTTGTTTCAGTATCGGAATCATCTTGTTTTTCCATTCGCTATAGTCGCCGGCAAGGATGTGTTCGCGGGCTTGCTTTACGAGATGCAGGTAGAAGGATAGGTTGTGGATGCTTGCGATAGTGAGGCCGAGTATTTCTGATGATATGAAAAGGTGACGCAGATAAGCTTTTGTATAAAATTTGCTTGTACTGCAGTCCAATCCTTCGTCGAGTGGGGTGAAATCACTCTCCCACTTTTTGTTGCGTATGTTTATGACGCCCTGTGTGGTAAAAAGCATGCCGTTACGCCCGTTTCTGGTAGGCATCACACAGTCAAACATATCCACACCGAGCGCAATGTTCTCAAGAATGTTCCATGGGGTGCCCACACCCATCAGATAGCGTGGTTTTTCGGCCGGCAGCCTTTCGCAACAAAGACCACACATTTCGTACATCATATCTTCAGGTTCTCCCACAGAAAGGCCGCCAATGGCGTTGCCGTCACATTCCATCCCTGCAACGAAATCGGAAGATGCAATCCGCAGATCTTTGTAGGTGCTTCCCTGAACTATGGGGAATAGAGACTGTTCGTAACCGTATTTTGGTTCAGTGCTATTCATTTGCTTAACGCAACGTGCCAACCACCTATGGGTTAGTTCCATTGAAGTTTTGGCATAGCTGTATTCTGACGGATAAGGGGGACATTCATCAAATGCCATAATTATGTCGGCTCCAATGGTGCGCTGGGTGTCAATTACATTCTCAGGTGTGAACAGGTGCTTTGAGCCGTCTATGTGCGACTGGAACATCACTCCTTCTTCCTTTATCTTGCGGTTTGCCGCCAACGAGAATACCTGATATCCTCCGCTGTCGGTGAGTATCGGGCGATCCCAACCATTGAACTTATGAAGCCCTCCTGCCTGTTCAATAATACGGGTCCCGGGACGCAGGTAGAGGTGATAGGTATTGCCGAGTATGATCTGCGCGTTCACGTCGTCTTTTAATTGTTGTTGCGTAACCGCCTTGACGCTTCCCACTGTGCCCACAGGCATGAAAATGGGTGTCTGGATATCGCCATGCGCTGTCGATAATGTGCCGGCTCTGGCAGATGATGCAGTGTCGGTAGTGTGAAGTTTGAATTCCATTGGATGAGTGCGAAATTAGCGGAAAACGGTGTCTTTGATTAATGTGGATAACTGTTAATGTGATGTCTGCACCTTTCCGAGTGTAGCTAAGTCTAAGTTGAGGTGGGGGAACTGCTGCTCAATTGGCTTTTGGCGTGTCAGGGATAACCCTACAATCTTGTGATTTCTTGCCAAACGTGCATAAGGGCATAATTTGTCGATACTGGGTCATCTACATTTGTGCAAACAATGAGATTGCCGGCTCACATATTTTTGCTTGGATTTGTTTGGCTGCAGGTTCAGTCTGTAGTTGCAGCGTATATGCCTGCAGCCCAACATGCGTCTGACTGCTGCGGTGAGACGGGAAATGCAGACAATGATGGCTGTAACGGTGACCGTGAGGGGGCGGAGGCTGCGGATTCAATCTGAAGGCGAGTCTCAGCCCGGTATGTGCCGGTGTTGAATTGCCCGTGGATAGGTTTACATTCGATCTTAGAAGCGTCGCAGAAGACATGGCAAGGCATTACGGCGCAACTGAACAAAGATTGGTGAACCGTTATCTTACTGATATTTTACATCCTCAGGAGGTTTGTTGAGTTATTGTCCCGTCTGCAGTGCGCATGCCGAAGAGTGACTTTTTTTAAATACAGATCATAAAGAACAAAATGAAGAAGATAATTTTTGCAGCAGTTGCTGTTATAGCCGGCTATGGGGTGGCATACGCTATTCAGAATAACAAATAGGCTGCTACAGCAACGTCCGCTGCGGGATGTGGTGCCTGTCACTGCGGTGGAAACAGCAGTGAATGTACTTGTGACGATGCCTCATGGTGCTGTGCGCAGGAGACAGGAAGGTGTAAACTGAGAAGGGCGTTCCCGTATGGGAGCGCCCTTTGTTTTTTATGGATCGTAACTTTTATTGTTTCAGGAACCGTTTCAGTTCGGTGCCGGCCGGAGTTTTTATGGTGGCTGAATAAAGACCTGACGGAAGGTGGTCTATATTGATATTGTCTTGTCCTGCAGATAAATGGTGGCGCGAAATGATCTGTCCAACCGAATTTGATATGGTCACATCAGTTTCACAAGGAGTGCGGTTGCCTACCATTAGCTCGTTGCCTGCAGGGTTAGGAAATATCCGAACCGTGCCAGAGCGATCTTCGTGTGTTGCCACGCTAGTTGTTGTGGGGCATGAAATGGTTGTATAGAGTGTGTCTGTAGGGCCAAATCCCGGATAGGGTTGGAGGATAACAGCGTAGGATGCAGGTGTGGGGCTGACAGGTACCCATCCGTTTGAATAGGTGGTTGTGAACGATGCGCTGTCGTACCATGTATAGTTCTCGTAGCCGGGAGGCGCAGAAAGCAACGTCCATGTGGTGTCACACGATATTGTAGCTGAGATCTCGAAAAGGCCGCAGGCTACGTCCACATAGCCGTAAGAAAAGTGGCCGCCGGGGGAGCAGTCTCCGTTCATGAAATCGACAGCAACTACATGTCCACCTAATCCGGAAAGGTCGATAGTGGCAGCAGCCCAGTCCCTGTACTGTACCGGTTGACCCGAGGTGGCCGCCGGTACGCAGGTAGGGCATGCCGAATTGGTGATGAAACCCGGCAAAACACCACCGGCTATATAGGTGTGGTGTGCGCCGGCAAGCGGAGCCCATCCGGCTGTTGTGTCGAACGCATTCGTTTCGAAACGCGGCTGCATGGAAGGTGCATGGCTGGGATTCTGGAAAACGATTGCATAATGGTACAGCAGCGCGTAGCTGGATGTGCCGGCAGGTACGGTAACATAGTAACGTGCCTTTTCGGCCTGAGCACCGTTTACAAGGTCACCAATGCGTAGCGACTGAGTGCCACCAGCCGGGCAAACTATGGGAAAGCCGCCATACTGGTCGGTTGCTGAAGCCCCTACAGAACAACCAACAAGCCCGGAGGCGGACGTAAGTGTGTGACGGCAGGAGATTGGAGTAGTGGCGGTCTCTGCCACCAATGGGCAGCAGGTACCTACATAGTAAGACCAGGCGCTGAGGCCGGTCTCAAAGTCGATGCCGGGAGGGCACGGCACAGTTGTTGATTGCGCGTGTGCCTGAGCACTACTGAACAATAAGCTGAGTAGCAGCCAGGTAATGTGTAGCTTCTTCATCGGGTATATTTTTATGGATAGTTAATACATAGACGTGTATTTAAAGGGAAAAGTTAGGATTGGGTAGATTAAAAAGAAAAAAGCAGCCACCGGAAAGGTGGCTGCCTGAGTATCTGATCGATGTTTACGTTAGTTGCCCAGGTAGGTCTTTAACAATTGGCAGCGGCTGGCGGTGCGCAGCTTTGTTATTGCTTTGTCCTTTATCTGGCGAACGCGCTCGCGGGTAAGAGAAAACTTCTCGCCAATGTCTTCCAGGCTCATCGGGTTAGCAACACCTATGCCGAAGTACAGCTTGATAACATCGCGCTGGCGGTCGGTAAGCGTGCTCAGCGAGCGCTCGATCTCACAACGCAGCGATTCGCTGTGGTATAATTCGGCGTCGGCTGAGTCGGAGTTCGGATTCTCGAGAATGTCCAACAGTGTGTTGTCTTCGCTGTCAACGAATGGTGCGTCTACCGAAACGTGACGGGCAGCCACGCCCAATGTAGTTTCCACCTCTTCGGTGCCAATGTCAAGAAGTTCGGCGAGTTCTTCTGTAGATGGCTCGCGTTCATATTCCTGTTCCAATTGAGAGTATGCCTTACTGATCTTGTTGGACAGGCCAACCTTATTCAACGGCAGGCGAACGATACGTGATTGTTCGGCCAATGCCTGAAGAATTGACTGACGGATCCACCAGACGGCATAAGAGATGAATTTGAAACCGCGGGTTTCGTCAAAGCGCTGAGCGGCCTTTATCAGGCCCAAATTACCTTCGTTGATCAGATCGCTCAACGAAAGACCCTGGTTCTGGTATTGTTTGGCCACAGAAACGACAAAGCGCAGGTTGGCCTTGGTTAGTTTTTCAAGCGCATACTGGTCGCCCTGTTTGATCCGGATAGCCAGTTGCACTTCTTCTTCCGGGGTGATCAGATCAACTTTCCCAATCTCCTGCAGATATTTCTCCAGAGACTGACTTTCGCGGTTGGTAATCGACTTGGTGATCTTTAGCTGACGCATCGACATAAGCAATGAATTGAGGGGTGTGAAAAAATTAACTCAAAACTAATGGCATCAATAAAAGTTGACATTATCTCACAAAACTAAGGTTCTGAACAATGCAACCCAAAAAAAATTATGATTGTATTAACAGAAAAATGTGCGTATGAGCGGGCGTTTGAAGAAAAAAGTTGAAACAATGCCGAATAATATTTTGTTTGTAACGGCATTTTTTTATTATTGCACCCTAACAGATCAATAAGCGATAGTACGACAATGAGTAAAAAGAAGATAATGTACTCTGTGGAGTTCCCGATACGATGCTCTCCTGCTATTTTATATGAGTTTTTGTCAACTCCGGTGGGATTGCAAGAGTGGTTTGCTGATAAAGTGGATCAGCGCGATACTCAATTTTATTTTACGTGGAACGGTAGTACTGACACCGCACACATGGTTGAGCACGTGGACAACGAGTTTATACGATATAAATGGGATCATATGGCCAAGGACGAGTTCTTTGAATTCAGCATTGAGCAGAGTCCGGTTACAAATGAAACGATATTACGTATCACAGATTTTGCAGACAAGGCTGATATTAAAGATCAGGAGCGTTTGTGGAATTCTCAGGTACACGACCTGAAGCACCGTATAGGTGCCGCTTAATGCGACTTCTCCGGTGATAAACTATGTAAGAGCTTGCTTCTCGACGAGAGATGCAGGCTTTTCTTTTGAAATAAAACGTTAATCGTGCCTGCAAATCGTCGGCATCAGCCGATGTTTTGTGTAGGTTTGCAGCCTCAACCCAATACAGATTGATCAAAAAACTGGACTTATTGCTCATCAGAAGCTTTATCGGGCCGTTCATTGTAACGTTCTTCGTGTCGCTTTTTGTGTTGGTGATGCAGTTCTTCTGGCTGTACATGGACGAGATGATAGGTAAGGGTGTTGGGGTCTTGCTTCTGGTGGAGTTATTGGTCTACATGTCGGCGGCACTTATTCCCCTGGCATTGCCCCTCTCCGTGTTGCTCTCGTCTATTATGACTTTTGGTAATTTGGGTGAGAATTTTGAGTTGGTTGCCATCAAATCATCAGGCATATCGTTGGTGCGATTTATGCAGCCGCTGGTGATCTTTGTATTCTTCATTTCCTGTCTGGCGTTTGTCTTTGCCAATAATGTGATACCGGTCGCTAACCTCAAAGCACTGTCTCTTTTGTATGATGTGCGTAACAAGAAACCAACTTTGAGTATAAGGCCTGAGCAGTTCAATAATGATATTCAGGGCTATTCAATAAGAGTGGGCAGTAAAAGCGAAGACGGAAAGACAATACATGACGTTGTTATCTATGACCATACTGATATGGTGGGCAACAACAAAGTTGTAATGGCGAGGGAAGGGCAGATGCTGGCCTCTGACGACAAACAATCTCTGATCTTCCGACTGAAGGACGGCTGGCAGTACCATGAGGGTTATGAGAACGGTAACCATAACTACACACAGGTGCGCATGCATTTTGACGAATGGGATAAGGTTTTCGACCTGTCCGGGATGAAGTTTACTCGCTCAAACGAAGATATGTTCCGGAATGCCAACCAGATGATGAACGTGGCGCAACTGGCCGAGAGTATTGATAGTCTGAAGCGTCAGAAGTCCAGATCGGCAGCCACTATCGGGTCATACCTCGCTCCCTATGTAACCCTGCAGTCGGGGAATAAAGAGCGGGAGGTTGTTGCTGACGGGTTGAAAACCGGAAAATATGTGCCGAGAAAGTATGATAATTCCTTTGTGGAGCTGGTGCCGGTGGCGGAGCGAACAGCATTGTCTCAGTCGCTTGCAAATAACGTTCGTAATCTGAAGTCGCTGATAGACGTAATGGCTCTGGACAACAAGATACAGACAGAGAACTACATGAAGTACGAAATTGAACTTCATAGGAAATTCACATTGTCGTTTGCCTGTCTGTTGCTTTTCCTTATCGGGGCACCGCTGGGGGCTATCATTCGCAAGGGTGGGCTGGGGATGCCTATGGTAGTGGCGGTCGTTTTCTTTGTTATATTTCATATCCTCAATATTTCAGGTGAAAAGCTGGCCAAGTCTGAGGCAGTGGCGCCTTGGCTGGGCATGTGGATGGCGTCGTTCATTCTGATGCCATTGGCAATTTGGTTGGTGTTCTCTGTGCGTCGTGATTCAAGGTTGTTCGCGAAAGAATGGTATCTGATGATGCTCAGGACTTTAAATAGCTTCCTGAAAATAAAGCCCGCACAAACCCGGTAAGCGTGAAAGAGCTGAAAGCGCATCCATACAATCCGTTTTTTCTTGTCCCCTTCGTGCTGTGGTTGGTGATAGGTCTGGTGTTGCACTTCTCCTACGGTAAAGTGGCAATGTTTACCTACATTAACGGGAATTATTCTCCCCTGCTCAATGAGCTAATGTATTATGTGACCTACATGGGTACCGCCGGATTTATTGTGCCCGCACTGCTGGCGCCAATGCTGGGCAGGGAACGCAGGACGAGACAGTATTTTTTGCTGGCACTTATGTGCACAATGGTTCCCTTTCTTCTGTTGCATGCACTGAAGCTCTATTTCGATATGCCGCGTCCCATGCATTTTTTTGAGCATACCAAGTGGGTACATATTTTGCCGCATTGGGAGCGCCTTTTTGAGCAGAGTTTTCCTTCGGGGCATAGCGAGGGAGCATTCGCTGTATTTTGTTTCCTGTCTATGATTCTTCCATACAAATACAGAAGCCTTGGCATGATTTTCTTTGTGCTTGCTTTAGCTGTAGGATATTCGAGGGTGTATCTTACTGCTCACTTTGTAGAAGACGTGTACGCCGGGAGTATTGTGGGCGTGTTCGGCACCCTTGTTGCTTATGCGGCCATGGAAAGGTATTATCTGTCGCGTGCCACATCATGATCGGATTTTGCCTGATTCTTACTTTGCGTATTGCTTCACAATTTCCTTCATTTCGTTGAGTTTCATCAACGCCTGCACAGGGGTGAGTGTGTTGATATCGGTTTCTTCCAGTAACTGCTGTATACGGCGAATGTCATCGGTGACACCGTCAAAAATATTGAGCTGGAAGTTAGGGGCCGGTTTGATGTTCTTTACTTTTTGCTGAATGGTCTCGGCATTGCCTGTGCCGGAGTGTTTTTCTTCCAGTTGTGCTAATATCTCGTTGGCGCGGTCCAGAAGTTTGGGTGGCATGCCCGCCATACGCGCTACCTGGATACCAAAGCTGTGGCGGCTGCCTCCGGGTGCCAGTTTGCGCAGGAAGATGACCTTGTTGCCGGTCTCTTTGTGTGTGATATGGTAGTTGCGTACGCGGGGCAGCTGTTTTTCCAGCTCATTTATTTCGTGGTAGTGTGTCGCAAAAAGTGTTTTTGGTCGCGCCGGGCTGTTATGCAGGTACTCTACGATGCTCCATGCCAGTGAGATGCCGTCGTAAGTACTCGTGCCACGGCCTATCTCATCGAGCAATACCAGACTGCGTTCGCTCAGGTTGTTGATGATACTGGCCGTTTCGTTCATCTCTACCATGAAGGTACTTTCGCCACCGCTAAGGTTGTCGGATGCGCCAACTCGGGTGAAGATCTTGTCGGTAAGGCCGATGGTAGCCGCTGCTGCGGGTACAAAACTACCCATGTGTGCCATAAGTGTGATGATGGCCGTTTGTCGCAGCAGTGCACTCTTACCGCTCATGTTGGGGCCGGTAAGGATGATGGCCTGTTGTTCCGTCTTGTCGAGACGGATATCGTTGGTGATATAGCTTTCGCCCGGTGGCAGTCGTTGTTCAATTACCGGATGGCGACCTTCCCGGATATCGAGAATCGGTTCGCTAACCAGTTGAGGGCGATGATAGCCAAATTGCTTGGCATTGAATGCGAAACATAGCAGGCAGTCGAGCTGGGCTGTAATGTTGGCATTATGCTGAATAGGGGCAATATATGGCTCTATGCCTGCCAACAGTTTCTGGTATAGGTCCATTTCTATGGCCAGTATACGGTCTTCTGCCCCAAGAATCTTTTCTTCGTATTCTTTGAGTTCTGGGGTTATGTATCGTTCCGCATTGGCAAGAGTTTGCTTGCGTATCCAGTCAGAAGGCACCTTGTCTTTGTGCGAGTTGGTCACTTCAAGGTAGTAGCCGAATACATTGTTGTATGATATTTTCAACGAGGTGATGCCTGTACGCTGCGATTCCTGTTGCTGGATCTGCAGCAGATAGTCTTTACCGCTGCGTGATATGGTACGAAGGTGATCCAGTTCCTCTGAAATGCCCTCACGGATCATTCCACCCTTGGCCGCAATAGCCGGAGCATCTTCGCTGATGGTCTCAATGATCCTTTTTCTTATCTCTTCCAGCGGTTGCATAGGCGCTGCCATAGCCCGCAACGCGTCGTTCTCCGAACCGAGACATATCTCGCGCGACTGTTGCATGAAATGCAGGCTGCGGGCCAGTTGCAGTACCTCGCGTGGGTTGGCCTTTTTGAGCGGTATCTTGCCAACAAGGCGCTCCACATCGCCGGTCTGTTTTACCAGTGCAGTAAGTGATATGTTCAGGTCCTGATCCAACAAAAACTGACTCACGAGATCCAATCGTTGGTTGATGCGGTGCATGTCGTAGAGCGGGAATATCATCCAGCGCTTCATCAGGCGGGCACCCATAGGTGTGTGGGTATGATCTATTGCCTGCAGCAGGTTGCTGCCCTGCTCGTAAGAGCTGTTCACCAGTTCCAGATTTCTGATAGTGAAGCGGTCCATCCACAGAAAGTCGGTAGCGGTGATACGCTGTAGTGTATTCAGGTGCTGAAGGTTGGCATGTTCTGTGTCTTTCAGGTAGTGGATGGCTACGCCGCATGCAGTTATGGCGGCCTTCATTTCCTCAATGCCGTATCCTTTCAGTGATTGGGTCTGAAAGTGCTGCAAAAGTAGTTCGTAGGCATACTGTTCGCGGAATATCCATTCGTCGAGCTGAAACGTATACACACGTGTGTCGAACTGCTCGCGGAAGCGCTTGCCCTGAGATTTTGATAGGATCACCTCTGACGGTTGAAAGCTCTGCATCAGCTTGTCCATATACTCAATATTGCCCTCAGCGGTATAGAACTCGCCGGTGGTAATGTCAAGGAATGCAATGCCACATAGTGGGTCTGCAAGGTGCAGCACTGCCAGAAAGTTATTGGTGCGGTTCTCAAGTAGTTTGTCGCTCGTGGCAACGCCGGGTGTTACCAGTTCTGTAACCCCGCGTTTCACGATCCCTTTGGTGAGTTTGGGGTCTTCCAGTTGGTCGCATATAGCTACGCGATAACCTGCTTTTACCAGTTTGTGTAAGTAGGTTTCCAACGAATGGTGGGGGAAACCCGCAAGGTCTACTGAGGATGCAGCGCCATTAGAACGTTTTGTAAGAGTTATACCCAACACGCGCGATGCAATGTGCGCGTCTTCACTGAAAGTTTCGTAAAAATCGCCTACGCGAAAAAGTAATACAGCATCGGGGTATCTTGACTTGATCTCCTTATGCTGCTTCATTAAGGGCGTTTCCGCTACTTCTTTTTTTGCCACATCGCAAATTTACCCTTTGCAGGGCGCAATAGCTACTTGAATGTCGCGCATGTTGGGTATGTGTGGATAAATGTCGATCTCAGCTGCATTACGCAATCGTTCTGTGTTTATTGTAGCTAATCAGAAAAAGGGCGCCCGTTATGATGAAAGGTACCGTGATGATAAGTACAACCAGCAGGCTTTGTGCAACCGTAAAGTGATTTCGTCCGTGGTTCAGCATATAAACCAGCGGGCTGAAAATAAGGCCGATGGCTATGAATGCTATGCCGCCAACCTTTTCCCATTTCCAGGCAAGTGCCAGTAAAGCCAGAAGAATGAAAGAAGGGATGAGATTTTGTGCAAAAAGCAGCAGTTGTGTTGTTAACGGTCGGCCGGCTTCAAATGAGTCGAGCGCGAACATGCTGATGAAGGCAATTGCAGCAAGGCCCAGCATGCGTGGCGCCCAGTAGAAAACAGATCTTTTTGTGTTCATAAACTTGTGTTTTGTTTTTACAATGCAAGATTAGATACACCAGAGTTGCCGGGAATTGACAATTGTCAATATTTCATTTCCCGCTGCAATTGTTTTGATGTTTTGGTGCTACCATCGTGGCTCCATCCGGGAGGGTTGAGAACGTATCTGAGTTTCGTGGTCAGCGGCACGGGTTTGCTCAGGTCCTTTGCCAATTCTTCCCACTCGTGTGTAACAATACCAATGGGGTGGTGGGGCTGATCGATGGGTTTGGTGATGCCGTAATGAGGTTTTTCATCGGGTAGCTCGGGTGAATAGGTGCCGAACAGGCGGTCCCAAATGATGAAGACCATTCCCATGTTTTTGTCGAGGTAGGGGATGTTGCTCGCGTGGTGCACCCTGTGCAGTCCCGGTGTCACAAATATGTACTCAACCCATGCCGGCGCTTTCTTGATGAATTGGGTGTGGACCAGTATGCCATAGACCTGCGTAATGGAATACATGAAGATGACGTCCGACGGATGAAAGCCGAGCAGCGCCAGCGGAATGAAATAGAAGTATTTGTAGACCGGCATTAATACCGAAGAGCGGAAGCCGGTGGACAGATTGTACTCGGGGCTGGAATGGTGGGTTACATGCACTGCCCAGAACAGGCGGCAATTATGGTCAGCAAAATGTTCGAGCCAGAATATGAAATCTTCGCCGAGTAACAGAAGGATCCAATATGCAACCGGATTTAGGTGCATTTCTATCCTGTATTGGTAGAAGAAGTAAAGTACTGAAAGGCCTATAAAGAAACGCAGCAGCAGATCGATACCCGCATTTAGCAGGTTGAGATAGATATTGACGAGTGATTCTTTTAACGAGTAGAACCCCAAATGCCGGAAATTGGATAGAATGATCTCGAGCGGAATGAAGATCGCGTAAACAGGGATGGAGAAAAGCGTAAAAAGTCTTTGTTGCAGTTCGTTCATTCGTTTTACTTTAAAACTTCAAACTCATGCACAGAGGCATGAGTTTGACGGAATAGAGTGTTTTAATGAGTAAGACAGATCAGACAGTCATGATGTCTTTTTCTTTCTCTTTGCAGTGCTGGTCTACCACTACTATGTTTTTGTCGGTGATGCCCTGTATCCTTGTCTCAGCATCTTTGGCTATGTCTTCGCTCAGCCCGTCTTTCTGCAATTTTTTTACTTGCTCTATGCTGTCGCGGCGCAGATTGCGCACAGCGATCTTGGCTTGTTCACCTTCGCCATATACACGCTTCACCAGTTCTTTACGACGCTCTTCAGTAAGCGGCGGCAGGAACAGACGGATATAGTTGCCGTCGTTCTGCGGGTTCAGACCGATGTTGGATGCTATGATCGCCTTTTCAATAGGACCCAGCATATTCCTTTCCCATGGTTGCAGCGAAATGGTGCGTGCATCGGGGGTAGTGATGTTGGCTACCTGATTGATCGGAGTTGAGTTGCCATAATAGTCAACAAATATGCCATCGAGGATCTGAGGTGTGGCTTTTCCTGCACGGATCTTGCTGATCTCTACCTCGAGGTGTGCAATAGCCCTTTGCATAGAGGCTGTCAGTTCGTTTATAATACTGTCTACAGTCACGGATATTTTATTTTTGCAGGGTGCAAATGTAAGATTAAACTGCTAATGTGGAAACAGTAATCGCATACATATTGATAAAATATGCAATTGAGTGTTCGTATGTTTACGATCGTAGCTATTGATTGCTGCATTGATTTTGCTGATTAATAGTAACTGTCGATTTGGTGAGACTACATGGTAATAGTAATTTTGTAAAAAATCATTAACGATGGATACTATTGTAAGCGCCCCTGTGAAATTAAGTGAATACGCGATCGCGGAAGTGAAACGATTGATGGGAGAGCCGGGTTTTGAGGCCGGGCAGTGCCTGCGCATAGGTGTGAAAGGGGGAGGATGTTCAGGGCTGAGCTATGTGTTGGGCTTCGATAAAATGGAAGAAGATGATACTGCCTATGATATAGATGGCATACCGGTGTTGATGAAAGACGCGCACGGTATCTACCTGATGGGTATGGAGGTTGACTATTCGGACGGCCTTAACGCACGTGGTTTTGTGTTCAAAAATCCGAACGCAAGTAGCTCTTGTGGCTGCGGGAGTTCGTTTGCTGTGTAGCATGATGCAGCTTTTATATTGTATAATTGGCCCGTTTCATGCGGGCCATTTATATTTAGCGTAATAATTCATTGTAACAGATGGCATATACTTTTAGTGTTGCAGAAGAGATCTGCGAAGATTTCGAAGACCTTATAGATACCGAGTTTCATTTTGAAGGCAGGTTGTTGATGGCCGAGCGTGTGCTGGTGGCACCACATGATGCTGTGCAATGTGAGCAGTTCTTCGATAATTGTGTGGCCGGCGCCGATGCGGCAGCGCTGATAGCGGATCATGAGGGATCTGAATTTGACGTTATAATAGTGGTGAGTGAAGCGGACAATGCGACAGCTTTGTCTTATTTGCGCATCGGAGCCTACATAGCAGATAAAGGCGTGCATTATAATTTCCCGGAGAATTGATAGGTAATAGGGTAGCGCGTGTGGTAAATGATACGCTATATAGGTCTGTTTCAGATTCAAATTCAAAGGTTAACGGCGTAGGCATCCTGAACTTTGAAATTATTTTGAAGTCGCATCGTAATCGCGAATGAGTTCTGCAATCCTTTACTACAGAGGGTTTCAAGAGGGCAGGCAGATGAGTGGTGATTTATGTTGAGGTTCGATTTCTAAAATAAATTTGAAAATGATTTTGCTGAGTGGAAAAGGTATTCTATCTTTGCGCTCCCTTAGCGATGAGGGTACGGAATAAACGAAGATCTTT
>JBIKSN010000096.1:0-9938 GCA_044348585.1 Flavipsychrobacter sp.
GACAATCGGAACCGAGCTGCAATGCGTATGCCGCAAGTTGTTCCTGACTGCATTGTAATGAGAACATGTCGTTGAGTATGCGCAACATCCATGCTCCGTTTGATGAGCCGCCACCCAGACCGGCCCCCATAGGGATGACCTTGTGCAGATAGATATCTATGGGGGGTATCTTTCCCGGGTAGGCATCATTCAATAATTGGTATGCTTTCCACACAAGGTTACTGTTGGTATCGCCCTGCACAGGAAGACCACTGAGCTGCATTTGGGAAGCTGTTGTTGATGGTACGACCTCGAGTACATCGTGCAGGACACGCTGATAAGGCGCGGCAACAGATAGATTGTCTGAAACAGGAAAAAAGACAGTTTCAAGATCATGGTATCCGTCGGCACGTTTTGCGGTGACGAACAGACCGAGGTTGATCTTACAATTTGGGAAGCAAATCATTATGAGGGTGAAATTATGCGTATTTTTGAAATTACGCGGAGCTAATGTGCCGTGACCGATGAAAGAAGTAATCAGGCTGAACGATATACGCAAGAGTTATTTCATGGGAAAGCAGGAGCTGCAAGTACTGAAGGGGATATCGTTGCTGATAATGGAGAATGAGTATGTGGCACTGATGGGACCGTCGGGGTCCGGGAAATCCACATTGATGAACATTCTGGGGTGCCTTGACACTCCGTCGGGCGGACAGTATATACTGAACGGCAAGGATGTGAGTAATATGCAGGATGACCAACTGGCCGATGTGCGCAATGTGGAGATAGGTTTTGTGTTTCAGCAATTCAACCTGTTGCCGCGCCTGACCGCATGGGAGAACGTAGCATTGCCGCTTATCTATTCGGGCGCATCGCGCAAGGAGCGCGAAGAGCGTGCGCGGGCCATGCTGGATAAGGTGGGGCTGAGTGAGCGCGCGCATCACAAGCCCAATGAACTGTCGGGCGGGCAGAGCCAGCGTGTGGCTATCGCCAGAGCGCTGATCAACAACCCATCCATATTGCTGGCCGATGAACCGACGGGTAATCTGGACACAAGAACATCGGTAGAGATCATGGAGTTGTTTGGCGACATACATAGCCATGGTAACACGGTGATACTGGTGACCCACGAGGAAGATATAGCCAACTACACGCAACGGGTGGTCAGGATAAGGGACGGCGTTGTGGAGACAGACATAAGAAAAAATAAGCAGGCAGTACAGGCCTGATCATCAGACAAATAAAATAGACAGCAGTGTTCAGGATATACACAAAGACAGGAGACAAAGGCGGCACAAGCCTTATTGGGGGAGTGCGTGTGCCGAAGAGCCATATCAGGATAGAGAGTTATGGTACTGTGGACGAATTGAACTCGTACATAGGTATGGTAAACGACATGGCCGGCAATGAAAAGATAAGCGAATGGTTGCGTGAGATACAGGACCGCTTGTTTACCGTAGGTTCGGTATTGGCTACAGATCCCGGGAAGGAGGTGAAAATGAAACTGCCCGACCTGCATGATGCCGACGTTACCTGGCTGGAACAGCAAATAGATAGCATGAATGAAGTGCTGCCGGAGATGCGCTCATTTATTTTGCCGGGTGGAAATCTGGCATCCTCAACTTGTCATGTGGCACGTTGTGTGTGCCGCAGAGCGGAGCGCATTTGTGTGGCTATGCAGGAACAGAACGAAGAGATACCACCAATAGTGCTGCAGTATCTGAACCGCTTGTCGGACTTTCTTTTTGTTTTATCGCGCTATATCAGCCACATCAACAATGCTGCCGAGATACCGTGGCGCGCACGCATATAGAGCACAGCATATTGAGGCAATTATGCTGAAATCAGACTGTATCCGGTTGCTTGCGCGGCGGATCAGAACTGTTTTGGCTGCCACCAGATGCGGTGTCTTGAAGGAACCTTGTAAGAGAAAGTGATGGTGAACGTTGAGTAACCATCGTTGTTTCCCGGATTGCCGCGCAACGAGCCCGGCTTGTTGGACAATGAATTATTGTAGTAAGGAGTCTTGTCGGCAACCTGGATAGCTGTCGCTGCTTCTTTTGGCCCGAGGTTCTGGTTGAATTCGAACGCGCTTACATACTTGCCGCTCACACCGTCCAGATAGTCGAACATGGTCATGCGGTACATGTATTCGATGCCGAGGTTCAGGTGATCGCCGAGATCCCAACGATAGCCGAATGCAAGTGGTACTGCAGGCTGCCAGCGTGAGTTCTTTTTAGGATAAGAACCGCCTTCCCAGCCTTGCCCTTCGAGAAAAAGATCGTAGGTTTTTACCCATGTAGGGCTTTTTCCAACAGTGCTGTATGGCGTATAGTGGAACACTGCCAGACCTGCTGCCAGGTATGGCTGGCGGCGTTTGTATGCTTTGCCACGCAGGTTGAAGCGGCGCGGGGTGTACTCCAACATTGCAGACGCCTCAATAACGATCGCTTTCGCGTTCTGCGCACGGAGATAGCGCTGAACGTAGTCTTTTCCTTCCAGCAGGTTTTTACCTTTTACGCCATCGTAGTTCCATTCGTCTGTGGCGAACAGGCTACCGAAATTGAGCTGGAAACGGGTAGCGAAGCTCGGGTGGAATGAATACCTGCCGAACATACCTCCCATCATGGAGACTTTATCGAAATACTTGCTATTGGTATAGTGATCGATAGGACCTTTTGTGCCCACATCTCCCCACATATCAGTCTTACCAATATTGGTACCGATAGACCAACCATCGGGTTCGATGTATACGCGAGACGGCCTGAATTTTTGCGCTGTAGCGGGAATACTCATAACTACCGCAACGCATAGTACCGATAAAAGACGGATAACCTTAGCCTGCATTTATAGATGATTTTAAAGGTTGAAGATATAAATTATTTTCCTTTAAACACAGGTTTTCTTTTTTCGAGAAAAGCAGATGTTCCTTCTTTCATATCCTCAGTGGCAAAACACTCGCCGAAGCGCTTGATCTCTTTGTCGAAGCCGTGGTGGTCGCCATCGGCACATTCATTGACACAGGCAATGATGGCGGCTACGGGCAATGGCGATTTGGTGTGTATCTTCTGGAGTATCTCCTTCGCTTTAGTAAGCAGATCGGCAGGTGCTACTACGTGGTTCACCAGTCCTGCGGCCTTCGCGTCGTCGGCGCCTATCATGTCGGCAGTAAGCAGCATTTCGATTGCCCTTCCCTTGCCCACAAGGCGGGTGAGGCGTTGTGTGCCACCATAACCCGGAATGAGGCCTAAATTGACCTCGGGCTGGCCGAATTTGGCATTTGATGAGGCGATGCGGAAGTGGCATGCCATAGCGAGCTCGCAACCGCCACCCAGCGAGAAGCCATTGACAGCCGCTATGATAGGTTTGGGGCAATTCTCAATCTTATCGAAAACGAGTTCGCGACCGCGTTTGGCGATAGCCGCGCCACCTTCGGGGCCGATTGAAGTGAATTCGCTGATATCGGCACCGGCAACAAACGCTTTTTCGCCCGAGCCCGTGATGATCGCTGAACGTATTTCAGGGTTGGTGTACACTTCGTCAAGCGCTTTTCCGAGGTCGCCGACCACATCGCGGTTGAGCGCGTTCATTTTGTCGGGGCGGTTGATCGTGATAATGAGCGTACCGTTCTCCAGCTCTGAAAGTATAGTGTTGTACATCTTTGTTGATGTTGAATGTTTACAAAAGTTCTTTTCTGTGTTCTGATACCCAGTTGTTTATGTATGCCGCGATATCTGCTGTAGATGTTCCGGGAGGGAAAAGGTCGCCAACGCCCATTTCTTTGAGCTGCTTCATATCCTCATCGGGAATGATGCCGCCACCGGTAAGCAGAACATTGTTGAGGCCTTTTTCTTTCATGAGCTGCATGACACGCGGGAACACCGTCATGTGCGCGCCGCTGAGAATGCTGATGCCCAACGCGTCCACGTCTTCCTGCAGGGCAGTGTTCACTACCATTTCGGGGGTTTGGCGCAGACCTGTGTAGATCACTTCCATACCCGCATCGCGGAGTGCTGTTGCGATAACTTTTGCGCCGCGGTCGTGGCCATCGAGACCCACTTTGGCAACCAATACCCTGACCGGGCGTTTCCTTTCAGTACTCATTGAGCTTAATTAGGGTTGTAAAAGTAATGATTTATGGCTGTTTTGTGTATCGATGCAAGCTGAAAAAACAAAGCCCCCGATGATGACCGGGGGCTTTGCACATTCGTATAAAGTAATTAGTTCTTGAACTGAGGAATGAGGTCTTGAGCCAGTTTCACCAATTTGGCGATACCATCTTCCGGCAGATTTCCTTTCTTGAACTCTTTCAGAACGTCAGAGTGCTTGAATTCCATCTGCTGGAGGAACATTTCTTCGAAAGCGCGAACATTCTTAACAGGAACCTCGCGGATGAGGTTGTTTGTACCCAAGTAGATGATTGCAACCTGCTTCTCTACAGAATATGGGTTGAACTGAGCCTGTTTGAGGATCTCAACGTTACGGCTACCCTTGTCGATAACGTTCTTGGTAGCAGCATCGAGGTCGCCCCCGAATTTAGAGAACGCTTCCATCTCGCGGTAGAGGGCCTGGTCAAGTTTCAGGGTACCTGCTACTTTCTTCATGGATTTGATCTGAGCGTTACCACCCACGCGGCTCACAGATATACCCACGTTGATGGCCGGACGGATACCTGCGTTGAAGAGGTTTGATTCGAGGAATATCTGACCATCGGTGATCGAGATCACGTTTGTAGGGATATATGCCGATACGTCACCTGCCTGAGTTTCGATGATCGGAAGAGCGGTAAGAGAACCACCACCTTTCACGAGGTGCTTGATACTTTCAGGAAGATCGTTCATTTTGCTGGCAACGTCATCGTTGGCGATCACCTTTGCAGCGCGCTCGAGGAGACGGCTGTGGAGGTAGAATACGTCACCAGGGTAAGCTTCGCGTCCCGGAGGGCGGCGGAGCAGCAGAGACACCTCACGGTAAGCCACCGCCTGCTTAGAAAGGTCATCATAGATAACCAATGCCGGACGGCCTGTATCGCGGAAGAACTCGCCGATAGCAGCACCTGCGAACGGAGCGTAGAACTGAAGTGGAGCAGGATCAGAAGCTGAAGCCGTAACTATGGTAGTGTAAGCCATAGCGCCATTATCTTCGAGCGTCTTCATTACACCGGCAACTGTAGAAGCCTTCTGTCCGATAGCTACGTAGATACAGTAAACAGGCTTGCCTGCAGCGTAGAATTCTTTCTGGTTGATGATGGTGTCAATACAAATGGCAGTTTTACCCGTCTGACGGTCACCGATCACAAGCTCGCGCTGACCACGACCGATAGGGATCATTGCGTCGATAGCTTTGATACCTGTCTGCAGTGGTTCTTTAACTGGCTCGCGATAGATAACACCCGGAGCTTTACGCTCGAGTGGCATCTCATAAAGGTCACCGGAAAGAGGACCTTTACCGTCGATGGGCTCGCCAAGTGTGTTTACCACGCGGCCAACCATACCATCGCCTACTTTAATAGAAGCGATCTTGTTGGTACGGCGTACTTTGTCGCCTTCACGGATCCCAATATATTCACCCATGAGTACAACACCTACGTTGTCTTCTTCAAGGTTGAGAGCGATAGCTTTAACGCCGTTCGCGAACTCAACAAGCTCACCCTGACGTACGCCTGTGAGGCCATACACGCGGGCGATACCGTCGCCTATCTGCAATACGGTACCTACTTCTTCAAGGCTGGCGCCACCGTCTACCTGGGCCAGTTGCTGGCGTAAGATCGCCGATATTTCATCCGGTTTGATATCAACCATATACTAAAGATTCAAAAGTTTAAAAGTATAATTTCTTTATTTTCAGCAGTTGGTGTTGTCACTAAATACTGTTCACTAGATTTTGGTTTCGTAAGTATGGTCAATGATACGAGACCTTACTTCATTCAGTCTTTTCTTTACGCTGGAATCAAAAAGTTTATCGCCCACCTCAAGAACGAAACCGCCAATGAGGCTTGAGTCGACAGCGGTGTGCAGATTCATAGTATCATTGGGCATGTAGGTAGCGACCTTTGCAACAATATTGTTCTTTACCGCATCGCTAATAGGTGCCGCTGTAGTGAGTTTTACTGTGCGGATATTCTTCAGGATGTTGTATTGATCAACAAATGCTTCAGCTATCTCAGGGAGATTTTGTTCTCGTCCTTTTGTAATCAACAGCGTAATGAAGCCTTTGGTAAGTTCGTTAAGGTTTTGGCTTTTGAGCACTGCAAGCAGAATAGACAATTTCTTGTCGCCTTTTACTACCGGGCTTTCGAGCATCAGTGTGAACTCCGGGCTGATCTTGCATACCTGGTGCAGCGTGCGCATGTCGCCAAGTACGGCCTCGAGGCTGTTCTTTTCAACAGCGAGGTCCAGTATCGATTTCGCATATCGCGACGCAAGACGGGGATTTTGCATTGTTTATATTTTATTGTTTTCCGGCCATTGTGCAATGTTGCCGCACGAAGGCGCAGAGGTATTAGTTCAGTTTAATATCTTCAGACAACAGCTGCATATAAGCTTCCTGGCCTTTAGATGCGGCGAGTTCTTGGCGGAGGATCTTACCTGCAACTTCAACAGCAAGATTGCCTATTTCGTTCTTAACTTCAGTAAGCGCCGCATTTTTTTGCTGCTGTATCTGAAGCTGAGCGTCAGCAATGATCTTGTTGGCTTCGTTCTTCGCTTGTTCTTTTGCCTCGTTGATCATGCGATCTTTGATCTCTTTAGCTTCTTTGAGCATAGTGCTGCGCTCTTCGCGTGCCTGAGCCATGAGTTTTTCGTTCTCAGACTTCATTTGAGCCATTTCAGCTTTCACTTTCTGAGCAGTAGCGATAGAATCAGCGATTCCTTTTTCTCGCTCACCGAGGGAGCTCAGGATCGGGCCCCATGCAAATTTGCGGAGGATAAAGAAAACAGCGAGAAACGCAATAAGTGTCCAGAAGAATAAACCGAGTTCCGGGGTGAGCAAATCCATCTCGAAATGTAGTTAAATGGTTAAAATATATTTTTTTATTCGAAATCCTGAGTTACCAGAGTTCCTTTTTTCGGCACCTGCAACCTGCACATGCCAGATTGTTTCAATTTAAATAACTGCATCCTCTGCCCTGTGCGTTGGATGCAGTTATTGTTTCGCGACCTTACATTACGATAGCGAGGATGCCTGCGATAACCGCGAACAGGGCAACACCTTCTACGAACGCTGCAGTCAGGATCATGTTTGCGCGGATGTCACCGGCAGCTTCAGGCTGACGAGCGATAGACTCAACAGCACCACGGCCGATCTGACCGATACCAACACCTGCACCGAGTGCAGCGATACCTGCACCGATCGCACCACCTGCTTTAGCGATTCCTGCGGCTTCCAACATAATTGTGTTCATTAAAACTGACATGTTACTATGGTTTTTGATTAAAAAAAACACTCTTTATATTTCGGGGATCAGAATTCAGAAGCATTGTCTTTCATTCTTTCCCTTCTTTATTAATCTACTTTACTGACATCCGGCGCGTTCGCTACACCAGTTTTAATGGTGAGCGGCATGCGCTTCGTCATGACCATGACCTTCCTCGATAGCCTGTCCGATGAACACTGCCGTGAGGTTGGTAAAAATGAATGCCTGAATTGCTGCTACCAGCAACTCGAGGAAAAACATGAATACAGCGAATACCAGTGACACAGGTACAAAACCAACACCAACACCCTTACTGAGCGCACCAAAGATAAAGATCAATGATATTACACACAGAATAACGATGTGACCCGCAAGTATATTTGCGAAAAGACGAATTGTCAATGCAACAGGCTTGATGAACAGAGAGATGATCTCGATAGGGACCAGCAGGAATTTGATACCTGTAGGAACACCCGGAGGGTTGAGCAGGTGACCCCAGAAATGAGAGTTGGCCCTGATAACCATAACAATGAAGGAGATGAGAGACAGGCAAAGGGTAACAGCGATGTTTCCGGTGAAGTTGGCGCCACCGGGAAGCAGCCCCAGGAGGTTGTTTACCCAGATGAAGAAGAACACCGTGAGTAACATAGGCATGTACTTTCCGAACTTATGACCGAGGTTTGGTTTGGCAACTTCGTCACGGATAAAGAGAATGGCTACTTCAAGCGCGTTCTGGAAGCCTTTTGGAGCTGCAATCTCGCCTTGTTTGTATTTTTTTGCTGCAGACGTCATCAGCATTAAAATGATAATAACGCTGAAGATCATTGAGAGGACGTTCTTGGTAATAGAGAAGTCGTAAACCGGAGATCCGTCTTCAGACTTTATTTTTTCCTTCATGTTTTTTTCAACATAAAGGCCGTCATAAGAAGCGTTGCTAATGTGGTTGCCGGCCTCATCGAGGTACCAGCCACCGTGGAACTTGCCATAAGAGAATACAGAGAGACCTTTACCGGGGCGATAAACGATAACCGGAAGCGGCATTGCAATTTCCTTCTCATGTCCATTTTCTCCCTCAAGGCTGAAAAGATGCCATTCGTGAGAATCTGAAACGTGGCCGAAAACCAGTTCTGTTATATTTATACCTTTTTTTTCTTCGTGAGCACCTTCAGTGCCTTCGACGTGGGCTGTTTCATGATTTTCCGCTTCCTGAGCGAAAGAGGAATTTGCAAAGCCCAACAGCCCGAAAGCCAGTATCAATAAGGGAAAGAGACGTTTGAAACTCATTACCGTTTCGAAATTTTGCGCAAAGATATGGGTTTTATATTCAAAACACCAGTTTTGGCACGATAAATAATTATGCAAATGTTGGGAGGAATAGGGAGGTCGGGGAGTGCCTATTTGAAAATGTTGTATTTAATGATGCAATACAGTGCTCTGAACGCATCTTTCATACCAATTTTCTTGCCTTCTTCGTAGGTGCGGCCATAATAGGATATACCTACCTCGTAGATCCGGATCTTGGGGATGCGGGAGATCTTGGCGGTGACCTCGGGTTCGAATCCGAAGCGTTTTTCCTTCAGTTTGATACCCTGGATGATCTCGCGGCGGAACATTTTATAACATGTTTCCATATCTGTAAGATTCAGATTGGTGAACATGTTTGAGGCCATAGTGAGCCAGCGATTGCCGATAGAGTGCCAGAAGAAAAGAATGCGGTGCGGTTTTCCGCCCATGAACCGCGAGCCATAAACCACATCGGCAAAGCCATTGATCATGGGTTTGAGCAGTACGTTGAATTCTTCCGGGTCATATTCGAGATCGGCATCCTGTATAACCACATAGTCTCCAGTAGCTTTTTCGATACCGGTATGGAGTGCTGCGCCCTTTCCCTGATTGACCTCGTGCTTGTAATAGGAAATATGCAGATCGGGGTTGGCTGCTTTATAGCCGAGTATCGCTTCCTCAGTATTGTCGCGGGAGCAGTCATTTACAATAATGACCTCTTTCTGCATATTGTTGAGCAGCACTACATCCTTCACCTTATCTAATATGCGGTGGATGGTAGGCCCTTCGTTGTAGGCAGGTATGACAATGGAAAGTGTACTCATTCAGTTATTTAAGAAGTGAACAAAAGTAGAAAGTAGTGGGTAGAAAGCCAAAAAGCAGCGAAAAAAATGAAAACATATAACCAGGAAGGGCTAATATTCAACAAAAACCATTGGGTATTTGTGCATGATACCTACGGTGAAGCTGAAGTAAGAAGCAGCCATGGGCGTGGGGCCTTTGCTGAGACCTCCGGGCATTGCGCCGAATTCCTGAGACAGCATAATATTCCAGTAGCGACCGGTAGGAATGCGCTCTGAGATACCGAATCCGAATCGCGTGAGCGAGGAGGGAATGTTGTAGGAGGTGTTGACCCCGATGGTATCTGCGCCGAATGGTGGTCCGCCGATGGGTGTCCAGATGGGGGAATGCGTCTGGGAGATCTGCCGCCCACCCATAGACACGCCTATGCCCAATGATGCATGGACATGAAAATATTGAC
>JBIKSN010000097.1:0-9891 GCA_044348585.1 Flavipsychrobacter sp.
ACAGATAGCACGAACGCCCCCAGTATCGCAAAGGCTATGGTGTAGGCCATAGGCCGGAACATCTTGCCCTCAATGCCCTGTAGGGAAAGGATTGGGAGGTAAACAATGAGGATAATGATCTGGCTGAATACCGCCGAAGTGATCATACTGCCGGTGGAGCGGCCCACCTCTTCGTCCATCTGCTTCTGATCTATGGACGAGATGTTGCGAAAGTATCGATCATGTGTAAACCTATGCAGGATGGCCTCTACTACTATGACGGACCCATCCACGATCAGGCCGAAGTCTATAGCGCCAAGTGACATGAGGTTGCCACCCATGCCAAACAGGTTCATGAGGATGATGGCAAACAGCATGGACAGTGGTATGACCGACGAAACGATTAGGCCAGCCCTGAGGTTGCCAAGGAAGAATACCAGCACGAAGATGACAATGAGGGCGCCTTCTATGAGGTTGGTCTTTACGGTGCTGATGGCGTTGTTCACCATCTTGGTGCGGTCGAGGAAGGGCTCGATAATGACACCGGGAGGGAGCATCTTCTGTATCTCAACGATGCGCGCCTTTACCTTTTTGATGACGGCAGAGGAGTTCTCTCCCTTCAGCATCATTACTACGGCACCGGCCACTTCGCCCTGGTCGTTGTAGGTCATGGCGCCGTAGCGTATCGCATGGCCGAATTGAACGGTGGCCACGTCCCGAATAAGGACGGGAGTTCCGTCGTGCAGCGACTTAACTACGATCTGGCCTATGTCTTCCAGCGACTTTGTGAGACCCTCACTGCGGATGTAGAGCACGGTAGGGCCTTTTTCTATGTAAGCACCGCCGGTGTTCTGGTTGTTCTTTTCCAGCGCCGAGAAGATGTCGCTGATGGTGAGTTGGTGTGCATTGAGCTGATCCTGGTTCACCGCGATCTCGTACTGTTTCAGCTTACCACCAAAGCTCGATACCTCTGCCACTCCGGGAGTGCCCAGCAGTTGCCTGCGCACGATCCAGTCTTGAAGGGTGCGCAGTGCCATTGCGTCGTACTTCTTCTCATAGCCTTTGGCGGGGCGCAGTACATACTGGTATATCTCGCCGAGGCCGGTGGTTACTGGCGCCAGTTCGGGGTTGCCCACACCTGCAGGTAGGTCCTGACGAACTTTCTGTAGTTGTTCGCTCACCATCTGTCGGGCGCGGTAGATGTCTACTCCGTCGTGGAAGACTACTGTAACCAGCGACAGTCCGAAGCGGGAGAAGCTGCGCATCTGCCTCAGCCCCGGAATAGAACTACATGCCTGCTCTACCGGAAAGGTGATGAGGCGCTCGATATCGGGCGCCCCCAGTGACGGGGACACGGTGATGATCTGTACCTGATTGTCGGTGATGTCGGGGACGGCATCAATAGGTAGTCGCATTACCTCTATTATGCCCCAGCCAATGAGGCCGGCAACAAAGAGGAACACGATCAGTTTATTCTTAATGGAGAATTGAATGATCTTATCCAGCATAGTACTTTGATAGTTTGAAATTGAAAATTTACTCGGTTCTGCAAACAATAAATGGTACAGAGTCCGGGAGCCTATCGAAGAAGAGCGCTATGCGATGGGAGGCCTGAAGAGGGAAGCGTGTACTTCTTTGGGTACGAAAGAAGGCACGAAAGCGGCTTGTAGTGCGGGTAGAGAAAAGTGTTGAACACAAAAAAGCATCGCTACTGGAGAAGGATGCATAAAACTGGTAATATGCCCGGAAGCCGGACTTTTGAATGGTAGTTGCTTGTCTTTTTCGTTGTCGGAGTCAACCGCGTCAGAACCATTGTAATGCATGCTGAGGAAGCCTACCAAGGTGATGGCTTTGTTCTTTTCGAGGTGTTCAGCGAAGTGAATGAAGATAACAGGTAGGCGCGAAAAATTGTTGAGCGTCACAATGTTCAGTGCTGTGAAGACGATGATGATATGTAACGCCAGTTTTCGCAAATAGTGTCAGAATTATTTATAACAAATGTACTCAATAAAAGACGCACCGTCTGTGATCGTAATCAGTGTTGTTATTATTTTTCGACTATGCAGTTTTCATCTCGTCCCAACCAACCATCTTATTTTGGTCGGCATCCCAAACCTTGAGGCGCAGGCAAGCAGCGATATCTGAAGGTTTCAGCGTGGTCACTTTAGCGGTCTGTAATTCCGGTATAGCGGCCATCGCTTCGGGCAGACGGTAGAACGGGATCTTGGCGTTGAGGTGATGGATGTGGTGGAATCCTATATTGGCAGTAACCCATTGCATGAACGGATTGAGATCCATGAAGCTGGATGATTCAAGCGCAGCGTGGGTGTAGGTCCATTCGGCATTTTTCCTGAAGATAGCCCCCGGAAAGTTGTGCTGAGCGTAGAACAGATATGCTCCCAGCATGTGCGAAATGAAGAATGGCAGAAAGAAGGTAAGGAACCAAGTGAGCCAGC
This sequence comes from Flavipsychrobacter sp., assembly GCA_044348585.1. Classification (GTDB taxonomy): domain Bacteria; phylum Bacteroidota; class Bacteroidia; order Chitinophagales; family Chitinophagaceae; genus Nemorincola. The sequence goes on from JBIKSN010000097.1 coordinate 2,436, forward strand.
CGAATTTGATGATCAGGAAGACCGCGATTGTGTAGTGCAACAGGAGGGTAGCCAGCGAATCCCAGTGGCGGCGTGGGCTACTAAGGAACGACTGTATACACATTCCGTATGAGAATGTGGTGAAGTAAGCGAAGAACATATTTATGGGGTGCCTCACCGCGAGATATCCGAACCTTTCGGCGCGGGAAGCTTCCATGAACTTCTGGCGGGTCATGATCGGATACGAACCAATGCTGGCACTGAACAACTTGGCGTTGTGCGCATGGTGGTGATCGTGCGACCGTTTCCAGATGTTGGGCGGTGTGATCATGTAAACCCCGAACACAGTGAACATGAAATCGGCTATTGCAGATCCGCGCAGAATCGTATGGTGCTGGTAATCGTGAAAGATGATGAATACCCTTGCCAGCAACAATGCAGCACCAACACTGCAGAGAATACGAAGCCAGATGTTGTCAAAATAACCGGCACCGGCAGTGGTGCCAATGAGAAGAAGGAATGAAGTAATGGTGTAATACCAACTTTTCCAGCGGATCTCTTTCGCAAACGGTTTGGTTGCCAGAATAAGTTCTTTACCTGTAAGCATGCACAAATTTAAGTAACAATGAGAAAATTAAAACAGTTGTGGGGATGAATAACTATTTGGGGATAGAGTTTAGTTATCAGATGTTTATGTAAATATAAGCACCTAATTGCACAATGATGCCTATAACGTACCCGAGCCAGACATCGCCGCGCTGATGGGCGCCGAGGTAAAGCCTTGCCGACCCTATGATTCCGGCCAGCAACATAGCACCGAACAGGGGAAAGATCATATTTACCGAGCTAATGATCATGAGGACAATAATAATGCCGATCACTCCACCAGCGGCTGCCGTATGCATACTAACGCGGGTGAATATGTTAGCAATAAATATGAGGATGATGCCCCAGAAGTTGCCCAGCATCAGGATCTTGAGGATCTGTGGCACGGCACCTGCCATGTTGTTAAGTACATGGCTGATCCAGAAATAGAAGATCATTGTGGCCATGAGCGGGATGGTGCGCTCGCGGGCCGACGGCATTTTGTAGCTGCTGATGAAGCCCAGTGGTTTCATCAATAGTATGGCAAACATGGGAAAGAAGGCAGTGGAAACCCCGATGCTCACAAAAAGCAACATCAGTTGTTTACTACTCATGCCGGTGAACCCGGCAGGGGCCAGCTTCCACAGCACGATAGACATAACCAGCGGCATGAATACCGGGTGGCATATCACTGAAATGAAATTGGCAAGGCCGGTCACAACAGGGGACTTACTTGTCGTTGTAACGTCATTGCTTGTATTATCGGAGGATCCGTTCACTTTACTACTATTTTTCGCCTGTTTCGGGGCGTATCGTTACTCCAATATAGGAGACAACCACTTGCCGATCTCATCCACACTCATCCCTTTGCGGTGGGCGTAGTTGTGTAGCTGGTCGTCGGTTATTTTATTTATTCCAAAATATGTGCTTTCAGGGTGGCTGAAATACCAACCACATACCGATGAGGCAGGGTACATGGCGAGGGATTCTGTCAAGGAAATACCTGCGTTTTCGTGCGCATTCAGGAGGGCGAATAGTTTGATCTTTTCAGTGTGGTCGGGGCAGGCAGGGTAGCCGGGTGCCGGTCGAATGCCCTGGTATTTTTCTTTTACCAGCTCTTCTATGGCAATACTCTCGTCAGGAATATACCCCCAGAACGAGGTGCGGGTACGTTTGTGCAGCACTTCAGCAAATGCTTCGGCCAGCCTGTCGGCAATGGCCTGCAGCATGATCTTGCTGTAGTCGTCGTGATCGGCCATAAAACGCTGAATGTGCGGCTCTATGCCGTGAATGCTCACAGCAAATGCGCCCATGTAGTCTTTTACGCCTGAATGCGGGTCATACGGACGAACAAAGTCGGCCAGCGAATAGCTTGGCTGTCCGTCTGCTTTTTTGATCTGCTGACGCAGCATTTCCAGTGTTGTCGGTTCGCCACCCATTTCGTTTTTAATAACGATGGTGTCTGGCGCGATCTTGTCGGCTTCCCAGAAACCCACCACACCTTTGGCGGTAAGCCATTTTTCAGCAATGATCTTGTCGAGCATCGCGTTAGCGTCGTTGTATAACTTGGTGGCTTCCGCACCTATGGTTGCATCATCGAGTATTTCGGGGAATTTACCCTTCATTTCCCAAGAAATGAAGAATGGTCCCCAGTCGATATAGTTGCGTATCTCCGATAGGTCGTAATCTGCAAACACCTTTACTCCCATATCATTGGGGCGGGGTGGTGTGTAGCTTTCCCATTTTATCCCAACAGGGTTGGCCTGAGCCTCGGCAAAGGAGATATACTGCTTAACCGTCTTTTTATTCTCAAAGTCGTCGCGCAACTTCGTATATTCGGTATTGATACCACCGAGGAAGACCTGCTTCTGGTCTTTGTTCAGCAGGTTTCCGGCAACAGTTACACTTCGGCTGGCGTCGAGCACATACACAACACCGTTGTCGTATTGAGGGGCTATTTTCACCGCAGTGTGCATGCGGCTGGTGGTGGCACCGCCAATGAGCAACGGTTGTTTCATGCCCCGGCGCTTCATTTCTTTTGCCACGTGAACCATCTCGTCGAGCGAAGGGGTAATTAGTCCGCTCAGGCCAATAATGTCCACATTTTCTTTCTGGGCCGTGTCAAGGATCTTGTCGGCAGGCACCATCACGCCCAGATCTATCACCTCATAACCATTGCATCCAAGCACCACACCCACAATGTTCTTTCCAATGTCGTGTACATCGCCCTTCACCGTAGCCATGAGGATCTTGGCAGCACCGGCCGCTTCTTCATTTGTTGTTCCGGCTGCGAGGTGGGCTTTGCGTCGTTCTTCTTTTTCAGCCTCAATGAACGGGAAGAGATAGGCTACGCTCTTTTTCATGACACGGGCGCTTTTTACCACCTGTGGCAGGAACATCTTTCCGCTACCGAAAAGGTCGCCCACTACGTTCATTCCGTCCATTAATGGGCCTTCTATCACATCCAGTGGTTTGGGGTACTTTTGGCGTGCTTCTTCGGTATCTGCGTCTATGAAGTCGGTGATACCATTCACGAGTGCATGTTTCAGGCGTTCTTCTACCGCATTGGCCCTCCATGCATCGTCTTTTTTCTCTTCTTTACCTTTTGCTTTTACTGTTTCGGCGAACGATACCAGTTTTTCGGTGGCGTCCGGGTGGCGGTTAAGCACCACATCTTCGCACAGCTCGCGTAGTTTGGGTTCTATTTCATCGTAAACTACCAACGCGCCGGCGTTCACGATACCCATGTCCATGCCGGCTTTGATGGCATGGTAGAGGAAAACGCTGTGCATAGCCTCGCGCACCACATCATTGCCACGGAAAGAGAATGATATATTGCTGACACCACCGCTGATGCGGGTGAGTGGCATTTTTTGTTTTATAATGCGTGTTGCTTCGATGAAGTCAACACCGTAATTATTGTGTTCTTCTATGCCTGTGGCAATAGCGAATATGTTGGGGTCGAAGATGATATCCTGCGGATGAAAGCCTACTTTTTCTGTGAGTATCTTGTAGGCACGTTCGCATATGTCAACCCTTCGTTGCAGCGTATCGGCCTGTCCATGTTCGTCAAACGCCATGACGATGACCGAAGCTCCGTAGCTGAGGCATGTAATGGCTTGTTCTATGAACTTTTCTTCTCCCTCCTTCATGGAGATGGAGTTGACGATACATTTACCCTGTATGCACTTAAGTCCGGCCTCAATTATGGCAAACTTTGAGGAATCGAGCATGATAGGAATGCGCGCGATATCGGGTTCGGCCTGCAGCAAATTCACGAAAGTGGTCATTGCCTGCACACCGTCTAACAGGGCATCGTCCATGTTTATGTCCAGGATCTGCGCACCGTTCTCCACCTGCTGGCGAGCCACTGAAAGGGCTTCCTCGTAATGGCTTTCACGTATGAGCCGCGCGAATTTTTTGGAACCGGTAACGTTAGTGCGTTCACCCACGTTGACGAAGTTCGTTTCCGGCCGCACCACGAGCGGTTCCAGTCCGCTAAGCCGCAAATATGGTCTAATTTCAGACATTAATACTATTGCTAAAAATCGTGCAAAGGTAACTGATTGAGGTCATAAGTAGCCCAAAAGTGACAGGTGCTGTCCAATAAATGTTTCCGTTGGGAAGCCGGATATTTTGACAGGAAACGGGAGCAGGTACCTTTGCATTGTATGAAGATGCTGACAACTATATTTTTGCTGCTGATATCCAATACATTCATGACTTTTGCATGGTATGGTCACTTGAAATTCAAAGAGATAGAATGGCTTCGTAACCCGGGGCTGTTCACCGTTATTCTCTTGAGCTGGGGTATGGCATTTTTCGAATATGTATTTCAGGTGCCGGCCAACCGCATCGGTTTCAAGGGGCAGGGTGGTCCTTTCAGTCTTGTAGAGCTCAAAACAATTCAGGAGGCGATTACTCTGGTGGTGTTTATGGCTTTCTCGGCCATTGTGTTCAAGCAAAAATTCGAGTGGAATCATCTGGTTGGGTTCGCACTCATGGTCCTTGCGGTCTACGTGATCTTCAAAAAGTGGTAAAGACTATATAAAAGTTAAAATATACCCTCTGTTGGCAACAGGGGCACAAAAAGGTTAAATTTGCCAGTCAGCATCTATTCATTTTAGTTTTCATGAGTTTTTCAAATAAGGGAAGGTTTCTTGCGGCTGTGGCCATGATCGCCGTTGCGCCTGTTTGTATGGCGCAAAAGAGCCTTGATAAAGTAATTGCCATCATAGGCAGAAACCGTATCATTCTTCAGTCGGAACTGGAGTCTCAGATTGCACAGGCTGCTATGCAGGAGCCGGGCTTTGATACTACCAATGCACGCTGCTTTGTACTGCAGCAAATGGTGTCGCAAAAGATGATGATGGAGCAGGCTGACAGGGACAGTGTAACCGTGAGTGATGACGATGTGGAAGGTCAGCTTGATAATCGTCTGCGCTATTTCACCCAGATGTATGGTTCTAAGGAAAAGCTGGAGCAGGTATCGGGTAAAACCGTCTTTCAATTGAAGGAAGAATACAGGGATGTGATACGCGAGCAGATGTTGGCTCAGAAGATCACCGAGAAAATATTTGAGAATGTGAAGATCACGCCGGCTGAGGTGGAATCTTTTTACAAAAAAATACCTGTGGACAGCTTGCCGTTTTTTCCGGCAACTGTAGAGGTGGGGCAAATAGTGATCGATCCGAAGGTGAGCCAGGAAATGGAGGACTACGCTCACGACAATATAGAAGACATACGCAAGAAGATCATTGAAGGTCGCATGAGTTTTGAGGCTGCTGCGGGATCTTACAGTGAGGACCCTGGTAGCCGTGATAACGGTGGTCGTTATGACGGAGTGACACGCAACGGACCATGGGTGCCTGAGTTTTTGAGCGCTGCGTTCAAGCTGCAGAACGGTGAGATATCGCCGATCGTTAAGACAAAATTCGGTTACCACATCATTCAGATGATCAGTCGCCGCGGAGATGAATGTGATCTGCGCCACATCCTCATAAAGCCCATCGTTACAACATCTGATGTGAATAAGGCTCTGGCAAAACTGGACAGTGTGCACAAACTGGTGACGAGCGGTAAAATGTCTTTTCAGGAAGCTGTGGGTAAATTCTCAACCGATGAAGCAGCCAAGCGTACAGGTGGCATGATCAATGACCCTCAGACGGGTGGCTCCGATCTCGACATCACGAAGCTGGACCCTGTAATGGTGTTGTTGCTCGATACATTGAAACCCGGTGGATTCTCAGCACCTCACGCATTTGTGAACGACCAACGCGAGAAGTCTTGTCGCATCGTTTTTCTGCGCAGCCGTACCTCACCACACAAAGCCAATCTGAAAGAAGATTACGGCAAGATACAGCAGGTGGCTCTGGAGCAGAAAAAGCAGAATAAAGTGCAAGGCTGGGTAACAGAAAAGGTGCCAACCTTCTATCTGTGGCTGGCACCTGAGTTCCACGAGTGCAGTGGCATGCGGGCGTGGGTAGTGCAGTAGCACCATCCTTTTTCTACTTGTTGTTTTCTGTCGTCTTTACCCCGAGGTATGCCCCGGTACTGATACCCATCAGTAACAGAAGATTGTCTGAAATTACTGTCTCATCGGGCAGTGTGCTTTCATTCGCTACGTAATGGATGTAAATGAGCCCAACCGCAAGTGTCCAAAATACATTTTGGAGGCGGTGGATGGATACCCCTTTTTTGTCTGAAAGTATGTCCAGCATAAATCCCTCCGAAGGAAAGTCGGAATTGAGATTGCCGTTTTTCTTCTGACTTTCATCTATCAGTTTAGCAGACGCGCTTGTTGAAACTACAATGCCAAGTAATATAAGGTTTACTGTATTTATGGCCGGTATCTGATAATCGTGCTTGAATAATATGTATAGGAAGGAACTGAAGATGATGATCGTCCAGAATGCGAACTGTGCGCGCGCAAGGCTGAACGGGGCCGGGTCCGGCGTCTTGGTTTTGGCCGGAGGCGTTGTTGCCTGGGAAACATCTGTCGGATCGTTCCGTTCAGGGTCATCTGTCGTGTTATTGTCGGCGGAATTGGTGTCGCGTAGCATGTTGGTCTTTTTTGCAAGCAGCACGACGATGACGGAGAATGCCGCCAGAAACAGGTAATAAATTGCGCTGGTCATGGTAGTATTTATTTATGTTGTTATAAATGGTGAGATAAAATAGTATCAGTCGGTAGTAGTGACGGTATACTTGCCCTTTAGGTCGGCGCGAACGACGATGTGGTCGTCCCATGGGGTGGCGTATATCTTTTTATCAACCGTATATGGCCTGAAGTCTCTGGCACCCTCCGCGGCTTGCACGGTGATAGCCTCGGCCCGAAGGCCATGGATATAGTAGTCGAGCATGTTTAAAGTAGAGATGCGCGGATGGCCATATGAGTAAGTGTTGAAGCCAGAGCCCGCGTTCAGGCCGTAGTTCCAGGGCCCGCACGAAATAACAGCAATATTTGGTGTGACTGTTTGCAGGTAGTCTTCGGTGGTGGCATTTTTGGCGCCGTGGTGGCCTACCAGCAAGACATCGGCGTCCAGCGCCTTTGTACCTGAATAGTATTCCAGCAGTGTTTCAATACCTTCGGTCTCAAGGTCGCCGGTGAAGAGGAGTGAAGATTTTCCGAAAGTGACTTTCACAACAAGACTATGATTGTTCGCGTTACCGAAAGCCGTTTTGCTCCAGTCGGCCGGTTGGTTTTCAAACTGACCGGAATACATTACTATAGAGGGGTTGCCGGTAGGGCAGTTTATGGGGTCTATGATGGAATCGGTGAGGCCTTTTTTGGTGCCGTTTTTTGTTACTTTTTCAAACGTAATGTTCTCGTAAAGAATATCGGCACCGGCGGCATTATCCTGTAACCACTTTTGGTTTGTCTTTCCCGAAC
>JBIKSN010000098.1:0-9832 GCA_044348585.1 Flavipsychrobacter sp.
CTTCCCCTGCTCAACCATTGAGGCGAACTTTTTAGGGAAATATAGTTTTAGAATGATCTTGAATAAGTAACCGAAAAAGCCGGAACGGAACTTGTTCAGGATGTTTTCGTCGATGTATTGCGGGCCGAAGTAGGCATCATGTTTCTTAATAAAATAATCGGTGTTCTTGTTGCCTTTTATTTTGTTCGCGATCAATCGTTTGATCTGGGAATTCTTTGCTACACGATAGTCGAACAAGGGCTTTTCTATGTAATGAAATTTATACCCCCGGAAGGCGGCACGCATCCATAGTTCCCAATCTTCTACTCCAACAATGGTCGGGAAGGGATCATAACCACCGATCTCGTCGAACATCTCTCTGCGGAACATGGAACAATTATCAATAAAATTGTCCAGCATGAGACGCTGTAGATTAAAAGGACCTGCCTTGCGAATACCGGTCTCCGCCCCAAATAAATGATAGTCGCAGTACACTATCATCGTTTCGGGGTGTTTTTCAAAAACTCTCAACGCCTCATCAATATACTCTGGCCTGATCATGTTATCAGAATCCATGGGTAGTATGAATTTTCCCCGTGAATTTTGAATAGCGGTGTTCCTTGCAACACAAACTCCCTGATTCTTCTGTTCTATTATTTTATACTTACCTGTACTTGCAATAGCAGCAAGGCGCTCATTGGTATATGGATCGGGCGACCCATCATTCACTATAACCACCTCAAACCTCTTCTTATCGGGTATTTTCTCTATGCTCTCTATGGTCGCGTCAATAAACTCCCCATGATTATAATAGGGTATGATTATTGAAACGATAGGCTCTCTAAGCTCGTGTTGCATTTACCTTTAAGAATTTTATGGTCGGTAGTATTGCAAAGATGCAAAATAAATACTTAAACAATTCCGCCATGCGCCCGACCCCTACCTGATATTTCTGCCCAGCACCTTCAGTGCGAAGACCTTTATGTAGTAGCGCATCATCTCTTTGAAGGTGAGTATGGCGCTGAACAGGTAATAATAGAGTGTTTTTCCCTTCTGTATGGCCATAATGTCGAGTTCAAGGGCGAGGAACTTTTTCAGTAGTTGCAGTTGTTTGGCAGGGGCGGTGCTGGCTGCGTGTATGTGTATAACAGTGGTGCCGGCATAATAATAACTGGGGTAGCCCAGTTGCTGCGCCTGCAGGCACCACAGCTGGTCTTCGCCATACATAAAGTAGCGCTCGTCGAGCTTATTGCCGGGCATATTGTCCAGTAGGGAGCGGTGAAAAATGAAGAATGCCCCGCTCACCCAGTCGCACCAGGTATTACGGTCGCCGTGGAAGTATTGGTTCAGCATGAGAGCAGAGCGCCTTTCGTAGGGCAGCAGCTTCAGCAGGGGGCGAACAAGGTCCAGCAACTCGTTTCGAATGCTTCGGAACCTGCGTGCGGTGTGCTGCAGTTTGCCATCGGGGTAAACCAGCCTGACGCCCAACGGGCCTATGCGGTCGTGTCGCTTCAGTTCGGCCACCGCCAGTGAAATGCTGTCTTCGGTAAGGACGGTATCTGAGTTCAGCAGCAGTATCACCTCTCCTTTGGCTGCTGCTATACCGAGGTTATTCCCCTTGGCAAAACCACCGTTTTCGGGGCTTTTTATCAGCTTTACGGTAGGGAAAAGTTGTAAAAACTCGTCGGGGTCATCGGAGGGAGATGCATTGTCTACCAATACAATCTCGTACTCGCAGTTGCGGGTGTGCTGTATCACACTCGCGATGCAATCGCAGGTTATTTTGAACGTATTATAGTTTATTATAACTACAGAAACCATCGGACACTACCCTGCTTTTGAATAACCTGCACCAGATTACAGCGGAACAAAGTAAGTGAAAGGGCGGCTACAAAAAAAATGGCGGCAGTGGCATGGGCGGTGCGTTTGCGGGTATTGCTCCATAATGCCTATTTTTGATGCAAGATGAAACATCTCCCCAATCTGCTGACGCTGGCCAATCTGTTCTGCGGCTGTGTAGCCATAGCCTACATCCTTACCGCACAACCATATACCAGTCTGAGCCTGGAGAACAATATGCCCACCTGGAACTGGGTTTATGGCGCCGAACAGATCTATTACGGCAGCCTGTTCATAGGTCTGGCGGCCATATTCGACCTGCTGGACGGCGCGGTAGCCCGTGCGCTTGGTGTTTTTTCGCCCATCGGCAAAGACCTTGATTCTCTGGCCGATGTGGTGTCTTTCGGGGTGGCACCGTCCATGATCATCTACAAATTTCTTTGGGACGCGCTGATGAGCGAGAAAAATGCCATGGATGTGAGCATGCTGGGCATGGCACCAGCCTTCCTTATAGCGTGCTTTGCCGCGTTGCGTCTGGCCCGGTTTAATGTAGAGACCGGCGGACACAAGGGTTACTTTTCGGGTATGCCCTCACCGGCTGTGGGTATTTTTGTCGCCTCTCTTCCGCTGCTTGCATGGTTCAATCCGTGGGGGATAGGTTCTTTGCTGCACAGCAAGTGGGTATTGTACCTTATTGTGGCAGTGCTTAGCTGGCTGATGGTATCACGTGTGACTTTCTTTAAACTGATGCCGGCAAAACGGTCTTTGATCGCCGCATGGCCGCAACTGGTGCTGGTGGTGCTGAGTGTGGCGTCGTTCTTTTTCCTGTCGGTAGCGGCTATACCTTTCGCATTCATACTGTACATATTGCTTTCGCTGGTGGGTCCTAAACCACAGCCTGAAGCAACTGAATAGTAATGACCTCAATTTTTGACAATAGCACAAATACTTTCTACTTTTGGGCTGTCAATCAGAACTGACTTTTTAATATTTTAGCATATATGAAATACACTGCGCACATCAACATCATGCCATTGAAAGAACTGCTGGACCCTCAGGGCAAGGCGGTGAACAACAGCCTGCACAACCTGGGTCTTACAGGTGTTCATGATGTTCGCATCGGTAAGCATATCCTCATGACCATGGAGGCTGCGACTAAAGAAGCGGCTGAGAACATGACCCGTGAGGCATGCAAAAAACTGCTTGCCAACCAGGTGATGGAATCATTCGACTTCACCGTGGTGGAAGGGTAATTCCCATTTTCAATCTGACTTACTGATAACCTCCGGTTGCTGCTATGCGCCTGTATCTTATACCATCGCCTATTGGCAATCTGGGTGACATCACCTACCGTGCTGTGGAAACACTGCAGCGGGCCGATGTGATATTGTGCGAAGACACACGCACCAGCGGTGTATTGCTGCAGCACTATGGCATCCGAAAGCCGCTGACGCCCTACCATGCGCACAACGAGCACAAAGTACTGCCCCACCTTATAGAACAACTCTCAGCCGGCAAGGTTTTCGCGCTGATTACAGACGCGGGCACACCAGGCATATCGGATCCCGGCTTTTTGCTGGTGCGCGAGTGTATGCGCAACAATATTCCTGTGGAGTGCCTGCCGGGCGCTACCGCCTTTGTGCCTGCACTGGTGCAGTCGGGCCTTACGAGCAACAGATTCTGTTTCGAGGGGTTCCTGCCACTGAAAAAGGGCAGGCAGACCATGCTGCGCACACTGGCCGAAGAGACGCGCACCATCATTTTGTATGAATCGCCGCACAGGCTGGTAAAGACGCTGACCGAACTGGCCGCTGCTTTCGGTGCCGATCGTCAGGCAGCTGTGTGCCGCGAGCTCACAAAGATGTTTGAAGAGACCAACCGCAATACGCTGGCGGCACTGGCAGCCCATTACGAGAAACATGCCCCCAAGGGCGAGATCGTGATCGTGATAGAGGGGGCGCCCGCGAAAAAGAGCAAAAAGCACCACTCATCTGACGAAGATGAAAGTGAGGATGAAGAAGATTGATGCCCTTACGCGGCGCGTTTACCCGATATATACAGGTTTGCCACCAATGACATGAGCAGGAACATGGCCACCAGCTGGTGCAGTTCGGCAAGTATCTCGTAGGTACCGAACTGAGCAAATACGATAAGCGGCGCACACAACACTGTGACAATACCCAGCACCACCTGTGCCACCACGATGACCATTGGCCACCAACGTGCCTTGCCCAACAATGAGGCTACATGGGTGCGGGCCGCCTTCGCAGCATAAACAAACCACACCACCATAACCACCAGCAACAAGTAAGCCAGCATGCGGTGCACAAACTGAACATTGATGGGGTTGCTGATGAAGCTGCGGGCCATCAATCCCTCGGGTATCCAATCGCCGTTGATAGTTGGCCACGTGGGCGCGCTCTTAGACGCGTGTAGCCCCGCCATAAATGCACCATAGGCTAATTGTACATACATTAGTATTATCACACCCAGTGTGGCGCGGAACAGACCGGGAGCTGATGCGCGTTTTTCGGAAGGCACCAGCAGCACCAGTGCAAACCATAGCGTGTATGACATGAGCGTAAGTGCCGACAGAAAATGCGTTGCCAACCATGTATGCTTTACATACAGCTCAGTATCGTTGATGCCGCTTTCCACCATTTTCCAACCAACATAGCCCTGCAGGCCACCCAGCAAGAAAAGCACGATGAACGGGCGAACCATCCCCTTATCGAAGTACTTCTTAACGAAGAAGTAAACAAACCCGATGGCGAAGACCACCCCCAACATTCGGGCCCACAACCTGTGCGACCATTCCCAATAGAAAATGAATTTGAAATCGGAGAGGGAGAAATGGCTGTTCAGGTATTTGTACTGAGCGATGGTCTTGTACTTATCGAATGCAGTGTTCCAGTCGGCCTCGCTGAGCGGGGGCAGCGCACCCATTATCGGCTTCCACTCCGTGATAGACAACCCTGACCCTGTAAGGCGGGTGACTCCCCCCATGATGAATTCTATCACTATCATTACGATACCGGCTATCAGCCACCATGCTACCGCTCTTCTCTTGTGATTATCCACGCTATTCGAAAGTTTGGACAAAAGTAGGGCGAACAAACTACCTGCCCTATCAAAATTTACGATCACGGCATGAATTTGACGAATAATCCGGCCCACTCAAACATGTAGGCAGCTATCACAGATATCATTAATCCGGGCAATTCACCTTAAATTGTGGCGTTATATACCGCATGAGATACCTGCTTGTATTGCTGTGCTGCGCCGAGATACTACTGGCCACCTATCTGATGAATGTTGCCGGGCCGTTCTGGTCGCCGGTGCTTTTTCTCGGCACTTCATTGGGCATTGCTTTTGTTTATCTCCGGGTGCGGTCTCAATCTGCAACGACCACCGCGCCATTCTCATTGCCACCGGTGGTTATTTCGGTGGGGCAGGCAGCAGTGTTTGCAGGGTGTGCTTTTTACCTCATAACCAAACTGAAGTATGTGTGGTGGTATCACCTTATGTATCAGTTCCCACCCGGCAACTCCGATATTATTCCGCAGGTGGAAACGTTGGTGCACAGGTTACTTTCAGGCGAAGCTCCCTACAACCCGATACAATTTGTGGGCTACAAACTGTACCCCACTTATCTGCCCATGCAATGGCTTCCCTATATTCCGTGCGAGCTTGCCCACAAAGACTATCGCTGGATACCTAACATGGCTATGCTGGCTGCATCGGTATACTATTTTGTGAGTAAACGAAAAATGGAGGGAGACCCAATATCACGTATACTGTTGCCTTCCTGGCCACTTTATATATGGACTTTGCTGCTGCTTAACGACAACAACAGTTTCGTGTTCACGGTAGAAGGTTTGATAGCGGCCTATTACTTCTTTGTGGCAGAGAGCACCGGTAAGAAGAGTATCTGGCCACTGGCCATCGGTATCAGCCTCTGCCTGTTCTCCAGGTATAGTATCATCTTCTGGGTGCCATCGTGTATCGCGGTTCTGGCAATGGCCGGACAAAAGAAGAATGCACTTATAGTGGCAGGAACCGCCGCCGCCTTTTTCATATTCGTGTATTGGCTTCCCTTCCTGCGTGTGGACCCCGAGATCTTCATTAAAGGTTACAAATACCATACGTTCGCGGCCTATGGTGAATGGGAACGCGACGTTATGATAAATGGCAAAAACTACCTGAACAACGGCCTTGGCTTCACCTCTTGTGCTATTGCATGGTTTCCCGGCGACCTGCACCATAAACTGGCGCTCTACAAGAACATCCTTTTCGCGGTGTGCCTGCTGGCGGTAGCTCTGTTGGGCTTTGTGTTCTACCGGTCGCGCGGCAAGTATGACGTGAGCACCTACCTGCTTTTTTCGTTCAAGATATACATAGCGGTATTCTACGCGTTCATTCAGATCCCTTACCGTTATCTTTTCTTTACGCCACTAATCATCACGGCCGCATTGTTGGGTGGCGCCTTCATGCCGCGTGTTAAGAATAACACAATGATTGCATAAGACCCGTGGCTTGTTGCGGAAATGTGAGCGGATTACCTGTACCTTTATGCCACTTAACTTAGCAAAATGAAAACTATGTTGAAGAGCGGCTGCGCGCTGCTGATAGCCATATCGGTCTCGTTTGCAGCCGAGGCACAAGGCATAAAAGGAATAATGGATGGAGCCAAGAAGGTGATAGGCACCACCAAAACTTCAGGCACCGGAAAAGGCGCTCTTTCTGAGGCTGATATTACAGCCGGCCTTAAGGAGGCGCTGAACGTGGGCACACGAAACGCCACCGGCCAGGTGTCGAAGGTAAACGGCTTCTTTGCCGATCAGGCGATCAAGGTATTGATGCCGCCCGAAGCCAAGAAAATAGAAACCGCGCTCAGGGCCGTAGGCATGGGCAAACAGGTGGATCGTGCCATATTGTCTATGAACAGGGCCGCGGAAGACGCCTCGGCAAAAGCAGTGCCGATATTTGTAGATGCCGTTACGTCGATGTCGATCCAGGATGGACTTTCGATATTGAAAGGCAGTAATGATGCGGCTACCCAATACCTGAAAGGACGCACCACTCCGCAGCTCACGTCAGCATTCCGCCCGGTGATACAGTCCTCACTCAACAAAGTGAACGCTACTGCCTACTGGTCTGAAATGGTGACACTGTACAACAAGTTGCCTACAACCCGCCAGAAACTGAACCCCGACCTGACGGCCTGGGTCACAGAGCGTGCACTGAACGGCATCTTCGTTTATGTGGCGCAGGAGGAAGGTAAGATCCGCAGCAACCCTGCAGCCCGTGTCAGCGACATTCTGCGCAAAGTCTTCGGGCAGGGTTAAAAAATGTGGTATTCGGCCCGAAGCGGCTTGATGTAAACATAAATAACATTAAATTGCAGTAAAAGAACCTGCCAGCAGCCTGCATACAGCGGCTGTGGCCGCACATTATTGGTATTAAAATCCGGCAACTATTATGTCTCAGGAATTGACTTTCGATTTGTCCTCATGGTGGAATGGGATCTCATTTGATGGTAAAGAATTATTCACGCTTACAGACGATGGCAAACTGACCATCTTCGCAGGCAAGGAAGGTAAGGAACGCGTATTGGCAGAGGTTTCTGCCGAAAATGCCGAAACTGTGCTGGAGCCGCTGAAGGAAAAATTCGCATCGCTGCAGACCAAGGTGAACGAGCTCAACAGCGAGTGGAATAACACCGAAGACAAACTGAAACTGGCCGACAAAGTGCACCAGTTAAAGAATCAGATACTGAGTGCAAACGCATTGGGCAACATAGAAGCACTGGCAACAGCGCTTGCCCCTGCCGAGCAGGAGATAGCAAAACGCTATGACGAGAACTATGCCTACCGCCTGAAACTGGCTGAAGAGGCCGAGACACTCGCAGAAGCCTCGGAATGGAAAGAGACCACCAACGCGCTGCGTGAGTTGGTTGAAAAATGGAAAGCATCGGGCCACACTGATAAACAACGCAGCGACAAGCTTTGGAGCCGCATAGATGCTGCCCGCACCAAGTTCAACGAGCGCAAACAAAAATATTTTGAAGACCAGGAAAAAGACCTGCTTGGCAATCTGGACCTGAAACTGGACCTGGTGGAGCAGGCAGAATCCCTCATCAATTCGGTGGAGTGGAAGAAGACCAGCGAAACCTTCCACAGACTTACCAACGAGTGGAAGACCATAGGGCACACACTGAGCAAGAAGAACGAAGAATTGTGGCAGCGTTTCATAGCAGCCAAGAGCGCCTTCTTTGACCGCAAGCGCGAACACAGCGACCGCATTGCACAGGAGCAGGAACAACATTTCATTGTTAAGTCGGCTCTGGTAGAAAAAGCGGAAGCACTGAAGGACAGCAAGGAGTGGAACAATACAGCAATTGCGTACGCCGCTCTGATGGAAGAATGGAAAAAGGCCGGCCGCGTGGGCGGCGAAAAAGGCGATGATCTGTGGAACCGCTTTCTGGCGGCACAGGATCATTTCTTTACAGCCAAAAAACGCCATACCGAAGAGATACGCATTATGCACGAGGCAAACCTGGCCCGCAAGACCGAGTTGCTGCAACGCGCTGAACGCATCAAGAACTCAACTAACTGGAATGACACCACCGCAGAACTGAACGAACTGCTGGATGAATGGAAGACGATAGGCCCTGTGGCCCGCGAACATTCCAACAAGATATGGGAAGAGTTCATTGCTGCACGCAAGCACTTCTTTGCACGCAAAGATGCCAACCGCGAGCAACGCAAGCAACACTTTGAGCAGATCAAAACAGTGCGCTCGGTGCAGGCACGAGAGATGGTGGCAAAACTGCTTACCGACATCAAGGAAGAAGAGGACAAACTGGTTGACTTCAAGTCGGCACTGGAAAACATAACACCGGGCAAAAAAGCCGATGAGCTGCGTAAGCACCTTGAGCAACTGCTGATAGATGGCGAACAGAAGATCAGGCGCCTGAAAGAGAAGTACGATGCTGTGAAGGACGAGTACGGAAAACAGGCCGAAGATGCGGCTAAAGAAGTGCAGGCGAATGCAACAGCCAGCCAGACCGCAGAAGCACAGGAAACGCCGGATACTGATATCCAGCAAGAGGCCTAAGACACGTATTGTAGGTATAGTTTTTCAATCACATCTGCATGTCTAAAAAAAACACTGCAAGGCCTGATGGTCTTGCCTATTCGACCAATAAAGATTTCTTCAACGACTTTCCGGCCGAGGAAGATGCTGCTACATTACCGCCGGCACAGCAGAAACTGCGCGTGAAGCTGGACACCAAACAACGTGCCGGCAAGGTAGTGACACTGGTAGACGGGTTTGTGGGGAGCGCCGACGACCTGGAAGCATTGGGCAAACAACTGAAAACGAAGTGCGGCACCGGAGGCAGCGCCAAAGACGGTCTGATCCTCATTCAGGGCGACTACAAAGAGAAAGTAGTGACCTGGCTGCGCGATTGGGGATATTCGCAAACTAAATAGAACAATAGGTACGAGGGGCCAACGAAAGTTGGCCCATCTGCAAATAATACAAATAGCCGACACCATATGGTATCGGCTATTCTTATAATATCGGTTCAGCTTATTTTACCTGAGCAACCAGCTTTTTGAACGATTCAGGCTCGTTCATAGCGAGGTCAGCGAGTACTTTACGGTTCAGATCGATGCCGTTAGCAGCGAGTTTACCGATGAACTGAGAGTAGCTCATACCTTCTTCGCGCACTGCAGCGTTGATACGAACGATCCACAAAGAGCGGTAGTCGCGTTTTTTCAGTTTGCGGCCAACGTATTTGTAGCCAAGGCCTTTTTCAAGTACGTTTTTGGCGACGGTATAGACGTTTTTACGCTTGCCGTAGAAGCCTTTGGCTCCTTTCAGTATTTTCTTTCTTCTCGCGCGTGATGCAACAGCATTTACGGAACGTGGCATAACTTATAAATTTTGTTTCCTTTTTCCGGCCAGCCGGGCAAGGACGGTGTTTTATTACTATATATTGTTTACT
>JBIKSN010000099.1:0-9697 GCA_044348585.1 Flavipsychrobacter sp.
CCTCATTCAGTGCCAAAAGCGCACTATCGAATTCGCCCAGTTGCTGGTGCATGACCGACATGTTTATGAATTGGTTGCCCACACTGTCGCGGCCGAGTAAGTGGGAAAGAATTGCGATCTCTTTACGGTAGTATGATTTCGATTCCTGATGGTGCCCCTGAATGAAGTAGGCGTAACCGATCTCGCCATAGGTCCATGCGCGTTCTTTGTCATCATCAGGGATCTTGCATTTTGCCAATGAACCAAAATAGAGATCGATAGCTTCCTTTTCTTTTTTGAGACCGAAGAGCGCCTTGCCTTTCAGCCGCATCGCATTGATGGTGGCCTTGCGGTCTTGCGGCGATGTTGCTTTTTTGATCGCCAGATCGGCCAGGATGACAGCAGAGTCATATTTGCGGGCATTGGCAGCGGCACGTGCCCTGGCGAGCAACGCCTGCATATCGTCTTCTGAAGCACGGCTACCAATAGCAGAAGCAACCAAAAGAAATATCAAAAGAATAAGCCTTGTCATAAGTGGGGTTTATGCCCTGATCGGGCCAACATGCTGCCAAATTATGCTAAAATCCAGTTAACTGACCATTTAGACATGTTTGGGAACCGGGGCGATATGCGCTTATGCGATTACAAATCGTACTTTTACGGCCCCGATGGCGCATCAGTACAAGATATCCGCAGTTATTTGTTCCTATAACCGTGCCCGCTTTATAATTGACGCGGTGGAAAGCCTGTTCAATCAGGAAATGGATAAGGATCTGTATGAAGTGATCGTAGTGGATAACAACAGCACAGATAATACTGTTGCTTTGTTGGAGCAGTATAAGAATGCGCATCCCGGCTATCATTTCAGTTATCATGTGGAACGGCAGCAGGGCGTGGCTCACACACGCACACGGTGTGCCAAAGAAGCACGTGGCGCAATCGTTGCCTATCTGGACGATGATTCGACAGCGCAGCCTGGTTGGCTCTCTTTCATTGTTGGTTTCTTTGATGAACACCCGGCTTGTTACTCGCTGGGCGGGAAAATTGTGCCAAAGTTCCTGACGGGCATACCAGACTGGTACTCGAAGTATTTTTTCGGCTTGGTGGGCAATTTTGATCAGGGGCCTAAGGTGAAACGTCTGACAGGTGCGAGATACCCGTGTGGCGCCAATATGGCCTTCAGGAGTGAGGTGTTTACCGAGATAGGATATTTCAATACTGATCTGGGCCGAAAGGGAACCGGGTTGATGGCCAATGAAGAGAAAGATATTTATCTGCGTATTCTGGCCGCCGGACATGAGGTGTATTACCTGCCGCACGTATGGGTGCTGCACAGCGTTGAGTCTAATAAGTTTGATAAAGCCTATGTGCGGAGGCATAGCATGGGCATAGGCGGCGGAGAGCGGCTGCGCCTGAAGGGGCAGACGACGGCCCTTGCGATGAAATTTGTGGAGTATTTTCTGAAATGGGGTTATGCAGTGGCTTATGGTATGGGCTTCCTGCTGAAAGGGCAGTGGAGCAAATTTGTGATGCTGGAACGCTTCAGGTGGTGGGTAATAATGGGATTTCTTGACCCCAAGGGAGCGGAATAGACTCATGTGCGTCTGTGACTTATCTTTCACTTATCTTTACCGGAATCTAATTCGAACAAAAATTGATCCTGCAGCAACCGTTGAACGAAAACCTTGAGCTCATTGCCCGTCAGGTGGTGGAAGGGTTCATTCTGGGCTTGCATAAAAGCCCGTTTCACGGGTTTTCGGTAGAATTTGCTGAACACAGATTGTATAATCAGGGCGATCCGTTGCGCCATATAGACTGGCGTGTTTACGGACGTACCGATAAGTTGTTTGTAAAGCGCTTTGAGGAAGAAACGAATCTGCGTTGCTGTATCGTGCTGGATACCTCTTCATCGATGCAGTTTCCGAGGGATAGCGGCAGAATCAACAAACTGCAATTTTCATGCGTGGCGGCAGCCAGCCTGCTGCAACTGATGAAGCGGCAACTGGACGCTTCGGCCCTTGCAATGTTTGATGAGTCGGTTTACTACATGTCAGACTGCCGGTCGTCGCACAGCCATTACCGGATGCTGATGAACGAGTTGCAGCGTACCCTGGACCTGCAAAACGATAACAAAGTGACCAATGCTGCGGCGGCGCTGCATCTTGTGGCCGAGCAGATGCATAAACGGTCGCTGGTGGTGGTGTTTAGTGATATGATGGACGATGCGGAGCATATGGAGGACCTTTTTTCGGCTTTGCAGCACCTGCGGTACAACAAACATGAGGTTATTCTTTTTCATGTAGTTGATGGGGCAGCTGAACTTGCTTTCGAATTTGAAAACAGGCCATATGAGTTCGTGGATATGGAGAGTGGCGAGCGAGTAAAGCTTCAACCTCACCAGATAAAGGAACAGTATATAGAAAAAATGAATGAATTCAGGCTTGAGGTTGAGCGACGTTGTCATCAATACCATATAGATAGGGTAGCCGTGGATCTTGCGCGGCCGGTTGACGAAGTGTTGCATGCTTTTTTGATAAAGCGAAATAAATTGATGTAGATCCGTATTTTTTTTCTACATTTGCAGCCCGTTTTACCTGTGTACCAATTGGTGCATTAAAAATGATGATCTGAAAGGGTTGTTGTAGGACGGATAGGGTATGAAGCATAACCGGGAGTTTGAGATAGCCTGGATGGGGTTAAAACCCGGACCACACACGTATGTATACGATATTGATGATCGTTTCATGCAGGAGCGGGAGGCTGATAGCGAGTTTAGTAACTGGAATGCACGCATCACCCTGAATTTTGACAAGCATGAGAATTTTTTCATGCTGCACTTTGACATAGATGGGACAGTTTCGGTTCCCTGCGACCGTTGCGGAGATAATTTTGACCTCCGGTTGTGGGATGAATTCGATCTGGTGATCAAGTTGATGAGCGTTGATGATGCCGAGAAGCCTGAGGATGAAGACGATGTGGTTTTCATTCCGCGCAGCGAAACGGTGATAGACATCAGCAACTGGTTGTACGAATTTCTGATGTTGAGTGTGCCATTGCAGCACATACATCCAGACAAGGCAGATAGCAGCGCCGGGTGCAACGAAGAAGCACTGAAATTGCTGAACAGCCTTGGTGATCATGAAGAAGAGCCGGCAAACCCATTGTGGAAAGGTCTTGAAGCGTTTAAAAATATAGAGACGCCAAAGGCAAATAAGAAAGGAAAAAAGTAGTATATTTAACAATTATAAATAAAGTAAAATGCCTAATCCTAAAAGACGACACTCCCAGCAGCGAGGCGCAAAACGCAGGACTCACTACAAGGCGACTGCAGAAACCTGGAGCATAGACAAGACTACAGGTGAAAGTCACCTGCGTCATCGTGCGCACTGGGTTGAAGGTAAGCTCTACTACCGTGGTAATGTGGTGATAGACAAGACACCTGCAACTCCTGAAGTTGAGAGTGAACCAAATCAATAACCATTCTTTCTACTGATGAAGATAGGGCTCGACATCATGGGGGGAGATTATGCTCCCGCTGAGGCCGTCAAAGGCGTTCAGCAATATTTTGAGCTGAGGCCTGATTCCCCGGTGCATCTTATTCTCATTGGCAATGCCGATGTTGCCGCGCCATATCTTCCTTTGATAGAGAAGTATCAACACAGGTACACCTTTGTTCCTGCTGCCGATGTAATTGGTATGCACGAGCACCCCACCAGGGCATTGAAGGAGAAGCCGGGTTCCAGTATTTCAATGGGTTTCGGCATGCTCCAAAAGGGCATGCTCGACGCATTTATCAGCGCCGGTAACACCGGTGCCATGCTGGTAGGTGCCATGTACTCTGTGAAGGCGATAGAAGGGGTATTAAGGCCCACTATTGCAACGCCTATCCCACGGATCACGGGAGGTTTCAACTGTATACTTGACGCCGGCATCAATGCCGACTGCAAGCCTGAGCATTTGGTGCAGTTTGCGCAGCTAGGTTCTTTATACTCCAAATACATACTGGGAGTTGAAAATCCACGTGTAGGTCTCTTGAATGTAGGAGAGGAGGAGGGTAAGGGTAATATACTTGCTCAGGCCACCTACCCGTTGCTGAAAGAGAATCCGGCCATCAATTTTGTGGGTAATGTGGAAGGCAGAGATGTGTTCTATGACAAGGCCGACGTGATAGTGTGCGAAGGCTTTGTGGGCAACGTGGTGATCAAAGTGGCTGAGTCGTTTTACGATATTTTCAAGACCGGAAAGAAGGTTAATGATCCTTTTCTGGACACGTTCAACTTCGAGTTGTATGGGGGTACCCCAATATTGGGTATTAATAGCCCGGTAATGATAGGTCACGGGATCTCTCATGCACTCGCATTCTGCAACATCATTGATGTAGCCGCCAAGTTTGTAAGTACCGACATGACGGGTACGATCAAAAATAGCTTCAAGCCGGTAGCCTGATCTCCCTGATCGGCTTTTGCTTCGCAACCCCGACTTTACTATCTTGCGCAGCAATAATTTCTATTCCCGTTTCCAATGATCGCATTAAAACGAATTGACACCCCTTTGGGCCGTATGCGTGTAGGCGCTACCGACAAGGGGATATGCCTTTTCGATTTCCAGTTCAGGCGTGCAGTAGAGGGCATCATGGAGCGGGTGGAACGTCTTCTGGACGACAAATTCGAGGAGGCAGATAGTCAGTATTTTTCAATTCTAGAGACGCAGGTCGCTGAATACTTCAGCGGAAAAAGGAAGGAATTTGACGTGCCGTTGCACCTGACGGGCACCCCATTTCAAAAGAGTGTGTGGGAGGCATTGAAGAACATTCCATTCGGAGAAACCAGATCGTACAAGCAACAATCGGTTGTGATGGGACAGGAAAAGGCTATAAGGGCCATTGCAAGCGCCAATGGTGATAATCCTGTCGCTATTATTATTCCCTGCCACCGGATAATAGGCGAGGATGGCAGTTTGACGGGTTATAGTGGCGGCCTGCAGCGCAAACAACAACTCCTCGATCTGGAGCGCAGGTTTTCGGGCAAGTTCACGCAGGCACTACTTTTTTGACAATATAAATGTTGTTGTTATCTTTGGCGTAACATCGCTGGTAAAACAGCAGGCCTCGTCAAACGTATTCCCCTCTTTTTTCAGACAGGCAAGTGAAGTGAAAGGCGTGTTGGTACACGCTTTGAAGATGTTAATGAGTATGGTATCGGCAAGTTAATATCATGTAAATGCGTCAAGAAATACAATAATATGGCGGATATTTGCACGGAAATTAAGTTGGCGATTCTCTGGTTTCCAAGAATCGAAAATATATAAGTTATATGTCGAATATTTTAGTAATTGAAGATGATGACATCATGCTGAAAGCCATCAGGAACATCCTGAGGAAGGATGGGCATGAGGTTTTGACTGCAAAGGATGGGAAAGAGGCTTTTGAGAGATTGGACAATGACGAGTACGATATTGTTATAACCGACCTGATGATGCCATATGCGAACGGACTGGAAGTAGTGAGCCGGCTGAGATCAAATCCTACGAAACGACATGTGGGCGTGATAGTATGTTCTTCAGTGGGTAACGAAGAGACAATCACCGAGGCATTTCGTTTGGGAGCCGATGATTATCTGAAAAAGCCGATAATGGCCGGTGAATTGATGATCCGCATTCGCAAGTTGCTGGCCAACAGGAGTAGCGGGGCCAAGCTGGTAACTAAGAAAAAGTAGCACCTAAGAACACATTACTATGTGGAGAGACCTGGTCGACCTATTATTTCAGGCATATGAGCAGTTTAGTCTGCTGCCGCTATTTATTGAAATAGCCCTGGCTTTTATCGTTATCGCCATTCTTGCGACGATCATAGCATATGGCGCAATTATGTACAAGCGATACAAAAGTTATGTACACGAGAAGCGCGTGGCTTTTATTGGTCCGATCATTGAGGAAATGATCACAGAACAGGTGTTGCTGAATGAGAATCTGGGCAGGGACATTCCGACTGAAGAGATTGAATTTGATCAGGCGGCTCTTAATGATAAAGTATATAAGAAGCCGTTTGTAAGGCAGATATTGATAGAGACACTCGTACAATACAGGAAAAATTTCAGGGGTGAGGTGGGTGACCTTTTAAGGAAGCTATACATTGACATGGATCTTCAGAAAGATTCATTCAATAAGTTGAAGTCGTTGAGGTGGGAGAAGAAGATAAAGGCAGTGGTGGAGCTGACGCAAATGGATATCACAATTTCAGACGTAACCATCCTGCCGCTGACAAACAGTACCAACCCGTCATTGCGTGCCGCTGCCCGTAATGCTTATGTGCAGTTGAGTAAGAACGAGCCGTTCAAATTCTTCGATATTGCTACGGAGCCATTGCTGCCTTGGGATCAGCTCGAATTGTTCAAGATCATCACGACGACCAAGGACATCGCGATACCGAACTTCTCGCGTTGGGTAAGCTATTCGACTAACAAGAGCATCGTTTCATTCTGTCTTAAACTGATTGCACACTATGATCAGCAGAGCGCGATACCTGCAGTGATGGAGCTATTGAACAACAAGGATCACTACTTCAGGGCGGATGCGATCGCGTGTCTGGGAAAACTTTCGGCAGAAGCTGCAGAGGAAAAGATGGTAAGGATATATAACCATCAGCCGCTGAATTGCCAGATAGAGATCCTGAAAGCTATGGGAAGTATCGCTTCGGGGCGTCACCTTGAATTTTTGAAATCCGAGTTTTTGTATTCATCCAACTTCGATATCAGGATGAATGCAGCGCGTGCCATCATAAGACACAATACACAAAACTCAAGATTGCTGGTCGAGGAATTGATGGAGATGACCTATGAGGAAAACCAGCTTATCATTAAGCACTGCCTAAACCCGCTTATAAAGTACTAATGGGAGAGAATTTCGTTGAGTATGCATCGGCCTTTTTTGAGACCACCGTATTCGTTTACGGTTCGGGTCTCCTTATGCTGTATGCGATGCTGGCGATACTGTCTTTTATTAATATTCGTCTTTTTTTAAGGAAGGAGAGCTACACCGATTATTCTGTGATTGTTTCATCGCCTTTGGCGCCTGGTATCTCGGTGATAGCACCTGCATTCAATGAGGGTCTGACTATCATCAGTAATGTACGTTCGTTGCTCACGTTCGATTATCCCAACTATGAGGTGATAATCATTAACGATGGTAGTACAGATGATACCCTCGAGAAGTTGATGACAGAATTCTCGATGGTGAAGGTGGATTTTGCGTATGACGTGAAGATATCTTCCAAGCCGGTGAGAGGTGTTTACAAGTCGACAGACGAAGCCTATGCGAAGCTGGTAGTGGTGGATAAAGAGAATGGTAAGTCGAAGGCGGATGCAACTAATGCGGGTATCAACATCGCAGCGTATCCTTACTTCCTTTGTACGGACGTGGATTGTATCTTACATAATCAGACCCTGCAGATGCTCATCAGGCCGATGATGGAGGAGGAGCATAAGCGGGTGATTGCAACCGGAGCCACTCTGCGCATGGCTAATTCGTGTGAGGTGGATGAAGGGGTGCTTATCAAGATACGTGCACCGCGCCCATTGCTTGCCCGTTTCCAGGAGTTGGAGTACATCAGGTCATTTGTGCTGGGCAAGATGGGATGGAGTTACATCAATGCCGTTCCGAACGTGTCGGGTGGTTTGGGTATGTTTGATAAAGAGATTGCCGTAAAGGCCGGCGGATATGATTCGGTATCGTTTGGAGAGGACATGGAGTTGAGGTTGCGCATGTCTCGTTATGTGTATGACAACAAGATAGATGCGGCGGTTCGGTACATACCTACCACACTGTGCTGGACCGAGGGGCCGTCGTCGATGAAGGTGTTTATGAGGCAGCGTACCCGATGGGGCAGGGGATTGCTACAGTTGTTACTGACCCACCGTGCTATGTTCCTGAACCCGGCTTATGGTCGGGTTGGGATGATAGTGGTGCCCTACAACGTATTTTTTGAATTGCTGGCCCCCGTAATAGAGTTCCTGGGAATCATTTACTACATCTTGCTTATCTATTTCGGACTTGTGAACTGGCCATATGCAATCATACTGTTGATATTCGTGTATACCTATTCGGTAATGATATCGACGCTGGCGGTGTTGTGGGATCAGCTTACATTTCAGTACTACCGGAACTGGAAGGATGTGGCAATGATAGCGCTGATGGCATTTGTGGAGATGCTTATTTATCACCCCCTCATTGTGATCTTTGCATTGAGAGGGTACTATTTCCACCTGTCGAACAGGAAGCACAGCTGGGGCAATATGCAACGTAAAGGATTTCAGAAAAAAGAAGATAAACCAAAAGTCGCTCCTGCAGCCGGATAGCACCGGAATGCAAGTGACTAAGAAAGGATATGGGCATTCTCTATCATTTTTTTACCGGTGGTACATTTTGGGATACGATTGGTGGGTTCTACCAATCGACGGTCTTCGTATATGGTACTTCTCTGCTGATGGCATACGCATTGTTGGCCATTATGTCACTGACGTCTATTCAGCGCTATATGAAGAAGAACTCAACAACTGATATAAATATCATTGTTGAATCTCCGCTTGCACCCGGTATTTCGGTTGTGGCACCTGCCTATAACGAAGGCGTGACTATCATATCGAACGTCCGATCGCTGTTGACGTTCAACTATCCGAAGTTTGAGGTCATAATTGTGAATGACGGTAGTACCGATGACACGCTGGAGAAGCTGATAGACGAGTTTGAGTTGGTGCATGTGGAGTATGCCTTCAGAGAGCGCCTGAACTGTGAACCGATAAAACGAATCTTTAAGTCGACCAATCGCGCGTATGATAAGCTGGTGGTGGTGGATAAGGTGAACGGAAAGAGTAAGGCTGACGCATCGAATGCGGGTATCAATATTTCGAGTTACGAGTACTTCCTATGTACGGACGTGGATTGTATTCTGGACAAGGATACGCTCATCAGGCTGATAAAACCGTTCATGGATGAGGAGACCACCAAAGTAAAAGAGGTGGGTAAACCGTGTGAAGAATGTGGGTATGTGCATATAGAGGAGGACTACAGGCGAGTGATCGCCTCGGGTGCTACGCTGCGCATGGTGAACTCTTGTGACGTGGATGAGGGATTGATGATACGTGTTCGTCCGCCACGTCGTCTGCTGCCAAGGTTTCAGGAGATGGAATACATCCGCGCATACATGCTTGGTAAGATGGGTTGGGACCTGATAAACGCGGTGCCAAATGTATCGGGTGGACTGGGGATGTTCGATAAAGAGATTGCGGTAAAGGCAGGTGGATATGACTCTAAGTCGTTTGGTGAGGACATGGACATGATCACACGTATGTGTGCATTCATGAAGGACAATAAGCGGAAGTACGCGGTAAAATATGTGCCACTTACCCTGTGCTGGACAGAAGGGCCGACCACGCTTAAAGTATTCGGGCGTCAGCGTTCGCGCTGGGGAAGGGGACTTGCTCAGATCATGAGTATCCACAGGAAGATCATTTTGAACCCACGATACGGGAAGCTGGGGTTGATCGTATTCCCATACGCGTTCCTTTATGAGCTGCTGGCGCCGGTTGTGGAGTTTACAGGTGTTCTCTTCTATATCTATCTTATAGTGACGGGGCAGATCAACTGGCCGTTCGCCATCATCCTTATTGTGTTTGTGTACACTTATTCTGTGATGATCACAACATTGGCCTTGTTGTGGGATCAG
>JBIKSN010000100.1:0-9648 GCA_044348585.1 Flavipsychrobacter sp.
CGGGTATCGGGTTGGCCTTTATCCAGGCACCGTTGGCAAATGCGAAGAAGTCGTCAGCGGGGCTGACCGTGGTATCAATGTGCGACGCAAGCGGATCGGGCTTCGATGCGCTTTTGCCTGAATCTGAAGAGCCACATGCGGCCAATAGGGAAGTAGCGGCCAGCAAGCTCATGAACTGTTTGTTCATATTAGTTTAATTGTTTTTGGGGCGGCAAAAGTACAGATTAAAACAAACACAATACACAATGGATGAAAATTGAACAAAAAGCCGCCGCAGGGCATTAGCCTATATGGATAGCCGGACCGTAGTAGGTGGCCTGGCGATTGGATAGCAGGTCGAGGACCATTTTTATGCGCGCCAGTTTCTCACGCACCATCACGTCCCAGAACGAGTCGCCATCAAGAGCGTTGAATGCCACGACATTCAGGCGCTTATGGTTGGCAATAAAGATGGCACGCTCGTTGTGAAACTGCTGAGAAATGATGGTAAAACTGCTTTGTCCGAAAACATCGCGGCAACGCAGAATGCTGTCGAGGGTGCGGTAGCCGGCATTGTCGATCACTATGTGTTTGGCAGGCACGCCACGGGCTATGAGGTCCTGCAGCATCATGGCAGGCTCGTTGTAGTACTGAGTATTGTAACCGCTTACAATTATATAGTCGATCTTGCCTGCCATATACAGTGCCACAGCGGCTTCTATGCGGTATTGATAGTAGGAGTTGACGATATTCTTGCCCCTGTCCTGATACTTTGCCGTACCCAACAATAACCCTACCTTGTTCCGGGGAATGGCGTTGATGTCCGTGTAGATCTGTGCCCGTGAGTCGTGAATCACCTTTCGGTTCACCACGACCACCGCCGCCGCCGACACCAGCAGGAAAAAAACGACAGTATTTCGCAATAACCGGTACAGCATACGAAGAGATCAGCCAGTAAATCTAAGAACTAACCGGCGACCATAAAAGTACACAGCATTTTCTTTTATAATAGCAAATAAACCGCAGACTATAGCGTCGGGTTTAACCTGCAGACTCCTTATTTTTGTGCAAAACCATATAACATGAGCATCCTGAACTGCAGACCCATATCTATGTCTTTAGTGTTCGCAGTGGCGGCGACCAGCCTGAGTAGCTGCGGCAATTCAACACCCAACGAACAGCCGGCGACCGACACATCGACAGTGCAGGCAGCGCCACCGGTGCGAACAATAGCTGATATGAAATGGCTTGCCGGTAAGTGGCAGCAGACCATAAAAGAAGGAACGCTTTTTGAGAACTGGACCATGGCCACTGCCGACTCGATGGCGGGAGTAAGCGGACTGATCAACGGAAAGGACACCCTGGTAACAGAGCGAATAGCGCTCACGTTCAGGGAAGGTGCAATGATTTATTCCCCTACGGTAAACGGGCAAAACAACAATCAACCGGTACCGTTCAAGCTTACCAGAAGCACTGCCGACAGTTTTATATTCGAGAACCCGGCTCATGACTTCCCGAGTGTGATCAGCTATGTGCGCATCAATACTGATTCAATGATCGCAACGATATCCGGGAACCCGGGTGGCAAGCCTATGTCAGAGTCTTTTTATATGGGTCGTGTCAGCAGAGACTAGACCGGGCTTGAAGCCATATGATCGTATACCATTTTGGAAATACGCGCCATCATCTCAGCAAGTTTTTCGGATTGCTTTCCCTTTGTCATGATGGTAACAAGGTATGGACGATTATTGAGGTAAACGATGGCGCTTTCATGCAGTTCGCGGTTTCCCGGTTTGCCGGCCTCACCAAACTTGTGGGCGATCTTTATGCTCTTTGGCAACTCTTTGGTAAGCCCCAAAGCGAAATCACTTTCGCAAAGAAGTGAAATAGCGAAATCCGAAGCCGGATCTGAGAGGTAAGCGCCATCATAAAGCACGCTTACAAGCTTAGAGTAGTCCTTCACGGAAAGCTGATAGGTATTTTCATATATATTGGGTTTAGCAAGGCCAAGATCGGTGAACACGTTCTCAAAAACCTTCGGATCCATGTATTTATGCAGCAACATAGTGGCATGATTGTCGGAATAGACGACCATGTAATAAATGAGGTCCTTTATTTTGTAGGTATTTCCGGGCTGAATCACTTTTGAATTAAAGGTTTGCATCGGGGGATTCAACACCTGATCATATTTCACCTGCTGATCGAGGATAGACATATTGTTTTCCGCCATTTTGAGGAATGTGATCATCGTAATGACTTTAAACAACGATCCGGGATGGTAAGTGTTCTCGGGATTCACATCCATCCACTCATTACCGTTAAGATCCTTTACATACACGGACGCGGATTCAAGCTCGCCTGCCGACTTAATGCTTTCAATATAGTCAATAATACCTGCCTTGAGTGAGAGGTAATTTTTCGATTCGCAGGCCGGCTCTGCCATGTAAACAGGATGGATATTCTTATACCCATTCATTCGGGAGATGGTGTAGGAGCAACCATCGTTTGCGACCTCAGGCTGTACTGTTTCCACCTTTGCTTCCTCTTTGCCTGAGAACTTCGTAGCCATGACACCCAAGAGTCCGCCGGCAACCATTGCAATAAGTAGAAAGAATACGGGAATTTTGTTGCGTAACATGCTATGGATTCTTATTGGTTTCTAATAATTCAAAGTTAATATAGAGAATCGAAAAAATGAAATTTATTAGGCTTGCATTTCAACCATAACAAATTGATTATGCGCACAATCTGCATATAAATATTTCAATAAAATGAAAATACGTATTAAGAGCCAAATAATACGTAAGCATTCATTATCAAGATGGTATTTTTGCGGCCAATATTCAAAAATCAAATATCATATGTCGCAGAATAATCTGATCACGATGGATGAATTCACCATCCAGGAAACCCGAAAATTCAAACAGGCCACCGGAGACCTTTCAGCGTTGCTACGTGACCTTGGCCTTGCCGGAAAAATCATTAACAATCAGGTACGGAAAGCGGGCTTGGTGGATATACTTGGCCAACACGGTGCAACGAATGTACAGGGTGAAGAGCAGATGAAATTGGACGTTTTCGCGAATGAGACGCTGATCAACATTCTGAAAAACTGCACTGAGTGTGCGGGAATTGCATCAGAAGAAAATGATGATCACCTGTCGTATGAAGATACGTATTCACATAACGCCAAATATGTTGTTTTATTCGATCCCTTAGACGGTTCATCCAATATTGATGTGAACGCATCTATCGGAACTATTTTCGCGATATACCGCAGGGTGAGCCCGATAGGCACGCCCTGCACGCTGGAAGATTTTCTGCAGCCCGGCAATAAACAAGTTGCTGCGGGATACATCATCTACGGCTCCAGCACAATGATGGTATACGCCACAAAACTGGGTGTAAATGGCTTTACGCTGGAACCATCTATCGGTGAGTTCTGCTTGTCGCATCCCAATATGAAGTGCCCTGAAAAAGGCAAGATCTACTCGATCAATCAGGGAAACAGCGTAAAATATGATGAGGGTATGATGTCTTATCTGTCGTTCTGTATGGAGAGCAATAAAGAAGAAGGTCGCCCTTATTCACAACGCTATATCGGCTCAATGGTTGCAGACATGCACCGCACCTTGATAAAGGGCGGCATATTCATTTATCCCGGCGACAAGAGTGCACCAAAGGGCAAGCTACGCCTTCAATATGAGTGCAACCCGATGACTTTCATAATGGAAGCTGCCGGTGGCGTGGGAGTAAGCGGCAAAGAAAACATCCTTGACATCCATCCTACCGAATTGCACCAGCGCACCCCTATCTTCATCGGTTCGAAGAATATGGTGGAAAAAGCTATGGAGTTTGTGAAGACCTCACATAACGGGTAACAAACCGATATAAGAGAAATGGCAGGCAGCTAAAAGGCTGTCTGCCATTTTTTATGTACATATTTTGCCAATAAGATGTGCGTGGGCATTGGGCATGATATTTCCGTTAACTTTGGCCACCTGCAAAAAGGGACATCCCATGTTAAAATTTGAACGATTTACACTTGAAAACGGGCTGCGCGTGTTGGTGCACCACGACGATGCCACGCCAATGGTGGCGGTGAACCTGTTGTATGACGTAGGCGCACGAGACGAAGACACTGCAAGAACCGGATTCGCGCATCTTTTCGAACACTTAATGTTTGGCGGGAGTGTGAACATACCTGAATATGATGAACCACTGCAAATGGCGGGCGGCGAGAACAATGCCTATACAACCAACGACATAACCAACTACTACATTCAACTTCCTGTGCAGAACATAGAAACTGCGTTCTGGCTTGAAAGTGACAGAATGCTATCTCTGGCATTCTCAGAAAAAAGTCTGGATGTGCAGCGCAAGGTGGTTTGCGAAGAGTTTAAAGAACACTACCTGAACAAACCATATGGTAATGCATGGCACCTTTTGCGAAAGGTGGCCTACACGACCCACCCCTACAGGTGGCCTACAATAGGCGAGAACCTGGAGCAGATAGAAACTGCCCAACTGGAAGATGTAAAAGCTTTTTTTTACAAACATTACCGCCCGGTAAATGCGGTGTTGTGTGTGGCGGGTAACGTGACCACAGAACAGGTGAAAACTTTAGCTGAGAAGTGGTTTGGCGATATCCCCCGGGGCGAACGATATGAAAGAAGCCTTCCTGCGGAGCCTCGAAAGGAAGAAGACAGGGTAGAGACTATTTCGGCCGATGTGCCGCTGGATGCGGTGTATAAAGCCTGGCACATTGCGGGGCGATTGGCTCCATCCTACTATGCGGCTGACCTTATCACCGAGATCATGGGTAGTGGCCATTCATCGCGACTGTACCAGCAGTTGGTAAAAGAAGAGCAACTTTTCAGCAGCATCAGCTGTTACCATACAGGTAGCCTGGATCCCGGGCTACTTGTTATTGAAGGCAAGGTGCGTGAAGGGAAAACAATTGAAGAAGCAAACGAAGGAATAGAAAAAGAGATAAACAAACTGCTGCAAGGCGGAGTGACGGAGGCTGAACTGGCGAAATCAAAGAACAAGATAGAGTCGATGATAGCCTTTGAAGATATGAGCCTGCTGAACCGTGCTAATAATCTGGCCTTTTACGAGCTCATAGGAGATGCCGCGCTTATTAATGATGAATGGGGTAAATATTCTTCAGTGACAGCAGCTTCTCTTATGGAAACAGCGAAAGAAATTTTCAGGAAAGGAAATGCAAACACTTTACTATACCGAACGAAAAACGCCTAATAACTTATCGACACAATTTTGAAGATGGCACAGTTTTCGGAGAATGGATTTGACAACAGGGTAACCAGACTACTGGGCATTCAATACCCCATTATTCAGGGAGGCATGATATGGGCGGCCGGCTGGCGACTTGCATCGGCGGTAAGTAATGCCGGCGGTCTTGGTATCATAGGCGCGGGAAGCATGTATCCTGATATATTGAAGGACCATGTGCGCAAGTGCAAACAAGCTACATCTAGGCCGTTTGCGGTGAACCTACCCCTGTTGTACCCCTCTATAGAGGAGCATGTGGCAACTATTATAGAAGAAAAAGTGCCGATCGTTTTTACGTCTGCCGGCAATCCCAAGACCTGGACTGCCAAACTGAAAGATCACGGCATTACAGTAGTGCATGTTGTGTCGAGTGCGAAGTTTGCCGTTAAATGTCAGGATGCGGGAGTGGATGCGGTAGTAGCAGAAGGATTTGAAGCCGGGGGGCACAATGGCCGAGAGGAAACCACTACCCTATGCCTGATACCGGCAGTAAGAAATGCGATAGACATTCCGTTGATAGCCGCGGGTGGTATAGGGTCGGGACGGGCCATGTTTGCCACCATGGCATTGGGGGCTGAAGGGGTGCAGGTGGGGAGCCGGTTTGTGTGTACGCACGAAGCATCGAGTCACGAGTCGTTCAAAAACGCCATTGTAGCTGCCGGTGAAGGTGACACAGTTCTAGCGTTGAAAAAGCTCACCCCGGTAAGACTCATTAAAAATAAATTCTATAAAGATATTGAGGCTGCTGAAAATGCAGGTGCCGGCAACGAAGAGTTGGCTGCTTTGCTGGGAAGGGGCCGTGCCAAACTGGGTATGTTTGAGGGAGACATGACCGAGGGAGAACTGGAAATTGGTCAGGTAAGCAGCACTATTCATGATATCATTCCTGCGGGTCAGGTGGTTGCGGATATGTGGCGCGAATTCAGACAAGCCACGGAAAGGCCATTCTGGGGTTAATTTTCAGATGCTTTCCAACGAACCGGCGCCAAATACCGTCTTTCCGGGGGAAATCGAATGACATTCAATTCGCATTTTTTAAATACTTATTAGCTAAACACTCAGTGGTTTAAAATAAACAGGTGGCGTTTAGTTTGTTTTGATATATTTGTATTGTATTTTTTGTCCTATTCGTACGCAGTGCATATTATGAAGAGAATTTTACTTGTTTTGGTGTCCCTATTTTCATTGACCGCAAGTATGGCGCAACCTATGCACCAACTTCCGACAATGAACCTTATTGCATGGTACCCATTCTGTAGTTCTACCGATGTCATGGACCGCACATTGGGCGGTTTCGACCTACTTTCGTCAGGTGTGAGCTCAACAACAGACCGCTATGGTCGCCCGAATCAGGCATACAATTTTGATGGTATTGCGAGCGAAATGCACTACACCACAACGTTCACTATTCCGGCGTTTGGTATTGCTGACTTTACCTACTCGTGCCATATATATCCCACTGTTGCTCAGAACTCGATCATCCTATATAACGGCAACCCAACGGCAAACGGTCTTGGATTGGTGATGAACAACGGTATCTTCGGCGGAGGCCCCGGAAACGTGGTCTCTATGTTGTTTGGAGGTGTCTCTCAGTCGGTTGGCGCCGCAGTGACACTTAACCAATGGCACCACTTATTGATGAGAAGGAACGGTAACAGCTATCTTCTTTACATAGACGGCGTACTCTCCGACACTTATATACCTCCAACAACTCCGGGCTATGTGGCACCTACATCATTCTTCCAGTTGGGTTGTAATTTCACAGGGCTGTCCAACTATTTTACCGGAAAGATCGATGACGTTGCGTTATATGACAGGCAGGTATCAAATACAGAAATGATCTTGATTCGCGACTTCAACCCTTTCATTAATTTCACTCTGGGCAACGACACATCTATAGCCCCGAACGTATTCTATCTTGGCGCGCATCCTTTGTCTGCGTACCCACTTGATACTGTTACTTACCCTAACAGGAGGTATATCCCCACTGCAGCAGCAGCCTACCAAACCGCCTATGGCTACCTTTGGAACACAGGCGATTCTACATCATGGAATTCGATCACTTTCCCAATGACACCTGTACCTGACACCACGCGTACGCTAACCATCACCCGTTGGTTGTCTTGCCCTGCGCAGAGAGCGATAACGGTTCGCCATATTGTACCTGTTGTCAATATCGGGCGAGATACCATTCTGTGTACCGGATCTTCTGTAGTACTCAACCCCACTCCAACTCCGGGTGTAACCTACTCATGGAGCACAGGTGCCTCAACACCGTCGATCAGTGTTTCAACATCCGGAACCTATTGGGTAATAGCTGATAGCACAGTGACCATAGGCTCTACAACACTGCACTTCCTTGCAACAGACACGGCAATAGTATCAGTATCGCCACTTACATCGGTGACACTGATCAATGACACTACGCTGTGCCGTGGGGGTACAGTAACACTCAGCTCTTCGGACAGCTATTACAGCCCAACTTACCGATGGAGCGATGGCGTAACCACGACGCCGTCTTTGGTTGTTTCGACTACAGGTACCTATTGGCTTGAAGTGACCGACAGCGCGTGTGTGGCAGCGGACACCGTACGCGTAACGATCGTGTACGACACTCTTACAGTATTCAATCCGGATACTGCAATATGCCAGGGCGCATTTGTGATCGTTCGTGCAACGTCTTCGCCCGACATTACCTACCAATGGACGCCAACGGCAGGTGTGCCGATATCGAATGTCGCGTCAACAACGATCAGCCCTGACACCTCGGCGACTTATGTGCTTGAAGGCCGCATCATTCTTGGGGGTGTACTATTGAATTGTCGCACCACCGATACGTTGCGTATTGAGGTGCAGCCAAATCCGAAAGTGCTGATGGGTGGGAACCGATCGGTCTGTGAATTTGACACGATACGAATAACCCCGACTGTGACGCCGGGGTGGTACACCAATTATATTTACGACTGGACACCCGGTACATTCCTCGATGATTCGACTTCAAACACGGCTATCTTCACTGCGGGCGACACCACAAAAATTGTACTTACCGTTACCACACCGGCAGGGTGCGCGGGATCGGACTCGATGATCGTTTTCAAGTACAACGGTAACTTCGCGATGATGAAAACAGACACTGCTATTTGTCCCGGCGACTCTGTTGTGCTGTTCCCGTTCTCTACTGAACCTGGTATCACGACTTATGTCTGGTCTCCATCGACCTATGTAAATGACACTAATCTTGAGAACCCGGTAATAAAGCCGATCAACAACATCAGCTACCGAGGTATTGCTACGAGCCAATATGGTTGTAAGGACACGATCAGTTATGACATTGTGATCAACCCTGGCGCTGTGATCCACCTTGAGGACTCAGCAGTTATATTCCCCGGCGAGTCGCATCAGATAACACCGATCACAAACTGTATCTTCCACGCATGGACACCACCTGTGGGGCTGAATGACACCGCATTGGTGAATCCTGTGGCAACGCCTCCTATCAATACCGTATACATTCTTACCGGCATGACGGAAGACGGTTGTATGACCAAGGATTCGATCAGAATTCGTGTGGTGTCAAATTCTGTTATCACAGTGCCAAACGCTTTTGCACCGGGTTCATTGAACGGCACAGTAAAAGTGATATTGCGCGGTATTGCTCGTTTGAGGTATTTCAGGATATACAACCGTTGGGGTGGTATGGTGTTTGAAAGCACCAATATTGCCAACGGCTGGGATGGCACCATAGGTGGTGTGGCGCAGCCGGCGGGTGTGTATGTGTATGAGGCGGAGGCGGTGACCAGCGACGGACAGATCATTCAGAAACAGGGCAACATAACGCTACTTAAATAACTACAGAATATGTAAAAGAGAGAGGGCAGTTTCGGAATGAAACTGCCCTCTCTCTTTTACAATATATCCATCAGAGACTACAAAGGAATTGCATCGTGTCTACCCCATCAGCATAGTCGGAAAGCGAGGGGCACTGAGAACTGCCGAATGGCAGGAACCCATGTCCTACAATAGCCTGAATATCCTGACTGGCACGCAGTTCTTCGGCCAACTGTTCCCGATCACTGTAAAACCGGTAATGCAATACACTTACCGCCGAAAAAGGCAAAGCGTTCTCAACCATGAGCAAAGACGGATTGCTCATGTATGGGACCCTATTAAGGAGATAGATGGCGAGGTGATAATCATAATTGTTCTTGTACTTATTGAAATCGGCATAGCTATCGTAGTGGCTCAAAACCTTCAAAAAGCGTTCGAAGTTGTACCCGGCGGGCACGCATACCTGCGTAACATTACGGCAGCCCAGGCCGTAGTAACTGTACACATCGCGACCAAGTTCGAGTAGCTCTTCGTCGGTCTCGGAAC
>JBIKSN010000101.1:0-9599 GCA_044348585.1 Flavipsychrobacter sp.
CACACAAATACGAAAATGTGGACAGCGATGATCTGCTGAACGGGTTTCAGGATGAGCTGGGCATGGGCCTGGAGTGGTTTTGGGACCAGTGGGTGTATAGAGGCGGCGAACCTGATTACAAAGTGTCTTATGAAGATGTGACAAGCGGAGGCAACAGGTACACGCAATTTGTTGTGGCGCAGGTGCAGCCAACTAATGAGGTGATGGGCCTTTTCAAAATGCCGATCGTTTTTGAAGTGCATTATGCTGATGGTAGCGTTGACAAACGCACTGAGTGGATAGAGAAAGAAACACACATTGTGAAGGTGCCGAATGCGGGTAAGAAGGAGATAGCATTTGTGTTATTTGACCCGAACAGTCAAGTGTTGAAGACGGTGACATTCGACAAGCCTTTTGAGATGCTGAAGCAGCAGGCGCTGCATGCACCGTATATGCTGGACCGTTATGACGCTGTGTGTGCGATGCGTGGCATGGAGCCCGCGAAGAAGCGTGATCTGCTGAAGCAGGTTTATGAGAGCAATACCTTTCATGGTATAAAGACCGAGATCGCTACTCAGTTGCTGGGGGATAAAGGCAGCGAGCACATTGTGAGGATGGCACTGAAAGACAAAGACGCATTGGTGCGCAAAGGAGTGATGCAGAATACCAAGACCATCGACGCATCAATGATGGCTGATTATGAGCCGTTGTTGCAGGATTCATCTTATGTGACGATAGCAACTGCGCTGGAGAAATTGTGTGCGGCTTTCCCGGCCAATACGGGCAAGTATCTTGCTGCAACCAAGGGTATTGAGGGCACCAATGGCAGAAATGTACTGATCAAATGGCTTGAGTTATCCATTGGTGAGAAGGCTGACGCGGCACAGATCAATGAATTGGTGGGTTACACCTCAGTGTCTTATGAGTTTGTGACGCGCGGTAACGCTATGGCTGCACTGCGCAGGCTGAACCATTGTGACGACCAACTGATAGCTAATTGCCTCTCAGCAAGTCTGAGCAGCAATGGCAGGCTGGCCGGGCCGGCTGCAGAGACGATCAAGTATTTCTACGCCCAGAATAAATTTAAGAGGCAGATAGCAGACGCGGTAGCCGCCTATAACGGTACCGCGCGCGAAAAAGAATCTTTGGCTAAACTGCTGAACTAACCCCACATGGCTGAATGGTGGAAAGGATTGAACGCAGAGGTTCTGCGTCGGCGTTCCCATGGCTGGTTCTTGCGGTTTTTCTTTGTGTAGCCCAGGATGAATGTGACAAAGCCAAGGAATGTAATGAAAAGTGTTGCCATTGCTTGTGTGTTTTAGAGGTTGGTAAATACGTTTTGGTTGTTGTTAATTGGTTTTTTTGTTGTGGTCTTTTTGGTGCGCGCCTTTGGTGTAGAAGCTTCCCAGCTTTTTATGCGGGGAGGGCACTGTAGGACCAGTCTGCTGAACGTGTTTGCCGGATACATAATCTCAAGTTTTTTTTGTTTTTTTTCAATGTACTGGTTTCCGTTTCAGAGGTTGCCAGACATAATGCAAACTGTGGGCCAGTTATTAATGTTATTGAAAAACAATTAGTTGTGGGTATGTAAAAATGTTATTTGTTCCATTTGCGGACTCTGCTCTAATTTTTGGATGGAAGTACAGAAAGTGGCCAGATTTTGTGTTACCTGTTGGTCAGGCGTTTGTACATGCGGCGAGAGCGTTCCCAGGCGCTGTATTTGCGTTCTCTTCTGTTGACGCCCATTAAATATGCCATGCAGCCGATAGATACTACGAAGATGATAGTCATAAGATCAGATTTTGATGTTAGAAAATCGCTGTTACGTGGCGGCATAAGACAGGGAGCAGGGTGCATGTAAACGTATGCGAAATGCGCGTTGCAGAATGCGCCCTTTGTGCTGCGATGTCTGATGTGACAGTAATATTTTTTACCGTCCAACAAAAGGTAGAACTATCCGAGTCAAAGTAGGGTACACTAATTGCAGCAAAAGTTGTGCCTCTGATCGTTGGTATTGGAAGTTGAGTTGATTAGACATGCGCCTGATTTATATGTTTTCCATTTCTCGGAATAATATCCGGTTTTCACACGTTCAGTGTGGCCGGTGAGGGGTTCGGCAGAGGCTGTTGCAGGTGTGTATTCAGGCGGGCTTCAGAGGCGCTTTCCACACGGTGTTCACAACCCCGGTTTTTAACGTATCTATTAGTGTTTTCGCGGGGGTATTACGGCTTGGAAAGATTATATTTGCATGTCTTATCTCAAAATAATTTATGGATCAAAATAACGAGGATCTGGTGCCTCAGGAATCTCCGGAGGAAACCAATAAAATAATTCCCGTCAACATAGAAGAGCAGATGAAAACGGCCTACATAGACTACTCTATGTCAGTGATCGTGGGTCGTGCTCTGCCCGATGTGCGCGATGGTCTGAAGCCGGTGCACAGGCGTGTACTTTTCGCGATGCATGAGTTGGGCAACACCTTCAACAAGCCCTACAAGAAATGTGCCCGTATCGTGGGTGAGGTGCTCGGTAAATATCACCCCCATGGCGATACTGCGGTTTATGACGCCATGGTGCGTATGGCACAGCCGTGGAGCATGCGCTACATGATGGTGGATGGTCAGGGTAACTACGGAAGCCAGGATGGTGACAACCCGGCGGCAATGCGTTATACAGAAGCGCGTATGCTGCGACTGGGTGAGGCCATGATGGAGGACATTGACAAAGAGACCGTTGACTTCGCGCTGAACTTTGACGATTCGTTGCAGGAGCCTACTGTGTTGCCTACACGTATACCACAGTTGCTGGTGAATGGTTCATCGGGGATTGCGGTGGGTATGGCCACCAACATGATGCCGCACAATCTTACAGAGGTTGTGGACGGGTGTCTGGCGTACATTGAAAACCGCGACATAACCATCGACGAGTTGATGAAGTATGTTAAGGCTCCCGACTTCCCGACAGGTGGTATCATCTACGGTATTGAAGGGATAAAGCAGGGGATGCATACCGGTCGTGGTCGTGTGGTGCTGCGTGGTAAGGTAACCGTTGAAACGACAAAGACAGGCCGTGAGCAGATCATCATCACAGAGGTACCGTATCAGGTGAGCCGCGACGCGCTTGCTGAGAAGATCGGTTCTCTGGTGAACAATAAGATCATTGAGGGTATCACACACGTAGCGAACGAATCGAACAAAGAGGGTACGCGTATCGTCGTGGAGATCCGCCGTGACGCCGTGGCGCAGGTTATCATCAATCAGCTTTACAAATACAGTGAGTTGCAAACGTCTTATGGTATCAACAACGTGGCGCTGGTAAATGGCCGTCCGCGTACGCTGAACCTGAAAGATCTGATATCAGAGTTTATCGCTTTCCGCCACGAGGTTGTGGTGCGCCGCACGCAGTTTGAGCTGAAAGAAGCGAAGAAACGCGCGCACATATTGGAGGGTTATCTGATAGCGCTGGATCATCTGGATGAGGTGATCAAACTGATCCGCGCATCTTCTACACCTGATATAGCGAAGGACGGACTGATGTCTAATTTCGGGATGACCGAGATACAGGCGAAAGCGGTGCTGGAGCTGCGTCTGCAGCGCCTGACAGGCATGGAGCGCGACAAGATACGCGAAGAGCATGCAGAGCTGATGAAGCTGATCGCTCACCTCGAAGCCGTATTGGGTGATGAAGCACTGCGTTTCCAGATCATCAAGGACGAACTGGCAGATGTGCAGAAGAAATTCGGTGATGAGCGTAAGAGTGAGATCCACTACATGGCCGATGAGATGCGCATTGAGGATCTGATCGAGAAAGAAGATGTGGTGATCACAGTTTCTCACCTCGGCTACATCAAGCGTACATCGGCTGCAGAATACCGCGCACAACGCCGCGGAGGCCGTGGTGCGATGGGAGGCCGCACACGTGAAGAGGACTACATAGAGCACCTTTTCATCGCGTCGACTCACCACACACTGATGTTCTTTACTGAAAAGGGGCGTTGTTTCTGGCTGAAGGTGTATGAGATACCGGAAGCAGACAGGAACGGAAAGGGCCGTGCGATACAGAACATGATACAGATACCGCCGGACGACAAAATAAGGACGGTGATAGATGTGCCTGCGCTGGACAATGAAGAGTTTGTGGCCAAACACAGTGTTGTATTGTGTACGAAGAAGGGTATCATCAAGAAAACCAAACTTGAAGACTTCAGTCGTCCGCGTTCTACCGGTGTAAACGCGATCACGATTGAAGAGGGCGACCGTTTGCTGGACGTTTCCTTGTCGGTGAACGATGAGTCATACATCATGATGGCCGTTAAGAGCGGACGTGCGGTATGCTTCAAAGATGATAAGGTGCGTGCAACGGGTCGCGGAGCGATAGGCGTATTCGGCATAGAGTTGGAGAACGATGAAGATGAAGTGATCGGTATGATCTGTCTGCCGAAGCGTGATGTACGCAAGCAGATATTGGTTGTATCCGAGAACGGATTGGGTAAGCGTACGCCATTCCTGGTTGAGGCTACTGAAGAAGAGCGTAAAGAAGAAGCAAGCAACCTCGTGACCATTACTGACGACGATGGAAATGAAAAAGACTATCTCCTGTCATACCGTATCACTAACCGTGGAGGTAAGGGTGTAAAGACCATTAATATCACTGAGAAGACCGGTGCGCTGGTGGGTCTGTTGTCGGTAGAAGAGAAAGACGATCTGATGATCACGTGTGAGAGTGGTGTGACGATAAGGATGAAGGTAACCTCTATCCGCGAAGCAGGCAGGGCTACACAGGGTGTGAAACTGATAAACATTGACGAGGGAGATAAGATAGCTGCTATTGCCGCGATAAGGGAGCAAGAAGAAGAAGAGACCGGCGAGGAAGGTGAAGATGGCGCCGATGGTGCAACCGGAAGTGAAGAGGGCAACACGCTGGCAGCCGATGAGGCAACACCGGCAGCGGAATAATGAAGTATTTTAAACTTTGAAATAAATAACGCAATTTGCAATCACAATCAATAAATAAGATGAGAAAATTAGTTTTTATCGCCGCAACAATCGGTATGACCGTACCGGCGATGGCTCAGGACAAGTATGTTGTTTCGGCTAACATAGCGATGAAGAACCAGAATTTTGAGGAGGCGAAGACCGAAATAGACAAGGCAATGGCCAGCCCTGAGACGCGCGAGAAGCCGAAGGCGCTGTTTGCCAAGGCGCAGATATACTATATGTTGCAGGATCAGGAAAAGTACAAGGCATCTAACCCATACCGTGAGGCTCTGGCGACTACCATCAAGCTGGCGGAAGTGAAGGCGGACTATGAGAAGTCGACTGTGGATAATATGTTGCTGCGTGGTGGTTTCCTCTCATACAATGACGGTGTGAAAGCTTATAATGACAAACGCTACAGCGAGTCGGTAGAGCTGATGAAAACTGTGGTGCGTGTATACGATCTGGGTGCGGGAGGTAAGCGCTACGAAAAGCTGCCGCCGGCGTTCCAGAAGCAATTTGACACGGTGGCTGCTGACGCAAACCTGACGATGGCGAATGCGGCTTATTACGCAGGTAACTATGAAGAGGCTATTCCGCTGCTGATAAAAGTAAAGAGCAATCCTATCAGGAAGATGCCATCGGTTTATGAGTGTCTTATAGACGCTTATGCAAAGCAAAAGAACAGCGCACAGGAACTGGCTACGATAGAAGAAGGTCGTAAGGCATTCCCTGCAGACGTGACTCTTCGCAACTACGAGCTGAACTACTACATCAAGGCTGGCAGGATGGACGAGTTGATCAAGAGGTTGGAAGATGCCGCTGCTAAAGAGCCCAATAACGCTGATCTGCAGTTCAACATCGCAACCACTTACCTGAGCATGGCCAGCCCGAAAGAAGGAAAAATGCCAGCAAATGCTGCTGAGTATTACAGCAAATCGGAAGCGGCATTCATGAATGCAGTGAAACTGGCACCGGACAATGCAGGTTTCAACTACAACTTCGGTGCGCTTTACTTTAACCAGGCTACAGACTATAACAACCAGATCAA
The DNA here is from genome assembly GCA_044348585.1 of Flavipsychrobacter sp. Classification (GTDB taxonomy): domain Bacteria; phylum Bacteroidota; class Bacteroidia; order Chitinophagales; family Chitinophagaceae; genus Nemorincola. Next base: position 6,007 of record JBIKSN010000101.1, read on the forward strand.
CGCGATCACCGGTTCTTCGGCAGCTGATATGAAGAAGTATGACGAGCTGAAGGGCAAGCGTGATGCGCTGTTCGGTAAGGCAAGTCCTTATTTTGAAAAATCGTTCTCGGCCCTTAGCCCTAACGAAAGCAGTCTGAAAGGTGAAGATCTGAAAACATATAAGTCTACTTTGCTGGCGCTGAACAAGATCTATGTGATCCAGAGCAAGCTGGACAAGGCGGCAGATATGAAAAAGAGAATGGACCTGCTGAACTAATTGCGGGTTTGAAACTGAATATGAGCGGGCGGGTGCGAAAGCATCCGCCCGTTTCTTTTAGGTGAAATATCCTGAAAATCTGTAAAATCCAACAATATTGACAATTTTATTTGTCAATATTGTTGACATTTTGCTAATTTAGCTGTGTGAAAACAGGTAAAGACTATTTCAGTAACTCGCTGGCGGTGAATAAGGCACCTCTTGTCATGTACGTTGACATGAACAGCTATTTTGCGAGTTGCGAGCAACAACGGCACCCCGAATTGCGGAACAAGCCTGTGGGGGTGCTTACATATGATGGTCCGAACGCGGCGGTGATAGCAGCATCGATAGAAGCTAAAAGGATGGGAGTTAAAACGGGAATGCGTTTGCAGGAATGCAGGCAACTATGCCCCGGCATGCTGACGGTGCAGACCCACCCGGCATGGTACCGCAGGATACATGTGGACATCATGGAGATACTGAAAAGGTACTGTGATGATGTGATACCCAAGAGTATTGATGAGGCCGTAGCTAATTTTCATTCTTACCGGTTGGTCTACAAAGACCTGACAGAAGTGGCCCTGAGTATAAAGGCAGATATTGCCGCGAAATATGACTACCTGAAATGTTCGATAGGTATTGCGCCCAATTCGTTTCTGGCGAAGGTGGGTACGGAACTGCAGAAGCCGGATGGGCTGGTGTTGATTGATGAACACAACATTGACGAACAACTGGGTAAACTGAAGCTGACCGATCTGCCTGGGATAGCAGCGGCCAATGAACGGAGGTTGCAGTTGATAGGTATACGCACACCTGTGGAGATGCGGCACTCATCTGCGGCACTGCTACGCAAGGCGTTTGGCGGGGTGGTGGGTGAGTACTGGCATAAGCGCTTGAATTTTGCAGAGGTGGATATGTATAGCCGGTCGGAGAACAGAACGATGAGCGCAACCCGTACCATGAGCAGCAGGCAGAGTGCAGACAGGCAACAATTGGAGTCGATGATAGTGTCGTTGTGTACAAGACTGGAACAGCGACTTGTGAAGAGCGGTATGTTCTGCAGAGAGGTTTATTTCTCTATAAAGTATCGCGACAAGACGAAGTGGGAGACGACCATCAAGCTGGCCGACCCCCTGCAGGATGCGACCGAGATGCGCAATTACATAAAAGACAGGATGCAGGAATTTGAGCGGAGCAGGGGTTTGGCTACGTTACTGACCGACAAGGTGACCAATCTGACGGTGGCTATACAGTCTTTTGTTAAGGATACTGTGATGCAGTACAGTCTGTTTGATAACCGACTGAAAAAGGACATGCTGAGGAAAGTTGTGTACCAGATAAAAGACCACTACGACCAGAAGAACATTGTGCGGAAGGGGAGTGAGTTGTTTAGTCCGCATGTGATGAAGGACGCTATAGGTTTCGGATCGGTGAGGGATATGCTGGTAAAGGACGGGCAGGTTAAGAACAAACACATGCTGGAAGAGGATGCCGCGGAGGGTGCGCCAAGGGTAATTGTGATAAAGAAAAGGGAACCCGAACCAACACCGACAGAGCCGGACTTCTACATGGATGAAGAAGATGACGAAGGCGGTTTTATGCAGGGCCAGCTGGGCAATAGCTGGGAGATACAATAAGTAAAGACAACAGTAAATGTTACTCATAACCACAGAACAAGAATCATAATGGTGAACCAACAGGCAAATGACCGGTTTGAAAAGGGAAGGGGAGCGCAGTTCAATCCGAAGAACCGCTTTCTGAAGGGAGAGTATGTGCAGGAGCATGCGGAAGCGATAGATGAATGGGAGCAAGAGAGGCGAAACACCGAGTACATACTTGACGATAGCAAGACGCTGGTGAACAAAGTGACCAGCCCTGATGTGGGTATGATGTATTCAGCCAATCCTTATCAGGGTTGCGAGCATGGTTGTGTGTATTGTTACGCGCGCAACTCTCATGAATATTGGGGGTATAGTGCAGGGATAGACTTTGAAAGCCGCATTGTGGTGAAGAAGAACGCGCCGGCGCTACTGCGTAAATTCTTTGATAACAAAAGCTGGGAGCCCGCTACCATATCGCTGAGTGGGAACACTGATTGTTACCAACCTATTGAGCGAAGGATGAAGATAACGAGGGCGCTGCTTGAGATATGCCTTGAGTATCGCAATCCGGTGGGGATCATCACCAAGAATGCATTGGTGCTGCGCGACCTGGATATCATAAAGGAACTGGCAAGTATGAATCTGGTGCGGGTCTTTACGTCGATCACATCGCTGGATGAGGGACTGAGGCAGGTGATGGAGCCGAGGACCGCGTCTTACCGGTCGAGGTTGAAGGTGGTGGAAACCCTATCGAAGGAAGGTGTGCCGACAGGCATTATGAATGCACCGCTGATACCGGGATTGAATGATATGCACATGCATGATGTGCTGAAGTCGGCAAGTGACGCAGGAGCTAAGTGGGCAGGCTATACGCTGGTGCGGCTGAACGGTGCTATTGGTGATATCTTCAAGGATTGGTTGTACAAGGCATTCCCAGACAGGGCAGACAAGGTGTGGAACCAGATATGCGAGTGCCATGAGGGGCAAGTGAGCGACAGCAGGTGGGGCAACCGTATAACGGGCGATGGCAAGTATGCCGAACTTATAAGGGATCAGTTCAAGTTGTATTGCCGTAAGTACAATTTTAATGAGGATAAGTCGGAACTGAACACAACGCTCTTCAGGAGACTGAAGAATAAGCAGCTGTCACTGTTTTAGGGATAGAAACGGGAGCCGATCAGCGGCAGATAATCACTGTTTCGCGGGAGATCGTTCCGTTGCCTTGATCTACACGCAGTATGTAGATACCATTGGGCCATGATTCGGTATTGATCTGCGGAGACTGAGTAAGCGAACCCGCAGCGCATGTATAGACCGGATGACCCGTCATATCGGTGATGGCAACTGATGCGCGGGTGATCAAAGATGGATCGATATCTACATTGAGCAATGATGCAGATGGGTTGGGGTAGACCCTAACATCTTGTGTAACGATGGTGTTGCTAACCGAAATAGGGAAGGGAATGTAGTCGCAGTTGATGTAGTAGTTTGAGCCCAGCACAGCACAGGTGTTCATGCGCATAAAAAAGTCTTGTACGAGGCCACTCTGAGAAAAACACTTAAGGTTTTCGTAGAAGTCGTAGCAAGAGCCGGCGAATGCGGGATAAAGAGGATGATTGGTGCAGCCTACGCCTTCAATAACAGAATAGGCGCGGTTGCCACGACCGGTCGCACTGACAAAATCCCAAACGCGATGGTAGGTGGTGCCAATAAGGATAGAGTCGAGTGACACAACGCTATCGGCAACAGAACCG
>JBIKSN010000102.1:0-9553 GCA_044348585.1 Flavipsychrobacter sp.
AGAATGGGGCGATCAGTCTTCAGGCAGTCAACTTCGCGGGTAAGTATATCGGAAAGACAACCCGGCTTACATTGACAAATACCACAAAGCAGATCATCTCAGTGACAATAGATGCGGGTGTGATACTGAAGCCGGTAATGGTTGAGGACCAGCCAATGGTATTAGCCGGAGGTGAAATGGTCACTATTTCCGCGGGACGATCTGCTGAAGTGGAGGTTCAGACTTTTTGCGGCAATCTGTCAGCGCACTGCCCAACAAAGGCCGGTATGTATTCCTTTCAGAAGAAGGGAAGCGACACGCTGGTGCGGGTGCTGCAGTTTATTCAAACGCATAAATTATACGATGGTCTGGGACAGAGCGGCGTGTGGGTGGTAACGAATAATGCACCCATTGATGATGTGTACGACAGCGAAAACAAGCCGTTATCGGCATCGTTTGTGGAGCACCTGTGCAAAGTTACCGGCAGACCCAAGCCCGAAATGCAACGGCAAGTGCGCTATGCCGAGGAGGCAGGCACAGCAATGGGCACTCCTAAGGCATTGAAGATATACGCTGAATTTGAGGTGCTGCTCGAGTCACCTAAGACACTTACTTTGGGCGTGTTCAATGATAAGGGAGAAATGATACAAAAGGTTTTTGAAGACCAGCAATTCGGCAAAGCCGGACACGTTTTTGGCGTAGACTTCGAGGCTGCCGATGTGGCGTCCGGTAGTTACTACATCAGGCTGAAGGAGGGTGATGTGGTAATGAAGGAGAAAGTTGTGCGGATAGACTGACCTGTTATCAGAATAGCATGCCACCGATAGTGGCCGACAGGTATGATGCCAGTGTGCCGCTCAGCAACGCTTTCAGTCCCAGTTTGGCAAGGTCTTCACGACGTTCGGGTGCCAGTGCGCCTATACCACCGATCTGCATACCCACACTTGCGAAGTTGGCAAATCCACAGATGGCAATCGTGATTATGGACAGCCCCTTGGGGGTCGTGATGTTCACTGCATGCGATGTGAGGTTCTTGAACGCTACAAATTCATTGACGGATAGTTTTTGACCCAGCAGGGTGGCTGCTGCATTGATGTCCTGAGTGGGTACACCCATTGCCCATGCAAACGGATAGAACAGTTTGCTGAAGATAAGGTCGAGCGAAAGGCCCGCATAGATATGTCCCAACATCCAGTTGATCATTGCTATCAGCGCGATAAAGCCGATCAGCATAGCCACCACGTTCATGGCTATTTTGAACCCGTCTGATGCGCCGTGCGAAATGGCGTCGATGATGTTGGTGTAGTTGCTTTTTACGTCAAGTTTCACTTTGCCCATGGTGGGAGATTCCTCCGTCTCGGGGAATATGATCTTCGATATGACCAATGCCCCCGGTGCCGCCATCAAGCTCGCGGCAATGAGGTAATCGGCGCGTGCACCCATGTTTGCGTAGACAATGAGAATGCCACCCGCTATGCACGCCAGACTGCCGCTCATAGATGCCAGTAGTTCACTTTTTGTCATTGTGGGGATGTAGGCGCGGATCATTACCTGTGCTTCGATCTGACCAACGAATGCACTGGCTACATTGCTCAATGCCTCAGCACCGCTCACACGCATAACAGTGTTCATGGCCTTGGCAACAATAGATACCAGGAATTGCATCACCCTGATGTGGTACAATATGGCCACAAGCACGCATACCAGAATGATAGTGGCAGTAATGTTGAACGCGAAAACGAACGATGGTGCCATGCCGTAATTCACCAAAGTCCCTGTATGATCATACACGCCTATGCCCGAGTACACAAAACTTGCGCCCTCCTTGGCAAATCCTTCCAGCTTTTGCATGCCCATTCCAAGCATCTGAAAGAAACGATTGACCGGAGGCACTTTCAATACCATCACCGCGATGAACACCTGTAATAGCAGGCCGCTTACCACCAGGCGCACATTTATTTTCTTTTTGTTGTTTGAAAACAAAAAAGCGATGCCGAGTATCAGCACAATCCCGATCAGACCAGTAAAGCGTTGCATTATGAGATCATTGAAATTCAGGGCAATATATGCAATGTTGCCAAAAATGTACCCATACCTACAAAAGTAAACAGGCTGCGATGGCAGCCTGTTTACAAGAAGTGTCAATAAAAATGGTCTTTATTGAACCACGAATTTCGCTGTAGCAGTTGTATTTCCGTTCGAGATATTAGCTACGTACATTCCCTGTGCGAGGTTTAATCCTCTCAGTGGCAGTGAATGTTCGCCGGTATTCATCGGGAGGCCGGTTGAATAAACCACCCTGCCGTTCAGGTCTGCTACTACCAGCTTGTAGTCGCCGGTCTCAGGGGCAGCATATGAGAGGTTCACATTATTGGCTGTTGCTGTACCCAGTACACGCAACGCGCCGCCTGTACCAACAACTTCATTGACGCCGGTAACGGTGATTGGTGCCCAGTTCAGACGGAAATCGTCAATACATGATACTGCCCTTGCACCTGACCCCGTCGAAGTGTCAACCGCTACGACCCTGATCCATACGTTCTGTGATTTGTTATTCAGTACGGTGTCGAAGTTGATGCTGACGCTATCGTTCTTGAACACATGACCACCTGTGGTAAGGCTGCCGCTTGTTGTTGCTGCTGCAGCAGTAAACGTCGTTGGCGTAGCGCCGAAACCATAGTCAACACGCCATGTAGTGACACGTGGGGCTGCTGTATCAAGCGACTGAAGTTTGAACGATGCTGTGAAGTTCTTGAAACCCGTTGTGTTAGCTATCTGCAGGATGAATGCTGCTCCCGGGTCGCTGTTGGGAAGAGTTGATGCTGTGTTGTTTACCTGACGTACACCGAGCGCGCGGTCGGTAGTGCCTACCTGTGTGAGGGAGTCGGCACCCATAGTGATGACGTTGGCAGAAGGGTAGTTTTTGAAGCCACCCCTTGAACTGTTAGTGGTGCTGCCCCATGTGCCGCTGGTTGCAGCAGAGATGAAAGCGCTGCCCGGCAGAATGTCGCCCAGGTAGTTAGCACGTGCTGTATCGGCTACAGCCCATCCTGTTGGCAGGCCACTACCAAGTCCATTAAAATTCTGGTAATAGCTTGTGCCTGAAAGAGTTAATTGGGCATCGGCTGCCAGAGAAGTTGCTGCAAAAGCAGCCGCGAGTAAAAGTTTCTTCATATCAGTTAATTATTGTTCGCAAATATACAATGTGTCGGGTTCGGAGGGGTTTTTTGCATAAAAAAAGGTCTCCGATTAAGAAGACCTTTTTTTATCGGCAGAGATACCTGGATTAGTTTATCATGATCTTGGCAACAGCTGAGTGAGCTTCATTGCCCATTTTTGCTATATAAAGTCCTGCGCTAAGATTCAGGTCAGACACTGTAAGTTGTGTGTAACCGGCAGTCACATTTACCTTTTGAGTGCTGATAATACGTCCTGAAAGATCGTAGATGCTGAGTGTGTAGTTGCCGCTGGATTGCGTGTTATATGCGAAAGTAACCTTGCTTGATGTAGCCTCACCAACAACATTGAACAGAAGTCCGCTGAATGAAGCGATATCGTTTACACCTGTAGTGTTGCTGTACGTAAGTGTGAAGTCGTCAATAGCGGTTGATGCACGGTTTCCGCTACCAGTAGACCACTTGATTGCTGCAATGCGGATCCATACAGGAGATGATTGATTGTCAACAGCAGCAGGAAGAGTTGCGGTAATGGTGTTGTTTGAGAATGTCTTTCCTCCTGTGGTCATGGTGCCAGTAGTGGTAACGGCAGTAAAGGAAGACGGCGTTGCTCCTATTCCGTAATCCATAGTCCATGTTGTAGTACGTGGGCTGGCCGTATCAAGAGACTGTAGTTTGAATGATACGTTTATATTAGATATTCCTGTTGTATTTGCAAGCTGAAGGCCGAAAGCGGCGCCTGAATCGGAAGCAGGGAAGGTACTGTTTGTGTATCCAACCTGCCTAACTCCGAGTGCGCGGTCAGAATAGGTTGCGGAAAGCGTAGTTGTGCCGGATACGCAAAAGTTCACACCGGGGTTGATCACATCTGCAGAAGGATAATTTTTGAATCCACCACCCAAGATTAAACCAGCGCAAGCGGAAGTGTCCGGTGATATTTGAAAAGGCAGACCTGCCAGTGTGGTTAGAGTGCGAACGGTGCCCAGACTTGTGGGTGTGGCACCTGTCCAAACCGACCAGCCTGTTGGTAGTGCAACACCAAGACCGTCAAAGTTCTGTGTGTAGGAAGAGCCGGTTAAAGTAATTGATGTCTGAGCCTGTGTTCCAAACGCAAGGATAGACGTAGCAAAGAGTAAAGCTATTCTTTTCATATTGAAATATTTAGGGCAAAACTACAGTAAACTGCCGGTAAAGTATAGGGAATTTTATTACTAAAATGTTAGCAAAAAAAGAATGCCGGGAGTATCCCGGCATTGTATAGATTGATTTTGGAAACTCTTAGGGGCAACGCGGATTTGTGAAGTTGACATCGCTCGTGTCGCGCAGGGTCAATTGCGGTGTGCTGCCAAATAAAGTTATGATGCCGTTTATGGTGCCGTTGCCGTTTGGGGTAATTGCCGGCTGGAAATTTGAGTAGCTACTATTATACATTGTTATACGCCCGGTCTTTGCGCAGTTGATGAGCGCCCTGTTCGTACTTGTGTTTGGATCTGAGTACACTACGTTATTCGATCCTGTTTCGAATTGCATGTCCTTAATAGTCACAAGTGTATTGACATATTTTCCGGGATTACTGATGATATCAAACAATGTAAGTTGAGGTGGTGTGAAAGGATTAGGATAACTACCTTTTACAATGTATGTGCCGAGAAGCGATGACGGTATACCGTTTGTTGAGCCATCACTATTCATAGAGAATACAATTTCGGGGGTGCCTTTGTAGTTCATCAGAAGTAACCCTTTCAGCTTAACGTATATTTTCCTGCCAGCGGGATAGTCCCCATACAGGTACGTTTTGTCCAGGATCAGTTGCATTCCGCCCGTAGAATCCTGTATGAACAATTTCTTGTATATATTCCCCCCCTTATCATCGCCCACAACAATGCCATATATCGTAGTGTCGCCCATCACGCGCGTTTTACCGGCTGTCATCATCATGCCCATATTCGAAAGGGTGCTAATGTTACAATTCACCGTCAGCTTTGGGTCCAGACTACTTGAATCGGGTGGCGCGTCAAATTGTTTTTTCAGACAAGAGTTCAGCAGCAGGATGCTGGCGAGCAATAGGCCGGAGAGACTAAGGAATTTCATATAGTTTGCTTGTTGTTTTTCGTTTTAGTTAGAACCGGATGGCTGCAGAGATACCATAGTTGAGGCCGTAGGCGTATCCGTATTTATTAGGGAATTTGTTTGGATTCTGGTTGGCAAGGTCGTAGCGGAGCTGCTCGTAGCCGATAGACTTGATATTTTGATTATTAAGCAGGTTGCCGATGTTGGCACTAAGAACCAGTTGTGTTCTGCGGTCGAAAGGTTTGAAGTATTTACTTATATCGAACGTTTTGCCACCGGCCACGTTCACCACAAAGGCAGAAGGTAATTTCTCCTGACGCAGGATGTCGGTCCATTTCTGGCTTGTAGGGTCCACGAGGTCCACAGCCAGTTCGGTGCGGCGTTCCGGGTTGATCTCAACGTAGTTACGGTCCATATAGTTAAAGCTCAGGTTGCCCCAGTAGCCACGAGGGCTGTACCTCAACGCCATACTGTACACCGACTGTGGCCCCACACCCAGGTAGTAGTCCTTGATGTAAACAGTGTGTGTCACCGGCACCATGCTCGGGATGTTGTCCTGGTAAATGGAGATGGTGGGGCGGTTGTTGTAATAGGATTCTCCCACCGCTATGCCGGCCGTAGCAGTAAGGTCGCTAATGATCTTTACAGACGCAAGCATCTCTACACCCACTGAGCGAGTACCCACGTTTTGCATCGCATAGTTCACAAACGACTGAATATCCGGGTCGTCGTTCCAGAACCTTTTGATGAGTGTGAGGTCATTCACCTCCGTAGCATAACCGGTAAGGCGGAAGTTCACGCCCTTTGCTTTAAAGTTATAACCACCTTCAACGGTCTGTGTCTTGCTTACCTGCGGATTGTTGATAACAAAGTCGCGGGTGCCGGGGGCTATATAGGTGTTATTGGCGGTTGGGGCGTCGGTAAGGTAGCCCGCATATCCAAACACCGTGTGGTGGTTGTCTATACGGAATGTGGCTCCGGCTTTCGCTTTATAGGTAAAGAACGTCTGATCGGCAGTGCGCCCGAAGGAGTTATCCGGGAACAAGCCGTTGCGGTAGATGCCTTCGCGGCTGAATGAAGTATTGCCGGCTGCAACTGCTGCGAAAAGGTCAATTTTATTGTAAGAATACAGCAACTGCCCCCATGCGTTTGTCTTAAATGTCCGCAGAATATAGTCATAGCCATATCTGTCGCCGGTCTTAATTAGCGCATTAGGATTATTCAGGTTGTTCTGGCTGTTTTTCGGATCGTTTACTACAGCCTGTGAAGCGAACTGGTAGAAGTTTACAAAAAACTCGCCACCCATCAGGTCGGCCAGTTCTCTATAGTACTCGTTATACTGAGAAATGGCATTTATTCCACCATCTACTGTCAGTTTCTCATTCAGTGCATGGGTGATAATGGAATTGAGCGACAGCGTGCGCATGTCATCTACTCTGTTACCTATCACGTACATAGACTGTTTGCCGGTTACATTATTTCCAGCTATTCCGTTTACGTCCGTTACGGTCGACGTGTTCATATAGTTGCTCATGTACAGGTCGTCCCATTGTACCTGCAAAAGACCCGGATTGGCCAGGTATTCTGCCCGGGTGATATCATAAAGCGACTGCCGGGGGTTGATGACGCCCTGAATAGAGTAGGATGGGAGATTGCGGTAGTAGGTTGGTATCGGATTCGCAGCATTGTAGAAGTCGAGGCCGGAACGCTTGTATTTGCCGAATTTATAGCCCAGAGATGTCGTCCACCTCGTTTTGTCTGATGGACGGTACGTGTGGCTGGCCACTATTATGGGCTGTAGCGAACTGTCCGATCGTGCGTTGCGCTTTTTGCCGTTCTGGTAGCCCCAGTTCTCGTTGTAGAAATTACTTCCAGCGAGGTCAAATGCTTCCTGGATCTCAGTAGCTGCCAGGCCCCTGTACGTGGGGGCTGCCAGGCCGGTAAGGTTAAACTGTTGTTTTTTGTACACCTTGCTCACTGCTCCGTAAAAGGACTTCCCATCATAGTAGGTACCCGGAATGTAGCCTTCATCGGCCCATCTGCGTGATGCGGAAAGGGAGTAAGCCCATCCGTTTTTCATCAGCCCGCTGCTGTAGGTGGCCATCACCCTGTTGCGATAGCTACGGTTGCTGTTGTAGTAGGAAACGTTGCCGCCTCGGCGCTGGTCGGCCGCTGTAGCGTTGATAAAGGTAGAGCCATTCACCGATCCGAACGAGTATTCTCCGGGTCTCAGACCATAGGTGATCACCCTGTCGCGAAGCACGTCATTCAGGCCGCCCAGCTGGGCGAACGGAGCAAAACCGGTTTGCAGGTCCTGTAGAGGGAAACCATTGAATTGGATGTCTGTATTCCCATAGCCACGTGGCCTGAAACGATATGGGCCAAATGTAAAAATGGCGATCCTGAGAAATTCATCGCCGTTCGACGCGTAAAAGGCACCCGAACTGCCGGCATCCATGCCGTTGTTTTCGTCGTCCTGAGTGGTGTTGTCGTCAAGAACAATGGTGGGTATCTCGCCGTTTTCGTCCCCGCTTTTATCATTGGGCGTCAGGAAAATGGTTCCGAGGTCGTCATTTCCGGGTAATACCTTGGTTGCAATGGTATCGTTCTTGATGTTGAAGCCTGAAATGATCACCATCTGCTGCCCGGTGGGTACATCGGCGATTGAGAAATATCCGCCGGCAGACGTTGTGGTAGATTTTTTAACTTCCGGAATATTTACCTGCAGTTCCGTGAACGGCTTACCGGTGGCGCTGTTCAGTATGCGTCCTTTCAGAATACCTGTGGTGGTCTGTGCAACTGTATGTTTTCCGGCAAGAAATAATAAGGAAAATGTCAACAACCGCAGGCCGGTTGTAGGAGAATGGAGCATGTATGTTGATTTCAGATTGCAAACTTACGAAACGACTTTTAACCAATGGGGAAAACTGATTAAGTAATTGTTATGTGGGGTAGGGCGGATTCTTTTTATACGGATTACCTGCGTAATTTCGCTGCACTAATTATTCGAAACGTGGTTAAAAAATTCCTGATTGCGCTGTTTTCGTTATGTGTTGTGCTCACATCTTTTGCGCAGGAAAAGACAAAATACAAAGTAATTGCTGTAGGCAGCTATAACTGCGAAAACTTCTTTGATACTGATGATGACACTGCAAAAAAGGACGAAGATTTTACACCTAAGGGGGCTTATGGATATACCGATGAGGTATACCGTCAGAAAGCCCGCAATATCGCAACCGTCATTCAGAAGATGGGCACTTCGGTAACGCCCGAGGGGGCAGCAATTGTGGGCCTTGTGGAGGTGGAGAACGACCAGGTGCTGCAAACATTGGTCACCCAGCCCGAATTGGCTGCCAGGCACTATAAGTACGTATGGTTCCCCACTGCCGACGAGCGCGGCATCAGCACGGCAATGCTGTATAACCCCAAGTACTTTTCTGTCCTCTCTGCTCATCCCGTGCGGGTGCCGCTGGAGACGCTGGGCCAATCCAGACCCACGCGCGATGTGTTGTATGTGTGTGGCATATTGGCCGGCGACACAGTACATGTGCTGGTAAACCACTGGCCGTCCAAGAGCGGAGGCGAGGCCGCATCGGCACCCGGACGCCGGTTGGCAGCGTCTGTGAACAAGCGTGTTATTGACTCGGTGCAAAAGACGAATCCAGATGCGAAGATCCTGCTGATGGGAGACCTGAACGACAACCCCGATGCTGACGCCATAGCGGATGTACTGGAGGCCCGAAGCAGTGCTGCCAAACTTAGGCAGACAGATATTTACAACCCTTGGATCAATATGCACAAAAAGGGGTTGGGTACCGAGTGCTACCGCGATGAGTGGCACCTGATAGACCAGATAATGATAAGCGGGGCATTTGTGAATAACCGCAACAACAAGTGGAAGTTCCACAATGCGGCAATCTTCAACGATGACATGCTGGTGAACAAAATTGGTAAAGACAAGGGTAGGCCACACCGTTCGTTTACCATTGCACAGGTGTGGGACAATGGCTACAGCGATCACTTTCCTGTCCTTATGTACTTCATCAGCAAGTAGTTACGTTTGCGTCTATCATCTTATTTGTCGGATATCAGTACCTTTGATCTGTTTATGAAGAAATTACTCGGACTTTTTTTAACGTGCCTGTCCTTTACAGGTATCGCACAACCTGCCGGTTATTACGACCCCGCCGCAGGTCTCACAGGTCAGGCGCTGCGTGCCGCACTGGCCACAATTATTCGTCCACATACGGAACTAAACTACACTCCGGGTGTTTGGGCGGCCTACAACACAACAGACAGAAAGCCGAACGGGAAAGTGTGGGATATTT
>JBIKSN010000103.1:0-9513 GCA_044348585.1 Flavipsychrobacter sp.
CACTCGGTGGTTCCAATACTTGTGGTCGCGAGATTGCTTCGTCGCCAGCCGGCGCACTTTCCGAATGGCTTCTCGCAATGACGACTTTTATTTTATTATGCGATTTGTGAGGTGTCATAGAAATTTGTTGTTGCAAACACGGCAATAAAAAGGTTTGCTCCGTAGTGGATTCGCGGATCTGGAGATCGGGTGCCGGTATGACATAGTCAGGAGACTATGCCAAGCGGGAGGTTCAGACAACCTCGTTCACAACCTTCCATCTACCATACTACACAAACTGCAATACCATACCCCACAATTGCACTGTCATAAAACATGGTTTTGCGGCAATGCACCTTAAGTGGTAACTTTAATACACGTGAAGAAGTATCGCCTGCACCCCTTGCCAACTGTTAACAAAAAACAGGATTATCTAACAAAGGTGTAAACCTATTTCAGGAAGATTCAGAGAAGCAAATGGGAAACAAATGGGAAGTAAGTGAGAAGCAAGTGAGAAGTTTTTGCGCAGTTTTTGGGAAGTTGGTGTGCAGTTTTTAATCCACCTCATGGCTTAATTGATTGAAAATCATTCATTTTGCGGATTTTACCGGTTTTTGAAAAAAAATCGCGGCAACGGACATTTACGAAGGGAGTTTTTTACCGCAACCTGAAACCGTCGTTGTCCAACGGTCAGCGTAGCCTTTCGGGCAGTTTCCCGCCGGTTTTGCCGGTCAGTTTTCATCGGGTACGGAGGTAACTCCTGCAACGTTTCTGTCTGTTGATTAAAACGTCCGTCAGGCGGGTGCATTTACACCGCATTTATATTATCTTTACGGAAATTTTGACTGCAAAACTGCTCACATGAAGAAATTGCTATTGGTTGGTGCGGCCGCTATGGTCAGCTTTTCGGGTTGTTACAAGAAAGAAGTTGCCCCCGAATCGAGTGCCAAAACCCTCACCACAACCAGGTGGGTTATTGACAAACACGTGCCCATTAAGGCAGGTGGCGAGTGTGCCATAGCATCCGAGATAGTACTCAATGCGGACAGTACCGGCTACTATGTGTACCCTACCAAGTGTGCGTCTGACGATGTGGATACACTGCGTTTCAGGTGGTACCTGTCGGCCGAAGAGGCCAATATGTATTATACAAACGTTGGTGGCGATCCTAATTTCAGGGTCACTGTCGGCATTTCAGATTACCGCTACGGTGCGCTTGAGCTTCGTTGCCCGGTAAAATACAAGACCCGCTTTCTTGATGGCATTTTTGTTGCCAACGGTCCTAAGTAGGTGTGATACACGCAACGTATTGTCTTAGATAATTTCGTGTTCAGAAACGTTTTACAGACTCATTAAATACCATATATTTGACCAAATGTTCGATATGAAACTTACTTTACCTGTTCTTTTGTTCTCTTCGGTGCTTTTCACTGCCTCGGCCGATGCGCAGGTGAAGCACATCAAAACGATCTGTGGCACGGGTACCGGCGCGTTCAGCGGCGATGGAGCTGCGGCAACCGGTGCAGAGTTGCATGGCCCTTACTGTGTTTCGGTAGACGGAACAGGCAACGTGTACATCCTTGATAAGAACAACTTCAGGATCAGGAAGATATTTACCTCGGGCATCATCGTTACTATAGCCGGTACCGGTGGCCTTGGTAGCACCGGAGACGGATCGCTCGGCACATCAGCCGAATTGAGGCCCTACGGAATGGCGGTAGACAAGAACAAAAATGTGTATGTAGCTGATGCTGCATTTCACAAGATCCGCAAGATCAATAACGCAGGCATCATCACTACATTTGCAGGTACAGGCGTTATAGGCTCTACCGGCGATGGTGGCGCTGCGCTCTCTGCTACATTCAACGGCCCTTACGGCCTGGCTACCGACGAGGCAGGCAATGTGTATGTGGCAGATGGACTGGCGAACGTAGTGCGCAAGATCAGTGGCGGTATCATCACTCGTCTGGCCGGTAATGACACTGCAGGATTTGCAGGCGATGACGGTCCTGCTTACATGGCACAACTCGATTCTCCTTATGCCGTAGCAACAGACAGGAAAGGTAATGTCTACATATCGGATATGATGAACAACCGCATTCGCAGGGTCGATGCATCAGGCATCATCACTACTTATGCCGGTACAGGCGTGAAAGGGTATGCAGGTGACGGCGGACCGGCAGCACTTGCTGAACTGGACCGCCCTGCCGGTCTGGCTACAGACACACTTGGCAACCTCTATATTGCTGATGCTGATAACGATGTGATCCGTATGGTTGATACTGCCGGCATCATCACTACCGTGGTAGGTAATGGCACGCCGGGTTTCGGTGGCGATCTCGGTCCGGTTAACGGTTGCAACCTGCACACACCATTCGGCGTGGCAGTCGACAAATATGGCGAGATCTACATTGCGGATGCCAACAACCAGCGTATCCGTAAGACCTACACAACAGTAGGTGTGAATGATGTTCCTCAGAACACTACAGTAGATCTGTTCCCCAACCCTGTAAAAGACAAGTTCTCAGTTGCAGGTCTCGATGCTGCCGATGTCGTCAGTGTGTTTGATGTTACAGGTAAGCCTGTGACAACTGCCACACAAGTGCGCAAAGGAAGTGAAATGGAGGTGAACCTCTCGGGATGCGCATCAGGCATCTACCTGCTGCGGGTTACAGACGCGTCGGGAAATAGCAAAGCCGCAACTAGGCTTGTAAAGGAGTAAGCGCTCCGCGTAAGGTTTAACACGAAATTCATTTAGCTGATTTGCTTTGCGTACACCCCGATGAGGGGTGTACGTTTTATATAAAACAGGTGGGAGACCTTGATCTTTCAGGGCTTGCCACCACCAACAATAACATTCGATACAAGAGATCAAATATGGAAATAAGTAAGAATTTTCAGCATAAAGAGGCAGAGAAGAAGTGGTACGGACATTGGAACGGATCGGGCTATTTCAAGAGCACACCCGATGATCGTCCCGCCTATACGATAGTGATACCGCCACCCAATGTAACGGGTGTGCTGCACATGGGCCATGCCCTCAATAACAGTGTTCAGGATATACTTATTCGTCGCGCCAAGATGACGGGATACAACACCTGCTGGGTGCCGGGTACGGACCACGCGTCTATTGCCACAGAGGCCAAGGTGGTGGCCATGCTGCGTGATCGGGGTATTGATAAAAAAACGCTGTCGCGCGAGGAGTTCCTGAAATATGCGTGGGAGTGGAAAGAGAAGTATGGTGGCATCATCCTGAACCAGTTGGAGAAACTGGGTTGTTCGCTCGACTGGGACCGCACCTCCTTCACTATGAACGATGATTATTATGCAGCGGTGATGCGTGTGTTTGTAGACCTGTATGAAAAGGGCATGATCTACCGTGGTGTGAAGATGATCAACTGGGACCCTAAGGCGAAGACCGCCCTCAGTGACGAAGAGGTGATCCACAAGCAGACCAACTCCAAGCTGTATTACGTTCGTTACAAGATAGATGGCGATGTCGATGAGTACATCACCATTGCCACCGTACGCCCCGAGACGATACTCGGTGACACTGCTGTATGCGTACATCCTGAAGACGAGCGTTATGCACATCTGAAGGGTAAGTTCTGCTTTGTGCCCCTGCTGAACCGTCGGATACCTATCATCTTCGACGATTACATTGATAGGGAGTTTGGTACGGGCGCGCTGAAGGTGACACCGGCACACGACATAAACGACTACAACCTGGGGCTGAAGCATGGGCTGCAGGTTGTTGATACGCTGAACGAAGACGGAACCATGAGCGAGGCCGCACAGCTATATGTCGGGCTCGATCGTTTTGTGGTACGTAAACAGATAGTAGAAGACCTGCGCACTGCCGGCAATCTGGTAAAGGAAGAAGATTATAGCAATCAGGTGGGCTTCAGTGAGCGCACCGATGCTGTTATAGAACCACGCCTCAGTATGCAGTGGTGGTGCAATATGGCAGAATTGTCGAAGCCTGCGCTCACAGCCGTGATGGAAGATGAAATAGAATTCCATCCTGCTAAATTCAAGAATACCTACCGCCACTGGATGGCCAACATCAAAGATTGGTGCATCAGCCGTCAGTTGTCATGGGGGCAGCGCATACCTGCCTGGTACGATACCGAGGGTGGTATGTATGTAGGGCTCAATGCTGAAGAGGCGCATAATAAGTACCGTACCCAAAAGCCAGAATTGGCAGCTAAACAGCCTGTGCTGAGGCAGGACGATGATGTGCTGGATACATGGTTCAGCAGTTGGTTGTGGCCTATGCAGGTATTCCACTGGAACGAAGACCCCACAAACAAAGACCTCGCATATTACTATCCTACCAGCACATTGGTTACTGCTCCGGAGATCATCTTCTTCTGGGTGGCACGTATGGCCATGGCTGGTTACGAGTTCCTGGGCAAGAAGCCGTTTGATAAGGTTTATTTCACCGGAATCGTTCGCGACAAGCAGGGACGCAAGATGAGTAAGTCGCTCGGCAACTCGCCCGACCTGTTGGAATTGATTGATATTCATGGTGCCGATGCGGTTCGTTTCAGCGTTATGATCTCATCACCCGCAGGAAATGACCTGCTGTTCGATGAATCACAACTGGAGCAGGGTAGCTTCTTCTGCAATAAGATGTGGAATGCCATGAAGCTCGTGAAGATGTGGGAAGTCCGCTGCGCCGATGGTGTGGACGATAGTAATGTTCAGTTCGCGCTGCAGTGGATGGAAGCACGCCTCGCCGAGGTGTCGAATGAGCTCACCGATCTGATGAAGGACTTCAGGCTCAGTGAAGGATTGAAGACCATCTATTCGCTTATCTGGAACGACTTCTGTTCCTGGTACCTCGAATGGGTGAAGCCGGGAATGGAGCAGCCTATATCGCGCAAGGTATATGAGCAGACCATTAGCATCTACGAACGTCTGCTGCAGTTGCTGCACCCTTACATGCCGTTCATTACCGAAGAGATCTACCACCTGCTGCGTGACCGTGCTGCCGGAGATGACCTAATCGTAAAACAACTGCCTGCTGTTGTGGTACCCGATGCCGCTGTGCTGAAAGGAGGTGCTATGTTGCAGGAACTTATCACTGCTATACGTGACACACGCAACAAGAACAAACTGAAGCCGAAGGATACCATCAAACTCCGGATCCAGACAGCCGATGAAGATTACTATACAACTGTAAACGACATACTCGGAAGGCAGGTGAACGCTGAACAGGTATCATTTACTAAAGAACCGGTGCAGGGTGGTATCTCTATTGTGGTGCAGACTGATAAGTTGTACATCGAGGCGGCTGCTGCTACCATAGATACTTCTGCTCAGAAAGCCGAGATGGAAAAAGAGATCGCCTACCTCGAAGGCTTCCTCGTATCGCTCGACAAGAAGCTCGGCAACGAACGCTTTATGGCAAGCGCCAAACCTGAGGTGATAGAGAACGAGCGCAAGAAACAGAACGACGCGCTGGCAAAGATCAGAACGCTGAAAGAGAGTATAGCGTTGCTTGGTTAGTCCACGCCAGCGCATAATTAAGAAGAGCGACCCTTGGGTCGCTCTTCTTATCAAGATCACCTTCTTTCGTTAGTCGGCCAATACCGGTAATTCTATATTCGACGGATATCTGCTGTTTGTATAGATGCGGATAAGCGACGAAACAAAGTCCTCTTCGCCGCAGGTGTAGATGTTGACGAATTGCTGCGGGTTGCGGTCGGCCAGCGGGAACCAAGTGCTCTGTACCTGTATCATCAGTTTGTGACCTTTCCTGAAAACGTGCGCCACATCCGGCAGTTGGTAAGAGACCTCCGTAACGCGTCCGGGTTTGAACGCTTCAGGTGCCGTGAAGCTGTTGCGGTAGCGCCCACGCATGATCTCGCCACGCACCAGCATCTGATAGCCACCCATTGGGTAGTTCTTTCCGTTGCCTGTTCCGTCTACCGAGTCGGTATAGGAGAAGTCATCGGGGAAGACGTCTATCAGTTTCACCACAAAGTCGGCGTCTGTTGTAGAAATAGAGGTGAATAGATTGGCAATAACAGGACCCGTAACAGTAAGGTCGTTTTGCAGTGTTTTTGATGTGAATGAAAGTACATCGGGCCTACGCCATGCGAATCGTTGATCGTCGGTCATGTACTCGGAAGTGCGGCCCGCGTGCACGTCTTCAGTATAGGGCACAGGCTTTGAAGGGTCGCTGGTATACTCCTTGTAGCCAGTGGCGTTGGTCGGTTCGGTAGCTGACAGTGAGCTATTCGCCTGCAGGTAGATCTTCTTGTTCTGTGCCTGCGCTGGTGGCCATTTGTCGAAGGTGCGCCATGTATTGGTGCCGGTCAGGAAGATGCTCGCCTCAGGCAGTTTGCTCAGGTCGCCAACGCCGCGCAGGTGATGCTCGAAATAGGGGATCTCGATATTTTCCTGATACCAGTTGGACGTCTTGCTTCCGAAGCGCACATTACCCAGGAATTCGCCGGTGCCACGGCTCCAGCCACCATGGCTCCACGGACCCATCACCAGCTTGTTGTTGTTAGGTGTCTTCTTTTCAATGGCTTTGTAGAGTTCCCATGCGCCAAAGCAGTCCTCGGCATCAAACAGGCCGCCCACCACCAGCGTGGCAGTGCTCGCGGGTATGTGCTGTACATGGTTGCGAACGTTGCGCACCTGCCACCATTGGTCGTAGTCCGGGTGGTTATACAGGTCCTTCCAGAATGTGATGCTGTCACCCATCAGTTTGGCAAGGTTGCGCAGCGGGCCCGCCTCCAGGTAGAACTTATAGTTGTCGCGCACCTTGGTCTGGAACCCACCCGCGAACGAGGTAGTTGGCTTCGGGCGCGGCTTACCAAAGCTGCTGTAAAATCCAAATGCGTCAAGCTCCATGAAGGCTCCGTTGTGGTGGAAGTCATCACCCAGGAACCACTCTGTCACCGGTGCCTGCGGGCTCGATGCCTTCAGTGCCGGGTGCCCCGATAGTGCACCCATGGCGGCGTAAAAGCCGGGATAAGAGATGCCGAATATACCCGCACGGCCATTGTTGTTCGGTACGTTCTTCACCAGCCAGTCTATCAGGTCATACGTGTCTGATGCTTCATCGATCGTAGAGCCCTTTTTGTCGGCGTTAAAGGGGCGCACATCCATAAATTCGCCCTCGCTCATCATTCGGCCGCGCACGTCCTGGTAAACCATAATATACTCCTTGCGGTAGTAGGCCATCAGATAAGATTTCCATACCTGCTTCAATTTGTCTTCGCCATACGGAGCAATAGAGTAGGGGGTGCGGGTGATGAGTATCGGGTGTTGTGATTTCGTCGATTTGGGTGCATAAATTGCTGTATATAGACGTGTGCCGTCGCGCATAGGGATGTAGATCTCCTTCTTGGTGTAGTTCTGTGCCAGCCATGTGGAGTCTTCCTTCTGTTGGTCTTTTACCGGTTCTTTTGCCTGTGCTGCTGCCGGTAGCCATAGTGCCAGCAGTAAAATGATGTATTTCATAAAATGGTATTGACAAACGTAAATGTAGCGCATAAACACGGGAAACAGGAACGGAGCGGAACGGTGTGATCGCGGTCGGTGGGCAAGTCAAACAAATTACTTAGGTTTGCACCTTCATTTTTAAGAACATGCAACAATCTACACTGGAATTAATGCAGCAGATGGGCCACGAACAAGTGGTGTTCTGCCAGGATCCGAATACGGGCCTTAATGCCATCATCGCGGTGCACAATACTACATTGGGTCCGTCTTTGGGTGGAACACGTTTGTGGAACTATAACAGCCATGAGGAAGCGCTGATAGATGCCCTGCGTCTGAGCCGTGGTATGACCTACAAGTCGGCTATCAGCGGACTGAACCTGGGTGGTGGTAAGGCAGTACTGATAGGCGATGCAAGCAAGCTGAAGTCTGAGGCATTCTGGCGTAGGTACGGTAAGTTCGTTAACAGCCTGAATGGTAAATACATCACCGCTGAAGATGTGAACACATCAAAGGGTGATATGGAATACATAGGAATGGAGACGAAGTTTGTTACCGGCAAACCTGAGTATATGGGTGGTAGCGGTGATCCTTCTCCTGTTACAGCATACGGTGTGTACATGGGTATGAAGGCCGCTGCGAAAAAAGCATTTGGTTCTGACGTGCTTACCGGCAAGCGTATCCTTGTTCAGGGCGCGGGTAATGTGGGTCAGTACCTGATGGCACATCTGGTTGAAGAAGGTGCAAAAGTATCTACCTGCGACATTAACGAAGCTAAGCTGAAGCAGGTAGTTGCCAAGCACCCAACGATAGAAGTAGTAGACGGCAATACGATATTCGATAAAGAATGGGATATATACGCGCCATGCGCATTGGGTGCTACGGTAAATACTGAGAGCATCAATAAACTGAAGTGCCCTGTAATTGCCGGTGGTGCCAACAACCAGCTTGCCGATGAGAACGTGCACGGCCCTATGCTTGTGGAAAAAGGTATCATTTATGTACCTGACTTCCTCATTAACGCCGGTGGTATCATCAACATCAGCATTGAAATAGATGGTTACAACAAAGACCGTGCATACAACACTGTAGCAAAGATCTACGATCGCACGCTTACAATATTTGATATGGCTGAGAAAGCCGGCATCCACACACAGCTTGCAGCAATGCAGATGGCTGAGAAGAGGATAAATGAAATCGCTAAACTGAGGGTGGGTATTTAATCAATACCTGCCCGCTGTCAGCGGACATAAATAAAGAAGGCACTGTAAAACAGTGCCTTCTTTATTTTGCTCAGTGCGAGAAGATTACTTCTTGCTCATGATCTTAGTAGCGAACTCTTTACCTGCTTTGAACTTAGGCACTTTACGCGCTTTGATCTTGATAACTGCGCCAGTCTGAGGGTTGCGGCCGTTGCGGGCAGAACGCTCAGATACTGAGAAAGTACCAAAGCCTACCAGTGTAACACGGTCACCTTTTTTCAGCGCACCTACTACTGCATTTGTAAATGAGTCAAGAGCGTCGTTAGCCTGTACCTTAGTAACGCCGGCATCTTTTGCAATCTTGTCAATCAATTCAGCCTTGTTCATAACTGTTTTGTTTTTTGTTGTGAAATGATAATTTTTGAGGATAGGACAAATATACAGACGAATATGTCATCACCAAATATTCTGAATTTTTTTTTCGGTGTAAAACCCTTGCCTGAAGCAGGTTTCCCACATTTAGCCAACAATTTTTAAGTGAAATTTGGATTTAACAAAATAATGCTGTAAACGGCTATGGGTGCGGTTTTGCGCCGATTTTTCACTGTTTTCCTTCTTTTTCTCAGGAAATTCAACCGCATCACAGTACTTCCATTACTGACCTGAATGCCACGAAACCCGCGCCAAATCTATCGAAAGCCTTGTTGCGCATTGCCTGTGCATGGTTGTCTATGTAGTCATTATACTCTTTCAGGCTATTGCAGGTATACTGTGCCGAGTAGGTTATTCCTTCCGCTTCGTCCTGTTCCAGAAGACGGCAAAGGCGGTATTCTGTGAAAAGGCCTGTACTCTTGAGGTCGGGCATGTGTTC
>JBIKSN010000104.1:0-9506 GCA_044348585.1 Flavipsychrobacter sp.
TCACTCAGCTTCACAGCAGCCATATAGGTGATTGCGCCATCCGGTACCGGCCGCGATATGCCGAAATAAGACCGCCCACCTTCGGGCGGATACTCGGTGTGCAACCGGTCATATACAGCGCTGACTCCATCGGGGAAAGATCTGGCCTTAAGGCAGTAAACCTGTATGTCGTCTTGTATGGATATGTGGTACATAGGTCGTTTTTTGTAAAGATATCTGTTGCGTCAGGTAATTGTGCGGTATCAATGCGACAGATAAGGGGTGTTTTAACAAGTTGGTTAGGTGGTTTTGATATATTTGCTTCGTGAAGAATTTGTTCCTGATACTCTTTTTGTCCATGACAAGTGCTGTCTATGCGCAGAAAAACAATAATGCATACGCTGCTGTGGACAAGGCTGCGTTGGCTATGCCGGCCGATAAAACCAACTCTACTACGGCCATTGCAGCCTACATCAACAGTAATTTCCAGACCCAGGCCGACAAGGTAAGGGTGATCTTTATATGGGTGGCAACAAATGTTTCTTACGATGTTGACAACATGTTTGCCTTCAACGAAAAGGAAACCACCCGCGAGAAGATCGATAAGGTGTTGCGTACACGTAAGGGCGTATGCGAGCACTATGCGGCATTATTCAACGAGCTGTGCGAGAAGTGCGATATCCCATCATCTGTGGTGGTGGGTTACACGAGGCAGCAAGGTCAGATAGGGTTTACGCGGCATGGCTGGTGTGCGGCACGTATTGACGGCATATGGAGGTTGTTTGACCCTACGTGGGGCAGTGGAGTCATTCTGAATGATAAGTTCAGCGCCAATATCAACAATCAGTATTTTCTTGCCGACCCCAATGCGCTTGTGAAGACACACATGCCCTTTGACCCCATGTGGCAGATGCTCGATAAGCCGGTGAGCAACAAGGAATTTGCCGATGGAAAGTTGACGCAGGGTAGGGTAGTGTCTTACTTTTCTTATGCCGATACAATTGAAGCTTACCTGAAACTAAATGACGAAGGCAAGATGGTAGCAGAGGCGCGCAGGCTGGAGCAGAACGGTGTCAGCAACCAGGTGGTTCATGACAGGTTGTATAACCTCAGGGAGAACATTGAGATACTTCGCCACAATTCCACGGTCGATCGTCAGAATAAACTGGTGGATAATTATAATTCAGCGGTGAGCGATTTTAATGAGGGTGTCAATGATCTGAATGAATTTATCAACTACCGAAATCATCAGTTCACACCGTCTCGTTCTGATGCCGCTATCAGGGCCATGCTCGATAAGGCTGATTCACGCATCAGTAGCGCTGATACCCGCCTGAAGCAGATAAAGGGTGCAGATCCTAAGATCGATGAAATGATCAAACCTGTTCTCAAAACGGTGGGCGACGCCATGGCGGCACTTGCCGAACAAAAAGCCTGGTTGAATGAATACATGGGGAAGAGTAAGTTGGGGCGTAAGACCATGTTCAGAAAATATACCTGGATGGGTATGCCGTTGAATTGATGCCCCTCTTAGTGCACAAAAGCGCCGTTTGAGGACCTTTGTATTACTTTTGCTTCTGTTTTTTTCGTATTCTTCTTTTTATGATTCGTTCGTATTTCATTCTGGTTCTGGTAGCATTTTTGGGTTCCCCTGTTGTCGCGCAGGAATACAAGAGCGTGGCCCAACGCTCGAAGGAAGCCCTGGATGCGGCTACGACAAAGAACTCGGAGCCGGACTTGAAAAGCGAAGAACCACAGGCAAGGAAGAGGCATAAGCAGAAGGAGGTAGCTGAGCCGACAGTCGCGCAACCCAAACCCGAACCTTTGGTACAGGAGGAGCCAAAGCCTGTAGCCAAGAAGAAACAGGAGATCTATTATCCCGAATCGAAAAGGAAGAAAAGGTATCGTGTCAGTGTCATTGCGCCACTTTATCTGGATGAATTGGTGCGTGGTGAAGCTGTTACATTTAAAGAAAAGGTGCCGGAAAAGGCAGCCCCCGGATTGGCATTTTATCAGGGTGTGAAATTGGCAGCCGATAGTTTGAAAAGTCTGGGCATGAAGCTGGACATAAACATCTTTGATGCCGGTTCATTTTCCGAATCTCCCGAGATGCTCATCAACAACCGCCGCCTCGACTCTACAGACCTTATCATAGGAGCTGTAGAACAGCATGATATTCCTGTGCTTGCCGGGTACGCGAAAAAAAAGAAGATCAACTTTGTTTCGGCTATGTCCAATTATGACGGATGGGTAAAGGACAATCAGTATTTCACAATGTTGCAGCCCACTGTCAAAAGCCATTGCGAGTTTATCATAGACGACCTCTCCCGTAAATATGCAGGAAGCAACGTAACGCTTCTGTACCGCACGTCTTCGCTCGCCGACGACAATGCAGCTCTCTATATCCTTAACGATCTGTATAGTGATGTAACGTTCAGAAAGTTATTGTGCAACAATGTCCCTGGTCGCGAATTGCTGGCGAGTGTATTAGATACTACAAAGCCCAATATTGTGGTAGTGAGTATTCTGGATCCGGTTTTTGCGGATAGTCTGCTGGTCGCTTTGTCTGCTGGTTTTCCCGGCACCCACATAGAAGTGTACGGAATGCCCGGTTGGAATGCCATGCATAAGTTGAAGAATACCGATGTGTATAAAAACCTTACTGTCAATGTTTCTTACCCGTTCAATTTTGATTCTGCCAATACCGATGTCCGTCGCTCGGTTGCCGGTAAATTTGCAAAGGAATTTGGAGGTGCGCCAACGGAAATGATGTGGCGCGGATTTGAAACTATGCTCTGGTATGGTCTTCTGTTGAAGAATCACGGCACTATCTTTAATAACGATTATACCGACCTGTCAGGTGCACCGTTCACCCGCTTCAGAATAAAACCACGTTGGGACCGTAACGGCTACCTTCTTTACTTCGAGAATAAGAACATCTACATGTCCACCTATCAGGGTGGCGTCTATCGCACTAACTGATGTCGTTAGAAGGAAACCCGCGCGAAGCAGATCTGTTTTTTCTTCACACACGGAACCACAAGTGACCTTCCCGATACCTGACGGGAACTGCGGGGAAGCCAGTCCGGATAGTCATTCCCATCCGCAGCAAGGCCATGTGTCTCAGTTTTGCCGCCCTCCGGGCTTACCGTAGATAGTTGAATGCGTGAGTGACGCATATCGAAGTCGTTGTAAAGGAAGGCCAGTGTACCGCCTGTGTTCAGGAGTGCATAGGATGAGAATACGCCTTCATCTTCCTGCGAGTACTGTTGTTTGTGCACAAACGAATTCCATTCCCGCACACCGTTCTTGTCATAGGAAAGCACCATGACGTCGTTGTAATGGTATTCGCGAACCGACGAGTTCATGTATGGTGTGTAGAATGAATAGTAGCCGAATCCTGGTGTAAAGCTGCTCCTTGTCGTGATGTAGGTCATCTCCGAGATCATGACAAATCCTCCGTCGTTTTTGGCGATAAGCTGGCGCACTACATAGTTGTCAAAAATGCCGCCACGTCTTGATGATGGAGACCCGCCCACCAGTTTCCCGTCAAAAGGAATAAACTTGCTGATGGTGTATTTGTCTTCCGTGTTGCTGTAGGCTGCATAAATGATGCCGTCGAAGTTTCCGTTCTTATCATTCGAATAAAAACCTCCGAAGTAAACAATGTTGTTCACATTGTCCACTTTTGTGTATCCACCTGCCGCAAACTTCTCGCCCATTGCCAGCTCTTTCGCTTCAAACGCTGTTGCGCCCGGTTTCAATTTCAGGATCCAATATTGATCAGCATAGTCCTCCGATCCTACAGGCGTGTAGGCCGCCATGTACACTGTGCCGTCATTGGCAACATTCACTTCCTTGTGTTCTGCTCTGTTTTCAGCGTTGAATGTGACCTTGCTGTTGTTCGTTAAGACACATTCGTCATTCAGCCATTTACAGTCCACTATGATCTCGTTTTCTTTGTCGGTGGCAGTGTAGATGATGATGTTCTTTTTGTTGTCGGAATAGGCAGAAGAGAAGTAGTTCCTTGTGGCCCCGAAGATACCGGTGCGGATGCTTCCCAGTTCTAAAGGTTTTCCCTTCAGAAGGCCGTTTTCGTCCAGCAGTGCAGCATATTGCACCACTTTGTTACTTTCAAGTGCCTGGTACAGCGCTATTATTTTGTCGGGATAGGTGATGAAACGTACTTGATAGATGCGTGACGGAAAGAAGTCGAGCAGCACTGTTGCGATCTTGTTCAGAGAGTCGTTGTATACATCAAGTCGGGAGCCGTCATTGTTCCTTATGTACGTGAAAAGATTTCCGCCGGTCATCCCTACAACAGAATAGGCGTCTGTATGGTAGTCGAATTTTTCATATTTAGTGTAGGTGACTTCCTGCGCATGACCAACCCATGTTCCGAAGATCAGGATGATGCATATAATGAGCGCGAAAAAATTCTTCATAGTCAAATTTATATCAGAACGGGCAAATACGGCTGTTTATTATTAGCTCAGAAATCGCGTGGCTACCGAACGGTCGGGCACCATACAGGTAGCTGACCGACCGAACCATCGGTAACGGTTTCGGGCTATCAGGTTGTATGCCATGTCTCTCAGCGGTCTGGGTATCGCGATGAGCGGATACAGCAATGTCCATTTTCCACCCAGTGTACGGGCTATTTTCAGCACCGCGGTAGATTTTGTATAATACTTATCGCCCGCCTGAAGTATGATGCTTTTTGGGGTGTCTGCTTTTCCGCCGGCTTTTTTCATTGCTTCGCCCCCCTTTTCAGACTGCAGAGAACAAAACGTCAGTAATTGCTTCCGGTCGTTTCTGATAAGAAACTGTACAGTCCCGTTACACAGGTTGCACACCCCGTCAAAGAATATTATTAGTTGTGGTTGGTCAGCTCGGGTCACTTGGCTTGAATTATAGCGCTGTCTGTTGTTTGCTCTTGTGAGGCTGATCTCATTTTCTCCTGAAGGATAGAGTCGGCTTTTACTTTTACTTCTATTTTTATCCTGTGCTCCAGTTCCTTTTGGGCGTCTCTTTCCATTTCCCGCATCCGTGCCTGCGCAATGCTGTCTATCTGCCTTTGGATCGCTTCTTTCGAAAGTGGCTTTTTGACTTCCTTGCTACATGCTGATAGCATTAATGCTACAGCTACGCCTGTTATCGTCAGTTTGCTCATATCCGTTCACAAAGGTAATGTGCTGATGATGACAGGGGAAATCCTTTCGTTAGAATTAACATATCATATATGTAATAGTTTGGCGTGGCTGCGTTTTATACAGCAGAAATGCCGAAATTTACAATAGGATACAAACAGTCCGCTTAAGTGGCAGTTGTGCCATAGAATTGATGACCGTCATTTTCCGACATATTATTTTTTCTCTTTCCATTCTGTCTGTCTGTGTTGCGGGCACGGTCTGTTCTGCACAGGTGGGCGTAAATGATACGATACGTTTAGGGGCGGTTGTGGAGAATGGCGCTACTTATCCGATGGCTTTTCTACCGGAATACACAAAAACGGCTCTCTATCTCGATAATGATGCCAGGCTGCGCCGCGATAGGTTGAGGCGGGACATTTATATTGTTTATCCGTACGCTTTGACAGCGGCAACCATTCTTGGCGATGTCCATAAAATACTTGATACGCTCAACAGTCGCCGCGAGCGAAAACGGTACCTTCGTGAGACGGATCGTAAGTTGGACGTGGCTTTTAAACAGCCCCTAAAGAATTTGACTGTTGATCAGGGGCATGTTCTGGTCAAGCTGATCAATCGGCAGGCAGGGCAGAACTGTTACAGCATTATCCGCGAATTGAAGGGAGGGTTTAATGCGGTTGTGTGGCAATCTGTTGGCGTACTGTTTAATAATAACCTCAGGCATGAGTATGATCCCGTGGGCGACGATGCCGAGATAGAGAATATTGTTCAGGTGTTAGAGTCATCAGCAAACTATCGATACCATCTCTACATGCAGCAGGAATTGATGCGCACCATCCCGCAGACTGCGAGCCGTAAGTAACTCGTTGTTACTGCCGATTCTTCTCTTCCTTACGGTCTTTCCTGAAGTAGATCGCATAATATACCGTCAGAATCAGCAGACCGGTTATAAACAGTATGGCCGCTACCGGGCGCAGGTCAATGTTGTAGAATTCTCCCAGCATCCATGTCGAATTTGCTGTTATCCAGGCACACACTGCGGCATTGTGAAAAGTTTCCGATCGGTGGTGCCGGTTGCGGATCAGCAGGAAAAAGGCAACAGCAATAGTGGGTACGATCATTGCAATTGCTCCCGGTTTCCATACAAGTGCCCAGCAGGCATCCTTCATCAGCCACAAAAGGATATGAATGTTCTCAACCCATCTATGGCTTGCTACATTAGATTTCTGCTCGCTCATGCTGCATATTTTTCCGACACGCAAGTTATACAAGATCAGTTTTACCTGTGCCGTGTGGTTTCCTGAATCTTCTCAACTAAATTTGACAGTATTAAAATTCAACGATGATTAATCCTGCAGATTGGATCGCGCATCCTGTGGTGCTCGAAGGAGAAAGGGTCAGACTGGTTCCTCTGGAACGGACACACTTTCCTGAATTATTGAAGTTGGGTGCCGATAAGCGTATCTGGGAATATATGTCGGTAGACGGTAGCGATGAATGTCGGCTGCTGCAACTGCTTGAAAGTGCGGTACTTAAGCGGGCAAATAAGGAGCAATATCCCTTTGTTGTCATAGATAAGGCTACCGGAGCGGTGGCGGGAAGTACCATGTTTCATAACATCTTTCCGCAACACCGCAAGTTAGAGATAGGGTGGACTTGGTATGCGCCCGCCCTTTGGCGAACGGGTATTAACAGAGAATGTAAATACCTTTTGCTCAATTATTGTTTCGATGTACTTTCCTCAATAAGGGTCCAGTTGGTTACCGACGAGATCAATATCAGAAGCCGTAAGGCAATTGAAGGTATTGGTGGTGTTTTCGAAGGAGTTCTGAGGAATGAACGGATCCGCGAGAACGGGATTTTCAGAAATACAGTGATGTACAGTATCCTTCCTGCTGATTGGCAAGCCGTTAGAAATGGCATCCTTCGGAGCAAATAGCAAAGTTTTCCCACTTTGTTAAAATATATGGCTTGGTAAAAAGAATCGGAATTCGCTAACATTCCAGGCGTTGAGTACGCCATTCTTTAGATGGCAAACTTTTGTTTTGTCCATTGTGTTAACCGAAAGTCCTATCTACATACTTATTTTATTGGTTATTATTTTATTACAGATTATTTGTAGTCGTATTTTTTATTTTTTTTATTTTTGCGGTTGAATTTGCATTTTGTGGATCAATATTATTTGTATTTTTTTCATAAAGTGGTTAAATTTACCCGATTGTTAAGATTGTAAGATTGTTTATTTTAAGATACTGTATGAGAAACGTATTTCTACGCCTGACGTTTTTTCTGTTGATTTTTTCAACGAAGGGATTCGCTCAGACCACCGCATCCTATTTTTTCTCGGCATTTTCGTCAACTTACTCGAGCATCAGTTCTACCGGCACGGCAATGACCGGTACCTGGTGGGGAGACGACCGCACACAGACGTCTATCGGTTTGGGATTTACGTTTAACTTTTGCGGTACAAACTACACGCAATTGTCCATTTGCACCAACGGTTGGGTGTCACTTGCCAACTCCGGGTCAATAACCTGGACAAATACAGCGGGTAGTATTACCGGCGCAGGTTTTCTGTTTCCTTATTTCGATGACCTGATTTCCCATAGTGCTTCATCCATGTATCAAACGCTTGGAACAGCGCCCAACAGGATATTCGTGATGGAGTGGGGGGGGGTTACTCTTTATCCAAACTTCAGTACATCTCCTGCCGGAAGTTTTCAGTTAAGGCTTTATGAGACAACAAATGTGATAGACTACTGCTATAGCACCTGCGCTTTCACAAGTAGTTCCGGTGCGTCCATCGGTATCGCTAATAGCACAACTGACTATCGCACACTTCCCAATTTCGGTACTTCTCCAACGCCAAATACAACTTTCAACAGCGTTTACGATTTTCCTGCAGCAAATCAGGTTTACCGCTGGTCACCGTGTCCTGTAATTGTTACGGCTGCTGCGAGTGCAGGTGTTTGTCCGGGTGGTACTGTCACTTTAACGGGATCTGTTTCAACCGGAACTACAGCTTATTCATGGACCGGTCCTGCTGGATTTACTTCAACTTCTTTGACACCTGTGCTGACCGGTGTTACTTCTGCAAATGCCGGTACATATGTACTCACTGCAACGAATGGAACCTGCTCTATGAGCGCATCAACAGTGGTAACAGTTAATCCCGTGCCACCGGCACCAACGCTCACTCCATCAGTAACAACGATGTGTAATGGTGCAGTTCAGTCGCTTACCTCATCTGCTGCTGCAGTATGGTCGCCCACAACAGATCTTTATACAGATGCGGCATATACTACTCCCTACACAGGTGGTGTAGCGTCAACTGTTTATGTACACCCCACAACTGTGACCGCTGTCACGGTTCGTACCTATACGGCAACTGTTACAAACGGATTCGGATGCACCAATAGCTCTGTTGCCACGGTTACTATCAACCCCGCAACGGCAGCGATTACAGGTACACTTTCCGTGTGTGCCGGTTATAGCACTACCCTGTCCAGCACTTCCGGTGGCGGTACGTGGAGCAGTACATCTACAGGTATAGCCACAGTTGGTTCTTCGTCAGGTATTGTAACCGGAGGCTCTCCTGGTACATCTACGATCATATATACGGTGGCGGGCTGTAGCTCTGTTGCAGTGGTTACGGTTACACCGACACCTGCTGCCATCACGGGTGTGAACATTGCTTGTCTGGGTGCGACAACAACTTTGTCTACTACACCTGCCGGCGGAACCTGGAGCAGCAGTAATCCTGCCATAGGTACAGTCAATGCATCAACGGGAGTTGTTGGTGGTATATCGTTAGGAACGTGTACCATTACCTATGATCTCGGTAGCGGATGTTTTGTAACAAGAACTGTCAGTGTTAATCCATATCCCGGCGCTATTTCTGGTGCAGGTAGTGTATGTGTTGGTGCAAGTACTCCAATGACCAGCTCGCCTGGGGGGGGCATCTGGACATCCACTGCAACTCCTTTGGGTGCTGCTACCGTTGGTGCAACTACAGGTCTGGTTAATGGTATCGCACTTGGTACGGCAACTATCAGATATCAGGTCGCAGGTTGTGCCGTAACTAAGATCGTTACTGTCGTGGCAACTGCAACTCCTCCATTCGGTCCTACAGTATGTGTGGGTAGCACGGGCACCTTCACAACTACATCCACTGGTGGCACGTGGAGCAGCAGTAACCCTGCGGTAGGTACTATTGGCTCTACTACAGGTGTTCTTTACGGTGTGTCCGCGGGTACAACTATAGTTACCTATTCGTTGAGTGCGGGCTGTACGAGCACAGTAGTTGCTACGGTAACAGCTGCTCCATCAGCGATAGTAGGTGCAAGTTCGGTATGTGAAGGCCTCACAACGACACTC
>JBIKSN010000105.1:0-9418 GCA_044348585.1 Flavipsychrobacter sp.
CAATACTATGGTAGCAAAACCCAATGAAAAAGAGGTGGGTTTCGGAATGGGATTTGAGGCACCGAAAGAAGTATTAGCACAAGAGAAAAAAGAACAGGAAAAGAAGGTGCCTGCAACTACAACAGAGATCAGCCGTCAGCCATTTATGAAGGACGATCCGCCGCAACCACAATTGCGAAAACCCGCAACAGAAAAGGAATACAACAAGAGCGACAAGATGTATATAGTGAAGCGCGGTGACACAGCTTTTTCTATTGCTAAGAGAAATGGAATAACTGTGGCGCAGTTGCTGAAGTGGAATAACATGGAGGCAAGTGATCTGAAAGCAGGACAAACAATAAGGATCAGCGAATAGGATATGAATCAGGAGATAACCGTTTTCGGAAAAACATTTGTGCCGTTTATAGACAGGCACAAAATACAGCAACGCATCACCGAGATAGCCAGACAGATAAATCAGGACTATGAGGGCGAAGAACCGCTGCTGATAGGCATTCTGAACGGTTCGTTCATTTTTGCTGCAGATCTTTTCAGAGGACTTACCATCAATGCGTCTATCTCTTTTGTGAAGTTAGCTTCTTACAAAGGCACAACATCAACAGGCAATGTTGTAACAGCAATCGGTCTGGATGAAAACCTGCAGGGTCGCCATGTGATCATTGTAGAAGACATCATAGACACAGGAAAAACGCTGAGCGCATTTATTCCTGAGATCTATCAGCGCGGACCGGCATCGGTGAAGATCGCAACGTTTCTCACCAAACCATCGGCACTGAAATATGATGTGAAAGCTGACTACACAGCATTCGAAATTGAGAACAAATTTGTGTTGGGTTACGGACTTGATTACGACGGCATAGGACGTAATATTCCGGACCTGTACCAACTGAAATAAAAAAGAGGCTGCACATTGTGTAGCCTCTTTCGTTATAAGGATTGTTGTTGTTTATTCTTTATTCAGTCTTATTTCCTGAAGGTAATAATCAAGACCTTTCTGTTTCATCAGGATGTACACATTATACTTCATACCACCCGGTGTAATAAGGGAGCCGATAATGAATTTGGACCCTGAATTCGGAGAGCCATTGTCCAGGATCAGGAAATCTTTGGGGATGTTCCTTTCAAAGAAATCTTTCAGAACTATCTCTGCCTGATTGCGGCTGTAGATGGTCTGATTATTATTGATAGTAACAGGCACAATATTGTCGAAATACTTCGACATATCTTCTATACGGTTGTTCTTAATAGCGTTAACAACGTCCTCCATCGGCGGGCGTGAAGTTTGAGCTTGAACCGTAAGAAGAAAAAATGTACAGCTATATACTAATAATAGAAATTTTTTCATACTTCCGAAATATACCCTCGCACTTTTCAATGATTTCACAGTAGTATTCACAGCAAAAATGAAGCCAAAGTCTCAAAAATGTGAATAACGCCTGAAAAAAACCTCAAAAAAATCAACTAAAAGTTCCAAAAACCGGAGTTAAGGATATCAAATATACTGAAAACACGTTTTCAATCCGTTCAGGGAAACAAAAAAATAATAAAGAAAAACGGAGCACGTATTTCACATACATGCTCCGTTCATACACACACCTCCAATCTATCGTCACATTTGATCGTCTAAAAAACAAAAAGTCAATTATCGGTTACGCCGACAGCTTATACTCCGGAGAGCTGAGCTGCACCAAAGTATTTTTTATGTGTTGTTTCACCACCCTGCTTTTGGAAATGGCAAACGTCGCGCTCAAAAGTGTTGTCAGATCTGCTGAAAGTGGACTTTCCAATACTTTCAATGCGCGGTTTTTGCTGAAGTATATCATCGCTCTCTTTTTCATACGTCTAGGTTTTGAATAGAATAATACAAATCGTGTGCCAACATGGATTAAATACATGTACCTACACGAAATCTTAACAATTTTATGACGACAGTATTAGTATCCGGTGACGGAAACGCCTCCAGATATAAACCAGCGGTTAAAACATAAAATTTAGTGAATGCACTATTGGCAGAACAGATGCTATTTGCCTGCGTTTGACAGGAAGTCGCGCTCTTCTTTGCTAAGCGATTTATAACCCTTCTGATTGATCTTGTCGAGCAGCTCGTCTACCCTGCTTTCTTTGTTTGCAGGCTGCGTGTTGCGGCGGTTCTTATTTCCTGCTGCTCCGCCGGGCGTCACCATCTTTTCCATGGTGTCATACAAGGAATACACCCATTGTGCCGGCCTGTAACCAGCTTGCAGCAGTTTTATGTAAACGAAACCCATGACTGCCCCACCGGCAAGCATGGCCCCCACCGGCAGCCACATGCCTGTGCCAATGATCATGAGCACCATAAACACAGCAGCAACGGCCATGATAGGAATGCTGAACGTATCAGACAGATAGAACCTGTATTTGGGAGCAATGGTAACAGTAGCAGCTGCCATACCCACAATGCCGGCACGAGGCCCCATGATTAGCGGAGGACACTGGCCCAGACCACCGGGTAGCATTTGCGCTGCCAGATAAAAGACACCACCCATCAGTGCACTGTAGTAAAACACTGCCCAGATCTGTTTCTTGCCAACCAGGCTTTGCAGCACAGAGCCGAACATGTATAGCCACAGCATGTTGCTGAGCATCTCCATGAAGCTATTAGGCAGATGAAAAAGTCCGTAGAGGAATAGGGTCCACCACTTAGCCGGAAACTGCGCCAGTTGCGGCAATCCGATGTTTGGTAGGAAAAACTCGTTGAACTTATCGGCAGAGAGATTGACGATCATACCCACGGCCCAGGATATCGCCAGCATAATGTAGGCACCTGCAATAAAGAAGACGAGCTTCAGAATAGCGTTGTTGTCGTAACCCGGAATGTAGGGCAATAATGATCTCTTCCCTCCTTTGTTCATCGGGTGCAAAATTATCAATAAAAACGGTTACAACGCTTTGAAAGGTGCGTTGGGCAACCGTTAAATGTCTTTAACTGTCAACTATTCGAACTATTTTTGCCGCCACTATGGCAAATGAAAATAAACTCCAGAATATAATAGGCCACTGCAAAGAATATGGCTTCATTTTTCAGTCGAGCGAGATATATGACGGTCTCGGCGCTGTGTATGATTACGGCCAGTACGGAGCAGAGCTAAAAAGAAATATACGTGAATATTGGTGGCGCAGCATGACCCAGATGCACGACAACATTGTGGGTATAGATGCGGCCATATTCATGCACCCGACGGTGTGGAAAGCAAGTGGTCACGTGGACAACTTCAGCGATCCGATGATCGACAACAAAGACAGTAAGAAGCGTTATCGAGTAGACCACCTGATAGAAGGATTTGCCGAAACACTGGAAAAGGAAAAAGGTGATGCGTTGTTGCAACAAATGGATGCGCTGCTTGCTGACAACGATTTTGCGGGTCTGAAGCAACTGATAGACGACAACAAAATGAAGTGCGCTGTAAGCGGCACCTGCAACTGGACCGATGTACGCCAGTTCAACCTCATGTTTTCAACAGAAATGGGATCGGTGGCTGATGACGCGAACGTTGTGTACCTGCGCCCCGAAACAGCACAGGGCATATTTGTGAACTTCCTGAATGTACAGAAATCGGGCCGTATGAAAATACCGTTCGGTATAGCGCAGACAGGAAAGGCGTTCCGCAACGAAATAGTGGCGCGTGGTTTCATATTCCGCATGCGCGAATTCGAACAGATGGAGATGCAGTTCTTTGTGCGCCCCGGCACACAGAAGGAGTGGTATGAGAAATGGAAAGAGACCCGCATGAAGTGGCACCTGAGCCTGGGTATATCGCCAGATCATTACCGCTTTCACGATCATGTGAAACTGGCACACTATGCTGATGCCGCATGCGATATTGAATACGATTTCCCGATGGGCTTTAAAGAAGTGGAAGGTATTCACAGCCGAACCGACTTCGACCTGAAACAACATCAGCAGTTCAGCGGAAAGAAACTGACTTACTTCGATACAGAGATCAACCAGCACTACATACCATACGTCATAGAGACATCAATAGGTCTGGACCGTGCGGTGATGATGATACTGAGCGAGGCCTATGAAGAGCAGGACCTGAGCACAGCCGAGAAACAAGACAGTCGTGTGGTGCTGAAACTCCCTGCAATGCTGGCACCATTCAAGCTGGCGGTACTGCCTCTGCTGAAGAAAGACGGCTTGCCTGAGATAGCGCGTGAACTGATGGACCAGTGTCGTCCACACTTCCGTTGCTTCTATGAAGAGAAAGATACCATTGGTAAGCGCTACAGAAGGATGGACGCGATTGGCACACCGTTCTGCGTAACAATAGACCACCAGACAAAAGAAGATGGTACGGTTACCATACGCTACCGCGACGAGATGACGCAAGAGCGCATACCGCTGAGTAGTGTAAAAGACATGGTAATAGAAAAAACAAAGATGTTCTAAAACATAAAAGAGCAAGCCACACAATTGTGTGGCTTGTGTGTTTTAACCCCCGCCCATGCTTATGAGGAAATGTGTATTGTTATTTTTGTTGCTGATAGGGGCTACGATAGGCAGCTCACAGGATATGGTTTTTTTCAGGAAAAGCAGACCTTTCGCAGTGCTGACGTTCATGCGGGCAGCAGCCCGCGACCCGCATGTTTCTTCAACCCTTTCTGCCTATATTCAGTCAGGTATTGAACCATCAGATTCAGCCCGATTTTTCAGTATTATCCGCAACTTCAAGTCCATACAATTGGGTGGAAGTTACACCTACCCTGACTACCCGGTGGCTCGTCAGAGACCAAAGTCGGTAGAAGAGCTTGTGAACATAGCAGCCATACAAAGCGAAACATCAGAAATATTTCTGAAGCGGATAGTGGGCCTGCTGCCCAATGAGGAATGGCAGGTATTGAAGCAATGTATGACGGACGTTGAACCGTTTTATAACGGGCTGATGTCGCCTCATGAAAATGCGCTGACATCACAGTTGAAGGCATTACAGAACTACAGTAAACAAACCAACAGAATCTTCAATACGCTGAAGCGTTTTTACGGGAGCACCTGGAGTAGTGAAATTCCATTTACGATTTCGCTGTACGCTATTCCGGGCAGAAGCGGAAGCACAACTGCGTCTCCATACACAAACAGTCTGGCGTTGGCGGTACTTACACAGGAGGTAGATCATGACATGCGGATGGGCGTTGCGATCCATGAGATATGCCACATGCTTTATCAGGAGCAACCTTTGAGAAAGCAATGGGCAATGGATTCCGTTTTTGTAAAAAGCAGATCCAGGTATGCACGTTATGCGTATAGTTATTTTGATGAGGCACTTGCCACCGCATGCGGCAATGGCTGGGCATACAAACAATTGCATGGTGCAGCAGATACCGGTGAGTGGTATGCAGATAAACACATAAACGGATTCGCGAAGACTATTTTTCCTATGGTAGAAAACTACCTCAGAGAAGGAAAGGAGATTGATACCTCATTCGCGAGAAAGGCAATTGAGGCATTCGCAAAAACCTTTCCGCAAGCGCCCTATGAATTTGAGAACCTGCTGAACACGGTGAACATTTTTACGGACGCAGCAGTGCACAGCGAGTACTCTGAAATTTTTGCCGATGTGTCAAGGAGTTTCAGACTGACAAGCGCAAGCGGATCTTACCCCATATCAGACCCGCAGACAATGCAGCAAATAAATTCGGCTGACGGTACTTTATTATTCATTGTGCACAAGGATCATGCAGGCAACTATAAAATACTGACTAAGCTGTTTTCTCAATTGAAAGATGCCGATCCGTCGAGCGAGGGAATTGCCATGTTTTTTGATAACAGTAATCGGCCGGTCATCGTAGTTAATGTAGCAAATAGAAGCCGGCTTGAGAAAGCAGTATTGAGTTTGCAACAACAGCTTACCATGAGTGACCAGTTCTATTTCCTGCCACTACGATAAGGAAACAGCACTTTTTTATTAATTGTTCCGTGAATACGATGTAACTTTGCCCACTTTTGAAATAAACTAAATGAGTTCAATAATAGAAAAACTGGAAGTCATCTCTGCTCGTTTCGACGAGTTGGGCGTAGCACTTACCAACCCCGAGGTGGTAGGCAACAACAGCCGTTTTTCTCAGGTGAGCAAGGAATACCGTAAGCTGGAAAAAATAGTTGTGGTCTATAAATCGTACCGCAACTGTCTGGACAGTTTAGACTTTGCAAAAGAGGTGCTGGCAACTGAGAGCGATGACGATCTGAGGAGCATGGCCAAAGAGGACCTTGAAAAACTGGAGGAACAGAAGACACAACTGGAAGAAGAGATCCGCAAGTTGCTGATACCAAAAGACCCTCAGGATGAGAAGAACGCGATACTGGAGATACGTGCAGGTACCGGTGGAGATGAGGCGAGCATTTTTGCGGGAGACCTCATGCGCATGTATGTGCGTTATTGCGAGCGCAAGGGTTGGAAAGTATCTGTAGTATCAGAGACAGAAGGAACCGTGGGAGGCTACAAAGAGATACAATTGGAAGTGGTGGGCGAAGATGTGTACGGCACAATGAAGTTTGAGAGTGGTGTGCACCGCGTGCAGCGTGTACCGGCCACCGAAGCAAGCGGAAGGGTGCACACATCGGCTGCTACAGTGGCTGTGCTCCCTGAAGCTGAAGAAGTGGATTTTGAACTGAGAGAAAGCGATGTGAAAATGGAGACCGCACGAAGCGGTGGTGCCGGCGGACAGAACGTGAACAAGGTGGAAACGAAAGTGATACTCACCCACATACCTACCGGTACAGTGGTGATGTGTCAGACCGAACGTTCGCAGCTGGGCAACAGGGAAAAGGCAATGAACATGATGCGTACCCGCCTGTATGAAGAGCAGGTGCGTAAACAGGAAGACGAGATAGCAAGCAGGCGTAAGAGCCTTGTAAGTACGGGAGACCGTAGTGCCAAGATCCGTACGTACAACTATCCACAGGGCCGCATCACCGATCACCGCATCAATATGACCATCTACAACCTGGATAGCTTCATGAACGGAGAGATACAGGAGATGCTGGATGCGCTGCAGTTTGCAGAGAACGCAGAGAAGATGCAGTCAGGAGAAAGTGTGATATAGAAGACATAAACAACGACAATAAAAAAGGGCAACGCATTCGCGTTGCCCTTTTTCTTTTATGTAGGTGAAACTACTTCTTGAATGGTTTGATGAGCGACAGGATCTTGGTCTTGTCGTAGCCCTCATCGAAAGCCGCTGTAGCAGATACCTGCGGAGTTTGCCCGTTGTTGTAGTAAGGGTTCGGCAGGTTCAGCGCTATCACTCCGTTGTATTCTACTTTGTCTTCGCTCAGGTAGTATGACTGGAAGGGAATGGTAGGCGGAATGTTGTTGGTGATCCATGGTGCCGGCTCTTCGGGCGCGCTGATAGGCGCTATGCGACGAATGTGACGTATAAATGCCGCGTGACGGGCCTCGGCACCCTGCAACTGAAATGCCTGTGTAAGCACCGCATTGTTGCTGAGTAGTGTCTGCATCTGACCCTGAATAGCGTGGAGCCCGGTGTCTTCAAAAACCTGCGCCAGCAAAAGGAATGTTTTGTAATCGTCGAACGGTTGATACACACCACCCATGGTGAAGTCGTAGGCCGCAGGAACATATGGAGCAACAGTTGTAGCTGCTGTAAAATTGTTTGGCTTGAAAGGAATGCCGCCCAGTGCAGTGATGGTAGAGTTCAGGAAGTTGATGTGTGCTTTTTCCTGTGCTTCCATCGACTTGAACCCTGCCAGGTCTGTAGGATTAATAAGACCGGTGGTATTGGTGCCCTGACGGTAGTAGGTATACTCCATGTACTCAAACTCGAGCGCAAGGTTCAGTGCATCAACAACTGCGTCAGTGGTCTTACCATACGCTTTCTGGAACATGGAACCGATAGCGAATGGCAGTGCCGCGATAGCAACCTTGGTACCGAAATTTTTCAGTGCCTCCCTTCGGCCGCTGAGACGTTCATATACCTCAGGGTCGGTCTTTTCAATTTCAGTGATTATATTCTTAAAGTTCATGATCGTTCTGTTGATTAGTAAGTAGGCAGTTTGCTCGTGTCAAACTTGGTTTCTATGTATTGCTGCATTGTCTGGAAACCTTTCAGCGGAGCGACAACAGCATCGAGACCGTTGTTGTCCAGCGGTCCGAAAGAGTTGTGCGCCAACAGATCGTGCATGTAGCCCGCGTGACGTGCGTCAACAGATGCCATTTTAGCAATAGTGAGAATAAGCTCATTATTTTTCAGCACTTTCAGTACACCTGCATAGGCAGCAACGGTAAGGTCTTCAAGGCCAGATGCGTGTGTGAGAAAGCTCTTTTTGTCTGCAAATGTTACTGCCGATAATTGAGTAGTGATATCTTTCACAGCATTGGTGCTTAATATCTTCTTCAGATATTCGCGGTGCACTACTTCCTGGTCGCGGAGATCTATCTGAAGAACTGTTTCTTCTTTAGTGATACCGTAATATGGAGTAGCAACGGCCTGTGCATATAAGTTCACAGTAACCTGTTTCAGAATGTACAGATAGTTGAGCAATGCAATATCGCCTTCACCTACATAGGTGTCGCTGGGAGGTGTTCTGCGACAAGAAGCGGCAGAGAGCAACAGACCGGCACCGGCTATACCACCGGCAAGCTGAAAGAAACGACGCCTCGACAGGTCCATTCCGTTGTTCGTTCCTTCCTCCGGCAATGCGCCGGGTTTATTGTTCATTTCCATATTTTCCATTTATAAAGCATTTTAAGAAGCACTGTTCAGTAGCAGCACAACTTAAGTGGCCTTAAAATTAATAAAAGCACACATCAAAGCAACACAGATAGCTCTGTCGCTTTGAAAAAAGAAACGCGGGCGGAAGCGCACTTCTGCCAACGGTTATAAAGTTATTCAGAAAAATCAGTAAAAAAAATTTTAGAGACATTACAACGCCACAAATATGTAGGCGGTGGCAAGGAGTTTTCTAAAAAACGAAAAGGAGCGCACAGCGCTCCTTTCGGTTGTATCATTGAGGACATCAATTATTTGATGGTCACTTTGTCGTTCAGGTCAGAATCAACCAGGATGCGACCACAATGTTCGCACACGATGATCTTTTTGTGCTGGCGGATCTCGCTCTGGCGCTGCGGAGGGATAACGTTGAAGCAACCGCCGCAAGAATCGCGAACAATAGGCACTACTGCCAGACCGTTGCGGTAGCTGGCGCGGATGCGCTCGTAAGCACTCAGCAGGCGAGCTTCTACTTTTTCCTTTGCTTCGGCCGACTTCTGTGCGAGTACTGCTTCTTCTTTCTCAGTTTCTACAGATATCTTTTCCAGTTCTTTGCGCTTGATGGTCAAAGCCTCTTCAACGTCTTTGATCTTATC
This sequence comes from Flavipsychrobacter sp., assembly GCA_044348585.1. Classification (GTDB taxonomy): domain Bacteria; phylum Bacteroidota; class Bacteroidia; order Chitinophagales; family Chitinophagaceae; genus Nemorincola. The sequence goes on from JBIKSN010000105.1 coordinate 9,363, forward strand.
TTCAGTGCGGATACGTGCATTTGTGCGGTCTTTCAGCTCGAAAGTAGCGTCTTTGA
>JBIKSN010000106.1:0-9392 GCA_044348585.1 Flavipsychrobacter sp.
ACTGCCGGACCCGGTGACCGTCGCGAAGGGGTGCCTGCTACCGACGCGCAACTGTCGGGGTTGAATATGGTGGTGGTGTCGCCGACGGGAGAGTTGTACCTCTCTGATGAACGTAACCACGTGATCCGCAAGGTGACGACCGACGGGCTCATTCGCACTGTTGCCGGCACCTATGGCAGCAAGGGCTACAGCGGCGATGGCGGCCCTGCCACCGATGCTCAGTTGCACACGCCCTATGGACTGGCGTTGGGTGCCGATGGTGCTCTGTATATCTCCGACATGCGCAACAATGTCGTGCGCAGGGTGAGTGCCAAGGGAAGAATTACCACCATAGCCGGAAATGGCCGCCGCGGCTATACCGGCGATGGCGGACCGGCTACGGCTGCTACGCTGAACAAACCTACGGGCATAACACTGGACAGGGCCGGAGATCTGTATATTGCTGACGAGGACAACCATGTGGTGCGCAAGGTGACATGGGATGGGATCATCACCACAATTGCCGGTACGGGTGCGGGTGGCAGAAGCGGCACGGGTATACCCGCCACGGCAAGTAAGTTGTCCAATCCGCGTGATGTGGCTACCGATGATGCGGGCAATCTGTATGTAATAGATTTCAACCGCGATAATCTGAGCCGCATACATAAGATAGTGAGCAAGGCACCTGCGGCCGAGGCAACAGTGAACGTATCAGTGAATGCGGATAATGAACTGATAGTTGCCGTGACGGGTGCAGTGTACCACCGTGCCGTGGTGACCGATGCCCGCGGACATGAGGTATATAACGCACCTGTAACTACCGGCACCTTCAGGATAGATGTAAGTGCCTTTGCGCCGGGTGTGTATTCGCTGCGGCTTTCTGAAGGGGCGGCTACCCGCACGGTGAGTTTCGTAAAGTCGGAGTGACGGAGGACGGGGTGGTTATTGCTTCCTGCCCCTTGCTGCTTTAAAATGGTTGTTGCGCATTCTGCGCATTTTTTTTCTTTTTTCTCATTCCTGCCTGCCGGTTTTACTTAGTTCGTTGATTATCAATAAAAATGTGGGAAGCATGTGCGCAATCTGCTTCCCAAAACTGCGCAAAACCTGCGCACCTCTGCGCACCTCTGCGCACCTCGTGCGCAGATGAGAAGTAGATTAAAATCATAATTTGTTCGTTTGTCGTCCACTTTTCTTAACTTCTATACAAGTTACAACCGAGTGGGAATAAGGAAATGAGGAAAGTTTTATGATAGTGCGTTTTGTGTAGTATGACAGATATTCTTTGTTGTTCTTTTGCCTTGATGCAAAAGAACCAAAAGATCAAGGCTGCGGTAGGTGGGAGCGAGAAAGAGAGCGGAGAGTGAACATGGACAGAGGAACATCAACCGCCATAGATTTTGCGGCCGCTGCGTTCCGCCATTTTTCTTAACGCCATTTTTATAAGGCCGGAATTTGAGGTGTGTCGTTATTCAAACGGGAAGAATTATGACGAGAGTCACAGCGCGGGTGAATGGTGGGGATATTCTATCTTTGTTTGATATACACCACTTATGAAGAAAATATACCTCACCCTCCTGTCGGTATTATGTTTTGTTATTCCCCACAGCCTTTTAGCGCAGACCTGGCTATGGGCGAACGGTGCCGGAAGCCAGGGTTATGACTACTCGCGGCAGGCTGCTACAGACAAATGGGGCAATGCCTACATAACCGGCGAGTTTCCCGGTGATTCCATCAGTTTCGGCACCACTACTCTTTACAATGCGAATCCGGGTACGGGGCGCAGGGAGTTTTTTCTGACCAAGTATAACTCTGCAGGTGCTGTGAAGTGGGTGCGGGGTGCCACAATAGGTATGTTTGATGAGGCAGGTACATCGGTTGCCACAGATTCTGCGGGCAATGTATATGTGGCCGGCTATTACCAAAGTGACTCGGTGCGATTTGGAGGAATCACGGTTAATCATACTATTCCGGGTTGGCGTGTGTTTCTTGATAAGGACATTTTCCTTGCCAAGTACGACACTTCGGGAACGCTTTTGTGGGTGCGCAACTTCGGTACCCGTTTTGATGATGTGGCCAATGGTGTAACGGTTGACCCGTCGGGCAATGTGTACATGACCGGGTATTTCAGTGACGACAGTATACAGATGGGCGGCACCACATTGATCAATACGTCGCCGGGTTATAGCGCTGATGTTTTTCTGGCAAAGTTCAACCCGGCAGGTACTTTAATTTGGGCGAAGAAGGCGGGCGGATATTTGTATGACGAGGGCGCGGCAGTGACCACCGACCGCAGCGGAAATGTGTTTGTGTCGGGTAAATTTACGTCGGATACTTTCTTTACCGGATCGGGCTATCTGGTCAACGATACTGTTGCCACCTTCGATATGTTTGTGATGGGATATTCATCTACGGGTAGCCTGTTGTGGGCAAAACGGGCAGGCGCGAAGCGCGATGATTTCGGTTGCGCACTTGCTGCCGATTCGGTGGGTAATGTGTATGTGGGTGGTCAATACAAAAGTATGTCCATTCAGTTTGGCAGCACCGTGCTCACAAAGGCAGCATCTGTACTAACTTCCGATATATTTCTGGTAAAATACAGCCCGGGCGGATCGGTATTGTGGGCCAAGCGAGCAGGCAATGTGTTAAACGACTATATGTCATCGGTAGTGTTGGATACGCTGGGGTATGTATTCATTTCGGGTGAGTCCCATTATAATACGGGTGTCTCGGCCTGGTTCGATACGCTGGAGCTATATAACGGCGGTGGCTTTTTTGCCAAATACGATCCTGCATCGGGGGCGGCACTGCAGGTACATAGGGTGCCCCTAACCACTCCATACATAGCCATAGACCGGTTCAACGGTATATATGTGACCAGCGCCATAGTAGGTGCTTCCATGTTCGACGCTATTTCGGTGCCGTGTGTAGGAATGTTCGATGCGGTAATAGCCAAGACCTATGACACTTGCGCTCCGCCATTGCTGTATCCGATAGGAGGCCCGTCGGCTGTATGTACCGGCGATTCGGTGGTACTGTTCAACGCGGTGAGCGGCGGTGTGTGGAGTGTAAGCAATTCGTTCTATGCCACGGTGTCGGCAAGCGGGATAGTGAAGGGGTTGGTGCCGGGCGTGGTCACTATTACTTATTTGAAGATCAGAGGTTGCGGTGCTGCGAATGCAGTTACTAAAACCATTAGTATTAACGTGTCGCCGGCCGCGGGTACGCTTAGCGGCAGCAGCACGGTGTGTGTGGGACAGACCACAACATTGACGGCATCGGTATCGGGCGGTACATGGAGCACGCCGGGCGCGAATGTGTCTGTATCTTCGGGCGGTGTGGTTACCGGGGTAGCAGCAGGGCTGGGGCTGGTGAGCTATACTGTGACAAATAGCTGCGGATCGGTAGCGGCCACTAAAATGCTGACGGTGATACCGGCGGCAGATTGTCCGGCGCAAACAGAATTGCCGGTGCCGCAGGGTGAAGTTCGTGTGTTTCCCAACCCGGCGAAAGACATTTTACATGTACAGTTGCCCGACGGTGTTTCGGTAGCAAATATTGTTATTACAGATCTGCCGGGCCGCACGCTGCTACGTGCCGAAATTTCGTCTCTAAATTCATCTGTGTCGGTAGCAGGTATTCCGTCGGGTGTGTACATCCTTTCTGTTAAGGCGGCAGGACAGACAACCCGAACCAAATTCCTGATATCGGAGTAATTTGGATCCGGATCGATCTGGTTAAGTTTCTGAAGTGGTTTTTGCTTGTAATGTGTTGATAATCAGAATGTAATTTTTGTTTCTGCTGAAATTCCGGGATGCGGCAGGTTTCAGGAGCGTTGTGTTAAGTAGCGTTTGGTGGATATGGGCGGGGGCGATATGCCTGTCGATGCCGGCTTTTAAAGCTATGTAGAAGCAAATCCCCGTAATATCGTTACTTTTATATAACTTTGCACACTTTTCATTCAATCCATTCTCATATATGAAGTTGTCGCAGTTTAAGTTCGACTTACCATTAAATCTCATAGCGCAACATCCTGCAAAAAAACGCGACGAAAGCCGTCTGATGGTGATCCACCGCGACACAGGCAAAATTGAGCACAAGGTTTTTAAAGACGTTCTCAATTATTTCAACGACAAAGACGTGATGATCGTGAACAACACCAAGGTGTTCCCGGCGCGCTTATATGGTCGGAAAGAAAAGACAGGCGCCAAGATAGAGGTGTTCCTGCTGCGCGAACTGAACAAACCCAACCATCTGTGGGACGTGATAGTGGACCCTGCCCGTAAGATACGCGTGGGTAACAAGCTGTACTTTGGCGACAACGATGAGCTGGTAGCAGAAGTAATAGACAACACAACATCCCGTGGTCGTACCATCCGCTTCCTTTTTGATGGTAACGAACAGGAGTTCCGCGGAATGCTGGACCTGCTGGGCGAAACACCATTGCCAAAATACATTAAGCGTAAGCCTGAAGAAGAAGATAAAGAACGCTACCAGACAGTATATGCCAAGTATGAAGGCGCTGTTGCGGCGCCAACCGCGGGTATGCACTTCAGCCGCGAACTGATCAAAAGGCTGGAGATAGTAGGCGTGAAGTTTGCAGAAGTAACCCTGCACACTGGCCTGGGTACCTTCCGCCCGATAGAGGTTGAAGATCTGTCGAAACACAAGATGGATGCTGAATACTTTAAGGTGGACGAATATGCTGCTAATATGGTGAACCGTGCCAAGGTGGAGAAGCGCCACATTTGCTCGGTAGGTACTACTACCATGCGCGCTTTGGAAAGCTCGGTGACCGCACAGGGACTGCTGAAGCCAGAGGAAGGATGGACGAATGTGTTCATTCACCCGCCGCATAATTTCTCTATTGCTGATTCGCTCATTACCAACTTCCACCTGCCTAAGACAAGCCTGATGATAATGGCGTGCGCTTTTGCCGGTTACGATCTGATGATGACAGCCTACGAAACGGCTATTAAAGAAAAGTACCGCTTCTTCAGTTATGGCGATGCAATGCTGGTTCTGTAAACTATTTTGAATGTACATAAACAGCGAAGCGCACCGGCATCCGGCGCGCTTCGCTGTTTATGGAAGGTTTTTTGTCAGACGATCTGGTTTTTCAACAGGTCTTCAAACACATCGGCACGGCGGATGAGTTTTGGCTGACCGTTCTGTATCAGCACCTCGGCAGGCTTGAGGCGCGAGTTGAAGTTGCTGCTCATTTCGAAGCCATAGGCGCCGGCATTGTGGAAGGCAAGGAAGTCGCCCTCGCGCACCTCGCTCAGCACACGGTCCCAGGCAAAAGTATCGGTCTCGCAGATGTTGCCCACAACGGTATAGATGCGTTTAGCCCCATCGGGGTTGGAAATGTTGGTGATGCGGTGGTAGGAGTCGTAGAACATGGGGCGGATGAGGTGGTTGAAGCCTGAGTTGACACCCACGAACACGGTTGCAGTGGTCTGTTTGATGACGTTGGCTTTTACTACAAACCAGCCGCATTCGCTTACCAGGTACTTGCCCGGTTCGAACCAGATCTCCAGCTTGCGGTCGTACTCACTTTCGAACTCCATGGCTGCTTCTGCTACCTTCTGGCCCAGCAGGTACACATCGGTCTCCTGGTCGTCGTCTTTGTACGGCACCTTGAACCCGCTGCCAAGGTCTATGAAGTCGAGGTCTTTGAAGTGAGTGGCTATGCCGAACATCACATCGAGGCCCTGCAGGAACACGTCGATGTCCTTGATCTCGGAGCCGGTGTGCATGTGCAGTCCCTGAACATGGAGTCCGGTGGTCTTGACGATGCGCTCTATGTGGCGGAGCTGGTGGATGGAAATACCGAATTTGCTATCGATATGGCCGGTGGAGATCTTGTAATTGCCACCTGCCACAATATGTGGGTTGATGCGGATGCAAACCGGGTAAGAACCGCCATACACATTGCCGAAGCGCTCGAGTATGGAAATGTTGTCTATGTTGATGCGCACACCGAGGTCCACGCAGGCTACTATCTCATCGAAGTCGACACAGTTCGGTGTGAAAAGGATCTCCTGAGGGGCGAAACCCGCCAGCAGGCCCAGCTTCACCTCGTTGATGCTGACACAGTCGAGCAGGCCGCCGAGGCTCTTGACATATTTAAGGATGTTGACGTTGGTGAGTGCCTTGCAGGCGTAGAAGAACTTGGTAGGGTGTGCCTTAAAGGCATCGGTAAGTTTGTTGTAGCGTTCGGCTATCTGTTCGGCATGGTACACGTAGACGGGTGTACCGAATTCATCGGCGACAGCAATAAGCTGTTTATTTGTTAACGGTTGAAACATGGCGCAAAAGTAAGCTGTAAAGTCGTAAGATGCTTAACGTATATGTAACGATTGTTGCAGGTGTCTTATGTGAAAAATGTTTGGTGAATGTTGTTCGAGGGTGGTTCTTCCTGTGTGGCGTGTCCTGTAAGTGGTTGGGGATAGTTTTGCAAAAATGAAAGATTGGTATATCTTTAGCCCTTATAACTAATTCAACGAATTTCAACTAACTAAATATCTTGCACATGCAGAGAAAGATGTACATATTTTGCCTTGCCCTTGCAATAATCGCCACGGCAACACAGGCGGTCGCACAAAAGGGTAAAAGTGAACTGGCATTGGGTTATGGTCGTTTCAGTATCTATCAGTTCGCGAACCGTCCGCCCTACAATACGTCTTCAGGTACATTCAGCCTTACCTACCGGTACTACCTGTCGCCAACAGTTACGTTGGGTCTGGGTTTTGGTAATGAGCGTATCAGCAACTGGGCAAGTTTCGCATCGTTCATACCGGAAGTAACTTTCAAATATCTGGATACTAAGGACAGTCACGTGCGTGTGCGCCTTTACGGATCAGTAGGGTATGGTTTCTCTGTACTGACAGACCTTTACCCTACAGGCCCGGGCCAGGTGGATGAGTCGGGCGCAAAGCCATGGGGTTTCCAGGCTACTCCGATCGGTATCCGTATAGGCAGGCAGTTTGCAGGTTTTGCTGAGCTGGGCCTTGGTTATAAGGGATTGCTGCATGGCGGTATCGCATGGCGTTTTCCTAAGCACTGGCGCAACAAGGAAGTAGAAACTGATCAGAAATAATTTTAAGGAACATAGTTCAGGAGAAATGTGCGGTGATGCCGCACATTTTTTTTGAGAACGATTTTAAGAAGAACGCAACAAAAGAAACGGGCAATAGTGGGCAAAAAGCCTCAATTTTGCAGCCGTCTGCCGTACATGAAAAAACTCGACTGGTACATAGTCCGCAAGTTTCTGAGCACCTTTTTCTTCGCCATCATGATATTGGCGGTGATATCGTGTGTTATAGACTATTCGGAGAAGGTGGACAATATCGTGTCGAAGAAGGCGCCGTTTCTGGTGGTGGCCAACTACTACAAGAACTTTGTTCCCCACATCACCGCGTTGCTGTTCCCGTTGTTCATATTCATTGCCACTATCTTCTTTACCTCTAAGCTTGCGTATAAGTCGGAGATCATAGCCATACTGTCGTCGGGGGTGTCGTTCAGCCGTTTTCTGCGGCCCTATGTGATAGGCGGAGGGTTTCTGTGTCTGGTATCTTTATTATCGAACCACTGGGTGATACCTAATGCCAATAAGCAGCGAATACATTTTGAGGATACGTACATTAATGACGGTAACTACCGGTATGCATCGGATAATCTTCACCTGGGCATAGCCAAGGGGACATATATCTATATGCAGAACTTCAACTTCGATAATATGACGGGTAACCGTTTTTGTGTAGAGAAGATGGAGGGCACGCTGCTGAAGGAGAAGGTGATGGCCGACTACGTGGTTTATGACACAGTGAAGAAGGTTTGGCAGATGCACAATGTGGTGATACGCACGAATGATGGTCTGAAAGAGAAGCTGGTAAAAGTTCCGGAGATGAATGTGGCCTATCCCTTTACGCCGCGCGACCTGAACAGGGGCGATGCGATAAGGGAGGCGCTGACTACACCACAGTTGAATGCCTATATCAAGCAGGAGCAAATGAGGGGTACAGAGAACCTGAGTAGTTTCTTCATAGAGAAAGAACGGAGGACCGCGCAGCCGTTTGCAGGGTTTATCCTGACCATTATCGGAGCGTGCATAGCCAGCCGCAAGATAAGGGGCGGATCGGGACTGCACCTGGCGCTGGGTATTGCCATCAGTGCTATTTACATCATGTTCATGCAGATATCATCGACGTTTGCCACGAAGGCTAATCTGGACCCGATGATAGCGATGTGGATCCCCAATATGATATTCGGGGTGGTGGCGCTGGTTATGTACCGCCGTCAGTTGCGGTAGTTATTTGCGCGACGCGTCCCAGCTTTTATAATATGCTTTTAGTGGTTTTGCAGCCGTGCGCAGTTCGCTTTCCTGCGCCATAAGGCTATCCATGACCAATGGCGTGAAACGACTGACCACCACCTCGTAGGGGAAGGCGATGGTAGGAGCATCATAGATCTTCTCGATCTTGTAACGGAGCTTCTGTGCAGCCGTAACGAACGTTTTCCGACTACTATCGGCAGTAAAGTATATGGTATGTTTTACTGAACGAGGCACATCGGGCTCATCACCCTTCTCCAAAAGCTGCAATACGGCTTTATTGGTCGCCATCCATGCCATTGCCATGCTGTCGGGGTAGAGGAAGGTGCGGTAGGTCTGCCATGCGGGTTCGTGTTTGATCTTGAGGGTGTATTTCCAGGTGGGGTAGTGTGTGTTGTACATGCGATGCAGTGCATTGCGAACGGCTATTGTGTCCTTTATGTAATAGTAGTTGACCCGTTCGCCGTTGTACATGAGTGTGCCTGCCAGCTTTTTAGCAGTGACACCGGAGAGGAATGCGCCGGTGAGGTCGAGTATGTTTTCCATTTTGGCGATCTCGGCAGTATCGGGGAAACCGGTTGTTTTATTGGGGCGGTCGGACTGCGGACCGGTGACGAGCAGGTAGGGCAGCAGCTTGTCGGGCGCTGAGGATAGGAGCCCCATATCGACGAGTACTGAGGCGGGTTTGCCACCCATGCGCACCATGTAGGTGTCCCAGTTCTCGGTCTGCGCCGTGACAGATGAAGCCAGGAGAACGGATGAAGCAAAAGCCAACAGGGATTTCATGGTTCAAAATAACGGCAAAAATGCAAGGTGATTTGCCAAATATTTGAGAAAAAGGGTGGGGAGTGCCGGGAGCAGTATTGGCGTGGGAGCGTGGCTTTACGGTGGTGGGCTCGTATATTTGCATCAATGAAAACCCTAAGGTGTTTCGTTTTGCTGCTATTGGCTGTGCTGCCTGTGCTGGTGTATGCCGGCGACGGAGGTGGTGCGGTGCCCAATGGCATGGTGGCAAAACAAAGGAATTACCAAACGTTTCGGGAGGATGTGAGGAAACTGTCTGACGAAGCTAAAAAGGCGA
>JBIKSN010000107.1:0-9363 GCA_044348585.1 Flavipsychrobacter sp.
GCCTCACTTGCAGGTCCTCCATCGCCCGAATAACCGGGGATATGGTTACCTGCAAGCGTTGATATGGTAGTACCGGGCGTGCACTGCGCACCGGCAAAAAAAGACACACCCGTAAAGGCTAGTGCAAAACCGAATTTCAGATAACTCTTTCTCATAAAAAAACAAGGGGGAATACGTTACCCATGAAAGTACTTCTTTATTTGGCTTCCGCATATTTAACTACCATCATTAACAAGTGTTTAAAGTTATTAGCATATAGCCTTCAGATCTTGTTGCACCCACCACCGGGTTACACGCCTCAAAATGCAAAAAGCCCCGGCACGAAAACCGGGACCTTTTTATGAAAACAACACACATTTAGAGTATTAGTTTATTGTAGCCTACTTGTGCGCGTAGACCTTATTCAATGCATCTGTTCGCGAGTTCACATGCAGCTTATCGTATATATTATGAATATGCTTGCGCACCGTCTCTATACTTACAAAAAGCATTGCCGCTATCTCTTTATAGCGATACCCCTTAGAAAGATAATTCAGTATTTCCTGCTCCCGCACCGAGAGCTTCTCCAGTTCCTTATTGCCGCCACGTGGCTCCTGATTCTGAAACTGCCCTATCACCTTTCTTGCTATCTGGCTGCTCATCGGTGATCCGCCGGCGCGCACATCCTTTATGGCTTCCACTATCTTCTCAGGCGCCGTTGCCTTCGTCAGATACCCGGTAGCGCCCGCTTGCAGCGCGTTGAAAATATTATCAGAGTCCTCAAGAGAGGTACACATCACAAACTCAGTTGCCGGGCAATTTGTCTTTAAAGCACGCACACACTCGATCCCCGACATACCACCACCCATGTGTATGTCCATCAGTGCTACATCAGGTCTTTTTTCAAGTATGCCCGCCAGCGCCTCTTCCGCGTTCTCATATACAGCCACACACTCCAGTCCGTCAGCTCCATCTATCAGTGCCGATAGCATCTGCCGCGTCTGCATCTGATCCTCCAATACCGCCACCCTTATTACTCCCATCACAAAAAAAGTTGAATGTAAAAATACCCACGCAAGCCTCCTCAATCAATTACACTAAAGTAGTATTTTGACTGCTTGCGATCTTACGGATCAATGCTAGATTGCTTTGCCGTCAACACATTTTTGTTTACAGTACTTCCGGATCCGGATCTGTACCCAGCAAAACAAACGGCACACTGATCGTGATCTGCGTTCCGCTCCCCTTGCCCGATACGATCTCAAATACCCCGCCTGTCACGTCTATCCGATGTTTCATATTCCTTAGACCGTTCCCTTCTTTCCTCGCTTCGCATTCTTCAAAACCTCTACCATTATCGCTGATGATCAGTATAAAATGCTCACGGTCCACTCTCGCCGCTATCAGAATCCGTGTAGCACCTGAATGCTTTACACAGTTATTAACTGCCTCCTTCACTGTCGAGAATATATTTCGTTGCACCTCCCTCGAAATATTCAGCGGCGGCACTGTATCCGGAAAGCTGAACTGCGTGTCCACTGGCAGTCCGTCCAGGTAGTCGGCGCAATATTCCCTTATCCTCGTTATCAGGTTTTCAAGCGTCGTGTTCTCAGGGTTCAGCACCCATATCAGGTCGCGCATATTATCTACCAGCTCCTTGGTGATGGTAGAGATACTACCGAGGTCCTTCTCTGGCATCTGGTTGTCCCTTATCTTCCGCGCCGCCATCTCACTCAGCAAAGATATCCTCGACAATCCCGACCCAATATCATCATGCACATCCTTTGATATCCTCAGCCGCTCCATATTCAGGGCATGTTGTTTCTCCAGCTCCAATGTCTTCCGCCGCACCCTTCTGTTCACATCTATCCGCACCGCGCCGATCACCACACCCGCTAACGCCAGAAACACCAACGCCCTGAACCACCACGTTTGCCAGTATGGGGGCACTATCACCAACTCAAGTTCCAGCGGCTCGTCGTTCCACAATCCTTCATTATTGCTCACCTTCAGCTTGAATGTATATGACCCGGGAGCCAGGTTCGCGAAACGCACCTTATCATTAGATGTGTACACCCAATCCTTATCCTGCCCCTCCAGCATATACGCATATTGATTCCCCTCCGGCAGCGTGAACTCCAATGCCCGGAAGGTGATACTGATCGTGTTCTTTTTGAACGGCAACTCCAGCCGCTTCAGGTTCATGGTGGTGTCGCGCACCATCAGCGTATCATCAACATATACACCCGTTATAGCTGGTCGTGCCACATACGGATTCGCCTGTATCTTCCCGGGCTCAAACCAGTTCACACCCGCTATCCCGCCAAAAAGCATCATCCCGTCTGCCGACTTAAAAAACGCCCCGGTATTAAATTCATTAGACTGTAGTCCGTCCTTCGAAGTGTAGTTCCTGGTCCCGATGTATACACTATCGCGATCCCTGAAATGTGCGCATACTCGCGTCAATCCCTTGTTGGTACTTACCCACAGCACACTATCGTTTTCAGGCAGTATCCCGTATATGTAACTATTATTTATCCCTGCCCTCTCATCAAAAACCCATCGGCGTTTGGTACGCTCATTATATGCTACCAAGCCCTGCTCGGTCGCTATCCACAGGTAAGGCCGGTCCGAACTGCGATAGAAATGGCGCACAGGCACTGTATTATGCCAGCTATCCAGCACCTCCACAGTGCTGTCATTCACCATCCTTATTTTAGCGTAACCGTTTCGCTTACCTACGTATACAATGCCGCTGTCAGCCCTGTAAATATTATACACCCAACCCGATATGAAACTATCTGTTATGATCTTCTTATACAGGCACGCACGCAGTTTCCCCCCTACGTCCTCAACCGAATACAGACAATGATTAGTCCCCACCAGGTAGTGTCCTTTTCGCCATTCTGCCACCGAATACACCACAGGCGGCGTATTCCCCATATTTGGGTATAACGGTAACTTCACTTCCCGCTTCAGCTTTCCGGTAGTAGCATCCAGCCACACCAGCCCGTCATCAAGACCCGCCACAATATCTCCGGCCGAGTCCCGCAATATTTTTCCCGGGTGCATCCCCATCAGTTTTGCCGGCTTGTACACCATTTCTTCTTTTCTTGTCTTAGGGTCATAACGCAGTATACCTGTCCCATAAACCCCCATCCAGATCAGGCCCGCCTCGTCCCTGTACACACTCTTTACCATAAATCCCGGCCCTTCCTTCTTATCCGGTGCATAGCAGTAGAATTTTGCAGGCTTTATATCCACCCTGTACACACCGGCACCATCAGTACCCACCCACAAATTCTGCGACCGGTCTATGTACATCCTTGTAATAGTGTTCCGCTGAAATTGCATCAACTCATAGGCGCCGGTCACAAGGTTCAACTTACAAATAGCACCTCCCGTCTCCGACGACAGATAATAACTACCCGTCACATCATCATGCACTATGCGCCGCCAGTACACTCCATCCCACCCCGGCACTGTGATCGTTATAAATCGCTCATGTCCCGTCACCGGGTCATAGACTATCAGCCCGTTCTTGGTGCACAACAACAATACCCCACTCTTCAGACAGTAAACCTTCGCCAAATGCTCTCGCAAAAGCACACGCCTGTCTCTCAGCTTGCCCTTATCAAAAAATATCAGTCCTTTCAGATCTGCTATCCATATACCGTGTTCGGTATCTACCGCATCAGTCACCACAGGGCTCCCATTCTTCACTGTCTGGTATACATCCGTGAACGGATACAACCGCTTACTCTTTGTCTGCACATCAATTCCGTATACACCTCTTCCGGTCACACACACCCACACGATCCCTTTTTCTATTCCCGTCACACTCGCAGCAAACGAAGCCTCGTGCTTCGATATGAGTATGGAAAACTCCGATGTCCGCCTGTCCATGCAGTACACACCCTCGTCCGCAGTGAACCACATATTCCTCTTCCCATCCTCAAATAACTCCGAGTTAATATTCCGGTCCCTTATCTGCCCCCTTGCATCACTCTTCAACCTGCTCTTATATGCAATGAACTCCCGCCCGTCATATCGGTTCAACCCGTCACCGGTCGCCATCCAAATAAACCCGTATGTGTCCTGATAGATACTATATACCGAACTCTGCGAAAGTCCGTCCTCCACATTCAGATGTTGCACCCTGAGCATATTTTGCCCACGGCTCACCACCACCGCCAACAACAACAACACATTCAGCGCGATATACTTCCTCATCCCTTCCTATTATTCACAATTCGCATATTATTCTATAAAAATATGGTCCACCATCTGTATTACCAAGCACACGCATCTATATTTTATAATACCCTTTCCTCCTGCACATACCTTTTGGTCGCCTATTGAAAAAAATGTCGTAAAATTGCGCAACTTTTTAACGTATATTAAGATAATCCAATGGACTTTAAATACTCGGAAGCTCAGGAATCCATCGCGGCCATGATTCGCGATTTCGCGGCAAAACACATCAAACCCGATATGATGGAATGGGATGAAACTCAGAAATTCCCTATCGATCTTTTCCGTCAGATGGGCGAGCTCGGACTTATGGGTGTGCTCGTACCAGCCGAGTATGGCGGTTCAGGTCTCGGCTACTTCGAGTATGTTACCGTTGTCAGCGAGATAGCTAAAGTATGCGGTTCCATAGGACTTTCAGTTGCGGCGCACAATTCGCTCTGCACAGGTCATATCCTGTATTTCGGAACAGAAGAACAAAAGAAAAAATACTTGCCTAAACTCGCAACCGGCGAATGGATAGGCGCATGGGGACTCACCGAGGCCAACACAGGTAGCGATGCCGGCAATATGCGTTGCGTAGCTACCCGAGATGGTGATGATTGGATACTCAATGGTACAAAGAACTGGATCACACACGGTATCAGCGGCAACGTAGCAGTTGTGCTTGCCCGCACCGGCGAACCACGCACCAAAAACAACGTCACTGCATTCATCGTTGAGCGCGGCACTCCGGGCTTCAGCGCTGGCAAAAAAGAAAACAAACTGGGCATGCGTGCCAGCGAAACCGCTGAACTCGTGTTCGATAACTGCCGCATCTCCGATGCGCAGCGCATGGGCTCTGTAGGCGATGGCTTCCATCAGGCTATGAAAGTGCTCGATGGTGGTCGCATCTCTATTGCTGCCCTCTCCCTCGGTATCGCCAAGGGCGCTTACGAAGCATCTCTCAAATACGCCAAAGAGCGCCAGCAGTTCGATCAGCCTATCGCCAACTTCCAGGCCATCGCCTTCAAGCTTGCCGACATGGCCACTCAGATCGAAGCGTCTGAAATGCTCATCTATCAGGCTGCCGACCTCAAGAACCGCGGCCAGAAGATGACCAAGGAGTCTGCATTTGCCAAATACTACGCGTCAGAAGTTTGTGTGCGTGTTGCAACCGATGCCGTTCAGATCTTCGGCGGTTACGGCTACACCAAAGACTTCCCGGTAGAAAAGTACTACCGCGACAGCAAGCTCTGTACTATCGGCGAAGGAACTTCCGAGATCCAGAAACTGGTTATCTCCCGCGATATCCTCAAAGCATAATTCACTATACATTATCACATAATAACAAGGGCTGCCAAATGGCGGCCCTTGTTTATTATGTCCTCAAACTCACACTCACTCTCACTCTCAAACTCACACTTTCAACTCTCACCTTTCACCCGCCGAAGCTTTTTCAGCGAAGGCGGGCACACCCACACCACCCTTTCAATCCTAGCCCGCCTGCCGACGGTAGGTTCAGACAAAAAAACACATTAATCCCATCACCATATCTATACTTCTCGCCTCAAGACACCCCAAAATACCCTCAAAACGCCCTTTTTTACATTATTTTTATTAATAACATTTACTTTTTTTAGAGAATTATCAAAAAAACTTGCCAGTTTAAGAAAAAAACATAAAATTTGCGTAAAATTTAATATTATGTCAACGCTTCGTTTCCAGGCCTTACAGGCATTAGCTGCAGGAGAAGAAAAGAAAGTCTCCGGCTACAGCGAGAAAAAGATCACGCACATGTTCGCCAGCAATGTATTCACAGCCCGCGCGCAGCGTGAATACCTTAGCGATGAGGCCTACAAAAGCCTCACTAACTCCGCCAAGAACGGCACCAAGATCGAACGCCGCCTCGCCGACCAGGTCGCTGCAGGCATGAAGGCGTGGGCCGAAGAGCGTGGTGTCACCCACTTCACGCACTGGTTCCAGCCGCTTACAGGCACCACTGCCGAAAAACACGACTCTTTCTTCACACTCAAGCCCGACGGCACCGCAATCGAACTGTTCGACGGCGACGCCCTCATTCAGCAGGAACCGGACGCTTCCAGCTTCCCCAACGGTGGTATTCGTGCCACTTTCGAAGCTCGTGGCTATACCGCATGGGATCCTTCCTCTCCTGCATTCATCATGGAGGCCGGCTCAGGAAAAACACTGTGCATCCCCACTATCTTCATCGCATACAACGGCGAGTCGCTCGACTATAAAGCTCCTTTGCTCAAGTCTATCGCGTCGCTCGATAAGGCCGCTGTAGATGTGTGCCACTACTTCGATAAAAACGTCAGCAAGGTTACTGCTACCCTCGGCTGGGAACAGGAGTATTTCGTTATCGACGAAACCCTCGCAAACGCCCGCCCCGACCTCACCATGTGCGGCCGCACCCTTGTGGGTCACAGCCCGGCAAAAGGTCAGCAGCTCGAAGACCACTACTTCGGTTCTATTCCGGAGCGCGTTTTCGCATTCATGCAAGACTTCGAACAGGAGTCTTACAAACTCGGCATTCCGCTCCGCACCCGTCACAACGAGGTGGCTCCTTGCCAGTTCGAGTGTGCACCTATATTCGAAGAAGTGAACATCGCTGTTGACCACAACACCCTGCTGATGGATGTAATGGCCAAAGTGGCTAAGCGCCACAAACTGCGTGCACTCCTTCACGAGAAACCATTCGCAGGCGTAAACGGTTCAGGCAAACACAACAACTGGAGTCTCGCTACAGACACAGGGGTCAACCTGCTTTCTCCGGGCAAAACACCGCGCACCAACCTCATGTTCCTTACCTTCTTCGTCAACACGATCAAGGCCGTTCATGACTATGCAGACCTTATGCGCGCTGCCATTGCCTCTGCCAACAACGACCACCGCCTTGGAGCCAACGAAGCACCTCCGGCCATCATGTCGGTCTACATCGGCAAGTACCTCACAGAAGTACTCAACGAAGTAGAGACACGCGTAAAAGAAAAATTCAGCGAGCAGGACGAGGTCATCCTCAAGCTCGACATCCACAAGCAGATCCCTGAGCTGCTCATGGACAACACCGACCGCAACCGCACAAGTCCGTTTGCCTTCACCGGCAACAAGTTCGAATTCCGCGCAGTCGGCTCTTCTGCCAACTGTGGTTCGCCTATGACGGTCCTCAACACCATTATGGCCGAGACACTGAAGAAATTCAAAGCCGAGGTAGATGTACTCATCGAAAAAGGAGAAAAGAAAGAGATCGCTATCCTCCAGGTGCTGCGTTCTTACATCTCTGCTTCCAAGAAGATCCGTTTCGAGGGCGACAACTACAGCGAAGAATGGGCAGAAGAAGCAAGATCACGCGGACTCAACAACTTCAAAACTACGCCTGAAGCGCTCGACGCCTACATTACCGACTCTTCTAAAGAACTGTTCTATAGCAACAACATCTTCAGCAAGCGCGAGCTCGAGGCACGTCACGAGATCATGCTCGAAGACTACGTAAAACGCGTTCAGATCGAAGCACGCATTCTCGGCTACATGGCTACAAACCACATCCTGCCGGCAGCCGTCAATTATCAGAATACACTCATCGAGAACATTAAAGGACTCAAAGAGATCGGCCTCGACGCAAGCGCATACAAAGCACAGCTCAACCTTGCCAACGTCATCAGCCGCCACATACAGTCTATCAACGACAACGTAGAAGCGATGATCGAAGCGCGCAAACGCGCCAACAACACCGAAGACATGCACAAGCGCGCGCACATGTACTGCCACGAAGTGAAACCATACTTCGAGACCATCCGTTACGCGTCCGACAAACTCGAGCTCATCGTCGACGACAAACTGTGGCCGCTCCCTAAGTTCCGCGAACTCCTCTACATGCGCTAATTGCAAGAAGAAGAAAACGAAGAAAACGAAACAATACAAAGAACCGGATAATACCCCTTTCAAACAAAAGCCACCGCTGATGCGGTGGCTTTTTATTTCCCTAAAGTCTATTATCAAACGAAGAACATCATATCATCTTCAAATCCTATCAATCCTAGCCTGCCTGCCGCAGGCAGGTTCAGACAACCTAAGCAGTCTCACGAATCTGCGGTTCAGACAAAATTCACCATCCTATCATCCTCCCATCCAATCAATCCTAGTTTCCGTCCTCGTTGAGTCTCCTCGCTTTTTCCGCGAGGGACTCAACGAAATCAGGGAAGTGAAGCTCAATATTCTTTATCAAGCTCCTCACTCATGCAAGGTCCGCTTGCGAATGGAATTACTTTGGGTGTCAGTGAAATTAAATAGGCACACACAACCCACAATCTGTGCCATCCGCGTAATCTCAAGAATCTGTGATTCAGACAAAAACTCACAGACAAAATCACAATCCTATAATCTTCTCATCCTATCAATCCTAGTTCAGACAATCTGCGCAGTCTCACGAATTCGCGGTTCAGACAAAATTCACTATCCTATCATCCTCCCATCCAATCAATCCTAGTTCAGACACCCCACAACCCACCCTACAAAGCGCTCACTCGAGTCGTCCCCCTCCTGCTAAGGAGAGCCTGTCCCGAAAGCATTCGGGAGGATAGGGGTGGTTGCCCTGCGACCTGCCCACCGCAGGCATGTTTAGACAATCCCACTATCCTATCATCTTCACATCTAATCAATCCTAGCCTGCCTGCCGCTGGCAGGTTCAGACAACCCACAATCTGTGCCATCTGCGTAATCTCACGAATCTGCGATTCAGACAAAATTCTATGATACCCCCAAAAACGCACTATCATAAAAACTCATCCCCAATCATTTCAAAAACCCAACAGACCTTTGTGCCCGAACCTATAAAACCACCATCATGATAAACGAGAAAAAACACCAGGCAAAAACCCTCTTCTTCCAATCAGGCCTCAACAACACCCAGATCGCCTCACTATTAAACGTCAGCCGCCGCAGCATTTCCACATGGGTCAAAGAAGGCGACTGGAACCGGCTCAAGCAATCAGCAAAATACCTGCCGTCCATGCTGGCAGAGAACTGTTATCATATTATCGGACACCTTACCGAGAGTTACCTGTCCGAGAGCCGCCTCACAAATCCCGTCACATTCAAAGAGGTAGAAGCATTGCACAAACTCACCATCACAGC
>JBIKSN010000108.1:0-9338 GCA_044348585.1 Flavipsychrobacter sp.
GTCCTGTTTCATTCAAGCGTCCGCTTGCGTGAAGAACATTGCGGGCATTAGCAAACATTTATTACGGCCATCACTGCCTTTTTCTGTATTATTTTTTACTTTCGCCCATCTTGTAACAACATGAAAAAAGAAAAGGTTCTCATCATAGGTTCGGGCGGCCAGATAGGCGTGGAACTGGCACTGGCACTGCGCAAGGTGCATGGTACAGACAATGTAATAGCATCAGACATCAGGGATCCGCACCCGATACTGAAGGAGAGCGGTCCGTTTGCCATTCTGAACGCTATGGACGCGCCGGCCATTTTGGAGCTGATACGCAAGGAGGGCATCACACAGGTGTACCTGCTGGCGGCAATGCTGTCGGCCACCGGAGAGAAAGACCCTAAGCGTGCCTGGGAGGTGAATATGCAGAGTCTGCTGCAGTTGCTGGACCTGGGGGTGCAGGAGAAACTGAGCAAGATATACTGGCCGAGCAGCATTGCTGTCTTTGGCCCCACTACGCCGCACCACGGCACGCCGCAGCAAACGGTGGTGGAGCCGCGCACGGTGTACGGCATCAGCAAATATGCGGGTGAGCTGTGGTGCCAATACTACCACGAGCGCTGGGGGCTGGATGTGCGCAGCCTACGCTATCCGGGGTTGATCAGTTGGAAGTCGGCCCCCGGTGGCGGCACTACCGACTATGCGGTGGAGATCTACCACGAGGCGCTGAAACACAAGAAATACACGAGCTTCCTGAGCGAGGACACTTACCTGCCTATGATGTATATGGACGACGCGATACGCGGCACCATAGAACTGATGGAGGCTCCTGCTGAAATGATAAAGACTCGGATGAGTTATAACCTGTCGGCAATGAGTTTCTCGCCGAAGGAGATTGCGGCATCTATACGCAAGCACATACCTGAGTTCACGATTGACTATGCGCCGGACTTCCGTCAGCAGATTGCAGACGGCTGGCCGAAGAGCATTGACGACAGTGCGGCCCGCGAGCACTGGAACTGGAAGCATGAGTTTGATCTGGATAAGATGACGGCGGAGATGCTGGGGAATTTGAGTAAGTAGCCTTTGTTGTTGGGTCAGGGTCGAGTGCCCATCCGCTCGTACTTTTCTTTTCTACAGCGAAAAGAAAAGTACCAAAAGAAAGCGCCGCCTTTTGCTCTATCGCTCCGCGGAGCAAAAGGTTAGCTCTACGCTGTTTCGCAGTTCACTTGGCAGCTTTATGGCGCTCGCATCTTTCCTACCGTCTACCAGATGATTTTGCAATGTACCTGTTCAACTTTAGTAGTTGTATTGAGGGTACGGTAACCACATCTACGGAAATATGAATGCGCCATTATGGGCTGGGCGGTTGTGGAGGTATGGGGCTGGTTTGTGGTAGGGATGTTTCACCACAGAGGGTGCAGAGGTTATTAGCAAATATCGTGTTGGTTTTCAGTATGGTGGGAGTCGGTATGGGGGGTGTTTGCCGCGGTGACCGATGGAGGAAATAGGTGTTCAAAAAATTTTGTTAATTGGTGGTTAAGATTTCGGAATTCTGTTTATATTTGTGTCACAAACGATGAAAGAAAGCCGAACTAAGGCGCTAATGATATTTAAGATTTTCGTTTCAACAAGGGGTAAATGGTTCTTCTTTTTCTAATCAAGAACTGAAATGAAAAAAAAGGGGCGTGTATTAACACGCTCTTTTTGTTTTGGGCAGGTCGGCAATCCTCATTTAACGGTGTTTTACTAATAAGCATAGTGTTGCGGGTAGTATATTTGGGTAATGGGAGCAGAACAGAAGGTACTGGCAGCCATGCTGGACAAGGACCACTATAGCCGCTGGCTTGGCATTATTATTGATGAGTACAGGGTAGGGTACTGCAAGCTGCACTTCACGATCAGAGAAGAGATGCTGAACGGGTTCGGGATAGTGCATGGGGGTGTGTTGTTCTCGGCGGCAGATAGTGCGTTCGCGTTTGCGTGTAATGGTCAGGGCCGGCTGACGGTGGCGCTGGATGCTTCGATCAGCTTTATAAAGGCGGCAAAGGCGGGTGAGGTGATCACAGTGGAGTCGAAGGAGCTGCACTCGGGCAACAGGACGGGTTTTTACGACATCCTGCTGACGAATGAGCAGCATGAGTTGGTGGCATCGTTCAAGGGGACGGGCTACCGCACTGCGAAACCGGTGTGTGCCGACGAAGGCGAAACGGCAGAATGAGATAGTAATTCCGTATATTTGTAGAACTGATAAATCCGCACGACGATGAAAAGGATCATAATGTTAGTCTTGTTTCTGGGCCTTATAGGTGTAGGTACAGGTATCTATCTGTTCAACAAGAAGCCTGAAACGGTGGATAACAAGAAGGGCATCAACATTGGTGCTGCCGATCTGGCCAAGGCTTACAGCTCCAACGAACGTGCGGCAGACTCGCTTTATCTGAATCAGGTGATAGAGGTGAGTGGCACGGTGGGCAGTACAGAGACCAATCAGGACGGTGGATTGATGGTGATTCTGACCACCGGCGACCCTGATGCTGACATACAGTGCACACTACGCGACAAGGGTGTGCAGGTGGCCAAGGGCGCGCAGGTGACGCTGAAGGGTTTTTGCTCGGGCAGCGGCATCACGGGGGTATCTCTTACCGATTGTATCGTAACTCATTGATCACCTTATCAACACAACACACAACAATATGAAGAAACTGATAGTAATGGCCGGCGCACTGGTGGTGATGGCGGGCTGCTATAACGACAAATATGACAAGCTTTACCCAACGGGCGTGGTCGTGTGCGATACTACCACGGTGACCTACATGGCCACGGTGAAACCTATAATAGATGCCAAGTGCGCCACGGCGGGTTGCCACGATGCTGCAACTTCTGCCGCCGGATATAACTTCAGCACACATGCAGGAACGGTGGCATCGGTGACGGCAGGTAAGTTGCTGGGTACCATCAATTGGACGCCGGGCTTCAGTGCGATGCCTAAGAACATGCCTAAGCTGTCGAGCTGCGAGATCAACAAGATCACGCGCTGGGTGAACCAGGGGGCTCTGAACAACTAAGAACTACAACCATCAACCAATATTCGAAACAACAAACAACACAACAATGAAGAAGTTCATACTGACCGCTGCAATACTGGCTGCGGGATCGACAGCGCTGTTTGCGCAGAAATACATGACGCGTACGGCGCGTATCACGTTTGACGCTACGTCTAAAGGATCGCCTGAGGATATCACCGCGGTGAACAATGAGGTGGCGTCTATTCTGGATGCCAAGACGGGGGATGTGGTGTTTCAGGTGCCTGTGAAGAGCTTTAAGTTTGAGAAGGCGCTGATGCAGGACCACTTCAACGAGAACTACATGGAGAGCGACAAGTTTCCAAAGTCGGACTTCAAGGGTAAGCTGGGCAACCTTGACGGGCTGAACTTTACCAAGGACGGCAGCTACCAGACGACTGTTTCGGGTAAGCTTACTATTCATGGCGTGAGCAATGATGTGAATGTGCCGGGCACCATAGTGGTGAAGGGTAACACGGTGACACTGAAGGCGAAATTTACCGTGAAGCTGGCCGATTATAAGATCAATGTTCCGAACATGGTGTCTGACAAAGTGGGTAAGGAAGCAGTGATCTCGATGGAGGGCGTACTGAATCAGAAATAGAATTCTACCACAACTTAACTATCAATACAATGCTTAGAACACTCCTGTTGAGTGCCTTGTTTGCCTCTGTGGCTACGGTATCATCGGCACAGGCCGATAAGTTGCTGGAGGAACTGGACGATAAGTCTGACAAGAAAGAAGCGGTGACCAATACATTCAAGGCCACGCGTATCATTAACAGCAACACGGTGGAGAACCTGGCTGCGGGTGTGCTGGACTTTCGCATCCTGCACCGTTTTGGCCGCGTAAGCGACGGAGTGGACAACTTCTTCGGTTTTGATAATGCCACCACACGAATAGGCCTGGACTATGGTGTGACGAAGTGGCTGATGGTAGGGTTGGGCCATAGTACGTTGTATAAGTCGAACGACGCCTTTCTGAAGGCGAAGCTGCTGGCACAACAGACCAATGGCAACCCGGTGACGGTATCTTACTTTGCAGGCATGAGTGCGGTAGGCGACAAGGCTCCGGTGCTGCCTCCCGGTATGGAGTATTATTTTACGCACAGGCTGGCCTATGCCCATCAGTTGCTCATTGCGCGTAAGTTCAATAGCAATCTGTCGCTGCAGTTGATGCCTACGTTGGTGCATCAGAATCTGGTAGACAGTTCGGCATGGTCGAACAATACGTTTGCACTGGGTGTGGGTGGCCGAATGAAGGTGAGCAAGCGCGTAGCAATAACGGCTGAGTATTACTATCGCATGAACAATGCTGATATGCTGAACTTTGGCGCGAAGACGTATAATTCACTATCGTTGGGTTGCGACATAGAAACGGGCGGGCACGTGTTCCAGTTGTTCTTCACCAACTCGGTGGGCATGAACGAACGTATCATTGTGAACCAGACCACCGATACGTGGGAGAAAGGCCATGTACACTTCGGGTTCAATATCTCGAGGGTGTTCACGGTGGTGAAGCCAAAAGAATTCCAGAAAGGTAATAGTAACTGGTAGGGGCGGGCCGGATGGTCTTCCCTTATCCGGCTATATTGAACTCATCCATCCATATGTTCACCGACATGGCGCGCCAGATCTGCAGTGCGTCCGGGGTGGTTAACACCTTTGTGTGCATCTTGCCTATGAGGAGGTCCCGATGACCATGTGCCAGTAGTGTGCGTGCAGTGAGGTTATTTTCCACCCACTTGGCATCGCGGTAAATGGCATCGATCAGCGGAGTGTAGAAGCCTATCTTGTCGGTGCGGTTATAGATGATGTCGGGCAGGTATTCGCGACATGATTCACGTAGCATATACTTGCGCAGGCCATGCTTCAGGAAGTCCTCGGGGCGAATAGTGGCCACAAATTCGGCAATACGGTGATCGAGGAATGGCATACGACCTTCGAGGCTGTTGGCCATACCGTTGCGGTCATCGTAATGAACGAGGTGCGGGATGTGCACTCCATAGATGCTTTCCAGCAAAACGTCGTAAGGTTTGTTGTAGTCGTATAATGATACAAGACTGTTGTCCACACCTTGCAGTAGTGAACTGTCAATGATGTCGCGGCGCTTGATACGCGAGTTGGTGCGCATGCTGGTCTCTACAGATGGCAGCAGCGACTTGAGCAAGGTGCGCATCATGTAGGTCTTGCCAAGTTTCATTTTGTTGAGGTTCTCGTAGAACCTGCCAAAACGAAGTGTCTTGAGCTGTTGCAGCAGAATAGCCTGAGCCATGTTGTTGTATCCGAAGAAGATCTCGTCGGCCCCCTGGCCATTCAGCACCACTTTGATGCCGGCCTCGGCGGCCATATTCATGAGGAAGCCGTGCGCTATGATAGACGGGTCGCCAAAGGGTTCTTCCTGTATCCTGATGTATCGGGTGAGGTCGTCTTTGATGGAAAGCTCGCGCAAGTCTTTGCGATGCACTATGAAGTTGCCATTCTTATTGGCAGCTATTACCGCATCCACGTATTTAGATTCGTCGAAGCGGCTGCCCGGAGCCTGTGCGGTGAAAATGTGTATCTCTTTGTTGTAGTGTTTGCCGAGTATACCCGCGACGATAGAAGAGTCGATACCACCCGAAAGGGTGATACCCACTGGTACATCGGCAAGCGTTTGTGACAACACTCCCTCCACAATGGCGTCATGGAGTTGTTTGCGGGCGGTTTCGTCAAAGGGACGTTTGGTTGCCGCAGGTACATCGGGCAGTTCCCAATATTTGGTGGGCGAAAGGTCGGTTTGGCCGGGGCTGATCCATGCGTAGCAACCTTGAGGGAAATGTTTCACATCGCGGAAGAACGTGTGCGCGCCAAGGTGGCCATAGTTGCCCAATGCGAGGTATTCTACAATGGCAGTAGGGTCGGCTGCGGGTTTTTCACCGGCATCGAGTAGCGGTTTCACTTCGCTTGACAGTAGCCAGGCGTCATTGCGGCGACGAACGTACAATGGTTTCTGTCCATAGCGGTCGCGGCTGACAAATGCTTTCTTTGCTTGATGGTCCCACAGAATGATGGCCCACATACCCACCATCTCCGCGAGCATTTTTTCCTGCATGATGCGGAACAGCTCTATGATCGTTTCTGTGTCGGAATGACCACGAAACGGATGGTTGGGCAGGAATTTCGCTCTGAGTTCCAGGTGGTTATATATCTCGCCGTTGAACACAATTGTGTATCGCCCACAGGAAGACGTCATAGGCTGGTGGCCCAATTCAGATAATTCGAGAATGGAGAGGCGGCGGTGCAGCAGTGTCACCTCATCGAGGTTGAGTATGCCACTGTCGTCGGGGCCCCTGTGCAGAATGAGCGCCCCGGCATTCCTGCAATAATCAAGGCCTTGCTGTTTATTACGCCCTATATACCCTGCTATTCCGCACATTCGCTGTAAATGTTCCTCTAAAAGTAAAAGTTAGTAAGTGAATCGCCAAACAAGGGGTAGGTTGATTCAACAGGTAACGCAACGATAACAGTAGTTCTCATTGAGTGGTCCTGAATCGGCTGCAAGATACAAACTGTAACGATAATCGTGTGTACATTTGATGCCTCTTAAATACCCCGTTTTTATATGGTTCGAAGGTTGTTTTCGTTGTGCGTAATTTTTGTAACTGCTGTTTCTGCTAATGCGCAGCAAGTGAGGCCTGCATCATCGGGTACTATATACCATGAGATCGCCGGGTTGCGGAATCTGGTGAACGTGCTCTATGTGGCCGCCCACCCCGATGATGAAAATACCCGTTTGCTTGCCTACCTGGTGAATGACCAGCACATCAGAACCGGGTATTTGTCGCTGACGAGGGGCGACGGTGGTCAGAATCTTTTGGGTACAGAACAGGGGGAAGCGCTGGGGCTGATACGCACCCATGAACTGATAGAAGCCCGCAAACTGGATGGTGCTGAGCAGTACTTTACACGGGCGGTTGATTTCGGATTTTCAAAAACCTATGAAGAGACGTTCAAACACTGGCCGAAGGAAGTGCTTGCCGATGATGCTATATGGGTAATGCGACGCTTCAGGCCCGATGTGGTTATTTGCCGTTTTCCGCCCGACACCAATGCAGGGCATGGGCAGCATGCGGCATCGGCAATAATTGCCGAGATGGCGTTTAAGATGAGTGGTGATGCGCGGCAGTATACAGAGCAACTGCGCTTTTATGAAGCATGGCAGCCCAAGCGTCTACTGTTCAATACGTTCAGATTCGGAAATAGGAACACGACCTCAGAGGATCAGTTCAAGATGCAGGTGGGGCAGTATGTACCATCGCTGGGTATGGGCGTAGGTGAGTTGGCAGGGCAAAGCAGGAGCGTACACAAGAGTCAGGGGGCAGGTACTCCCAGCGTACCCGGGTTGCAGACCGAGTATTTCAAATTGGTGGCAGGTGAGCCATTTACCAAGTCGATCTTTGACGGTATAGACATTACATGGAACAGGGTAGGCCGTCCAGACATTGGCAAGGAACTGGACGCGATCCTGAGTAAGTTTGACTTCAGAAAGCCCGAAGCGAGCATACCAGCACTGTTGGCTGTGAGAAAGATGATTGCAGAAGTGAAAGACGTGTACTGGCGCGGCCAGAAGCTAAAAGAGGTAGATGAAGTGATACTGCACTGCGCTGGTGTGATGGCTGAATTGTATAGCAAGCAGGCTGAAGCAGCTAGGGGAGAAGTGTTGCCCTTTACCCTGCGTGTTATAGCCAGGGCGCCGGGCGTGAAGATGGAAGGGATAAGCTGGGCCGGTAGCGGAGATAGCGCAATGAATGTTGTGATGAGCAGGGACACCTTGCTGACCTTTGAGCAAAAGATAACAATACCTGCCGGTATACCACTTACACAACCTTACTGGCTGCAGTTTACAAGTGGTAATGCTATATACTACATGCCTGCTGACACCACGGCAGGGCTGCCGGAGTCGGTGAACCGGCTGCAGGCTACTGTGAAGTTGAATATTGGAGGACAGTTGTTTCATGTGCCTGTGCCATTGTCGTTCAAGAAACTGGACCCTGTGAAAGGGGATGTAGTGGAGCAGTTGCGCATAGTGCCCGATATGGTGGCATCGTTCACCAATAAACTTTTGTTTGCTGAAGCAGATGGGACGGTGCACGCTGATCTGCGGTTGAAGGCCAATAAGGACCTGCCCAATATGAGCGTGCGTGTAGTGTCGAGTCTGACGAGGGAGGCAGTGAAAGACATTTATGTGCCGATTTTCAAAAAGGGAGTTGATACCGTGATACCAATCGTTTTCAAACCTACCAATAACGAGCTGAAGGATTTTATGATAGTACCGCAGACGGCTGTGCCCGAGGTTCAGGAGCAGCATGTGATACAGTATGACCACCTTCCTGCATTGCAGTATTTTACCCGTAGTATAGCGAGAGTGCTTGTGCCCAACTGGAAGTGCGCAGCGCAGCGTATAGGCTATGTGCAGGGGGCGGGAGATCTGATACCCGATGTGTTGCGTCAGGCAGGGCTGGAGGTTGATGTGTTGAAGGAAAGTGACCTTGTTTCTGCAGCTAGCCTGAAGAAGTATGATGCTGTCGTAACGGGCATAAGGGCAGTGAATGCTGAAAAGAAGATGGCACAGTGGATGCCGGTGTTGCTGCAGTATGCTGCTGAGGGCGGGACGCTGGTGATGCAGTACAATACCTTGCAGGATATGGCAACCACCAAGCTGGGTCCTTATCCGTTCAGCCTGTCGGCCAAACGAGTTACGGAGGAGGATGCATCAGTAAAATTTACAGCACCTGACCACCGCCTGTTACATTATCCGAATGAGATAACTCAGGCAGATATGGCGGAATGGGTGCAGGAGCGTGGGCTGTATTTTCCTGTGAATTGGGACAAGAACTATACCACTATATTCTCTATGAATGATGCCGGTGAACAACCATTGGAGAGCAGCGTACTTTATGCAAAGACCGGATCGGGTCATTACATATATACAAGTCTGTCGTTCTCGCGACAATTGCCGGCGGGAAACAAGGGCGCCATCAGGCTGCTGCTGAATATGCTGAGCGTTGGTAAATAGTGTTAGTCTGCGGGCTCGTGAAGCACGAGTAGCGGTATCTGCATGGTCTTTGCCATGTGTTTGGTATGGCTGCGGTGTACCAGACGTTCGAAAAAGGAATGACGGCCGTGAATGACTGCAAGTAACTTAACCCTGTTCTGTTCGCAGAAGTTCTGGATGTTTTCTTCGACCTCTTCGCCGGGGATGAAGTGATAAGCCGGGCGTGCAGGTAACAAAGCAAGTTCAATACTGTC
>JBIKSN010000109.1:0-9211 GCA_044348585.1 Flavipsychrobacter sp.
CCGTTTCGTATCTTCGGTAACATGTTGGCAGCCCGCATCCGGCTCTTATTGATGTTGCTATTTGGCAGCCCGTTCGTTTGGGCGCAACCGCACGGGCATTCGGCAGACCTGCCCTGCAAGGCACACGCCATGCGCATCACAACTCCGGCCGCTCGCCCCACCGTCCTCAACACCGCCGAAGACGATTACGACGTTCACCACCTCTTCTTCGATCTGCACATCAGCGACACCACAGAATACCTTTGGGGCTCTGTCACTACACGTGCCACCGTTGTTGCGCCGTCCATGGCGCGCTACTACTTCGAGCTCGATGATACACTCACTATCGATTCTGTGATCATCAACGGCACTGCATTGTCGTGCACTACGTCCGGTTATCTGCGTTATGTGCAGCTCTCCACGCCCCTGCCGCAGGGTGCCGCGTTCAGTGCGTCGGTCTTCTACCTTGGCTTTCCACGCGCCTACGGCAATCACGCGCCGGGCTATAAGAACGATACCGCCACACACACCACCTTCACCCTCACCGAACCGTACTTCGCCCACCTGTGGTGGCCCTGCAAACAATCGCTGCGCGATAAGGCCGACTCTATGGACGTCTGGCTTACCGTACCCGCCGGTGTCAGGGCCGGTACCGCCGGACTGCTCACCGCTATCACGACCGTAGATGCACGGCACAATCGCTACCAATGGAAGACCCGCTACCCCATTGCCTACTACCTCATTTCCATTGCAGCCGGCCGCTACGACGAATACAGCTACTACATGCTCTTCGATGGCAGCACCGATTCTATGCTCATGCAAAACTATGTAAGCCCCGACACACCCAAGAGCATAGCCGACCTCAAACCCTGGCTCGATTCCACCGCGCTTGTGGTCAACTACTTCTCGTCATTGTGGGGGCGCTATCCGTTCTGGCAAGAGAAATACGGACATTGCTACATACCCTCCTTCACCAACATGGAACACCAGACCATGACCAGCACCCGCTTCTCATCGTTCACCGTTCTGGTGCACGAGCTGGCACACCAATGGTTCGGCAACCTGGTCACCTGCGGCACCTGGAAGGACCTGTGGCTCAATGAGAGTTTTGCCACCTATGCACAGTACCTGGGCTACGCACATTTCAACGGACCGGCTTCGGCGGCTGCCTACCTGCAAAGGGTACACGACAATGTTCTCAGCGAACCCGGCGGTAGTGTCTATACCGATGATACGGCCAACTGGTATCGCCTCTTCGATGGCAGGCTCACCTACAACAAGGGCGCTGCCGTGTTGCACATGCTGCGCAACAAGGTCGGCAACGACAGTGTGTTCCATGGCATGATGCGCACCTACCTGCAACGATACGCTCATGCCAATGCCACCACCGAGGAGTTGCTGGCACATGCGCGGCAATTCACCGGCCTACGTCTTGATACCTTCTTCCGTCAGTGGATCTATGGCGAGGGTTACCCCACGCTCTCTGCCCGTTGGAATCAGGCAGGCGACAAATGCTACCTGACACTCACACAAACACCCTCGGCCCCGTCTTCTGTTGCTGTGTTCAGTATGGACATCCCCGTCAGGCTCTTTTACGCGGGCGGGGACACACTTATCTCCGTGCCACTGCGTCTGGCCGCGCAGGGGTTCACCTATACCTGCCCCCACGCTATAGACAGCGTAGTGATAGATCCCGACAATTGGATGCTCTTGAAACAGAACGACAAGCCGGCGCACGATGCCACGCTTACACTTGCGCAGGGTGCTGTGGTCCTTTTCCCCAATCCCGCGCACACCGTGCTCTATATAAGCGGCACAGAACTGCCCGCCTGCATTTTGCGGCTATTTAGCGAAACCGGTAAAATGGTGTTGGAAAAACAATTGAGAAGCGGAACCGATATTACGCCCGTTGATGTCTCCGCATTACCACCAGGCAACTACCTGTACAGGGTAGCCGGAGATCGTGAATATGGAACGGGAAAAGTATTGGTAAAATAAAACCCTGTGTCTATACAGCAAAGCTGTCGCCGCAACCGCAGCTACGGCTGGCATTGGGGTTGCTGAAATGGAAGCCCTTTCCATTCAGTCCGTCAGAAAAGTCAAGTGTGGTATCGCACAGATAAAGGAAGCTCTTCAGATCGGTCACAACGCGCACTCCCTGGTCTTCAAAAACCTGATCCTTGGGTTGGGCCTCGTTGTCAAAGTCCAGCTTATACGACAATCCCGAGCAGCCGCCACCCACTACACTCACACGCAGAAAATAGTCGTCGCCCAAGTCAGCTTCCTGCTTCAGCTCGGCTACCTTTTCTTTTGCTTTATCACTTACGTAGATCATCTTATTACTTTTTGCCGGTGGCCAAAAGTAGAAAGTACCGCGCATTCTTATTATGCGTACAGTACTTTCTGCCTTTCGCCGCCAAACGTATTAATGTGCTTTCTTTTCGGCCACCAGTTCAGGCAGGCCATTTTTTACGCGGTAGTCGTTTATCGCTGCTTTAATGGCGTCTTCAGCCAGCACCGAGCAGTGTATCTTCACCGGTGGCAGGTTCAGCTCTTCCACAATATCCATATTGTCTATAGACAATGCCTGGTCAATAGACTTACCTTTCAGCCATTCTGTTGCCAGAGAAGAAGAAGCGATTGCCGATCCGCAGCCAAATGTTTTGAATTTAGCATCGCTGATCAGTCCGCTTTGCTCGTCCACCTCTATCTGCAGGCGCATTACGTCGCCGCACTCAGGCGCACCTACCAGACCGGTACCCACGTTCACCTTCGCCTTGTCCAGCGTACCAACGTTCTTGGGATTTGAATAATGATCAATAACTTTTTCTGAGTATGCCATGATTTTTATTTGAGTAGTTTATAAAATTCTGCTACAGTTTCTGTCTTCACATTTATTAGTGATGCGCCCACTCTATCGAGTTCAGGTCTATCCCTTCTTTATACATTTCCCAAAGCGGGCTCATTTCGCGCAGCTTCAGTACAGTACTCTTAATTGCGTCTATCGTAAAGTCTATCTGCTCGTCGGTAGTGAACCTGCCCAATCCGAAACGGAGCGAGCTGTGTGCCAGATCGTCGCCCAGGCCCAGCGCCTTCAGTACGTACGATGGCTCCAGCGATGCCGATGTACAGGCCGAACCGCTCGACAGAGCTATGTTCTTATTGAAGCCCATCATCAGTCCTTCTCCCTCCACATATTTGAAAGAGATATTGGTAGTGTGCGGCAGGCGGTGTTCGCGGTTACCGTTCACATAGGCTTCTTCCAGTTCCAGCAGGGCGTTCTCCAGCCTGTCGCGCATTGCAGAAAGGCGTTTACCCTCTGCTTCCATTTCGTGCATCGCTATTTCGCAGGCCTTACCCAGACCCACTATGCCCGGCACGTTCAGTGTGCCGCTGCGCATACCGCGCTCGTGGCCACCGCCGTCCATCTGCGACGTCACCTTTACCCTCGGGTTCTTGCGGCGTACATACAGCGCGCCCACACCCTTCGGACCATACATTTTATGTCCGCTGAAGGCCATCAGGTCAATACCATCAGCATTCACGTCCACCGGTACCTTACCCACTGCCTGGGTACCGTCTGTAAAGAACAATACACCATGCTTGCGGGCTATCTTACTGATCTCACGTACAGGCTGAATAACACCTATCTCATTATTGCCATACATTATCGCTATCAGTATCGTCTTGTCGGTAATAGCCGCTTCCAGTGCTGCCAGGTCTATCAGACCATCGGCCTGCACCTCCAGGTAGGTCACCTGTCCACCCTGCTTCTCTATATGCTTGCAGGCATCCAGTACAGCCTTGTGTTCGGTAGTGCAGGTAATGATGTGGTTGCCCTTAGAGGCATACATTTCAAACACACCCTTCAGCCCCAGGTTGTCGGCCTCGGTAGCGCCCGATGTAAAGATGATCTCCTTCGCGTCAGCGCCAATCAGATTGGCCACCTGCTCGCGGGCATAGTCCACAGCTTCTTCTGCCGCCCAGCCAAACGAGTGGTTGCGGCTGGCAGCGTTGCCGAATTTTTCAACAAAATAGGGCAGCATCGCCTCCAGCACACGCGGATCCATGGGAGTGGTGGCGTTGTTATCGAGATATATCGGTAATTTCAGTTCCATATTAATTGGTTCTTGTATAAGAATCAGGGCAAAATTACGCCAAAATGATAACTTTACCCCTTGGCCAAAGCGTTCCTGCGCCTATGTAGGTATACGTAAAAACTATTTAGACACATGATAAGGATAGAGCACCTCGGCATTGCGGTAAAAGACCTCGGGATATCAGTTCCCTTGTACGAACAGCTCCTCAATACCCCCTGCTACAAGAAAGAAGTAGTGGAGAGCGAGGGAGTCAGCACCGCCTTTTTCCGCACCGGCGAATCTAAGATCGAGCTCCTCGAGGCTACCAACGAGAACAGCCCCATTGCCAAATTCATCAACAAAAAGGGCGAAGGCATCCATCACGTAGCCTTTGAGGTAGAGAATATAGAAGCCGAAATGAAACGACTGGCCGCACTCGGTTTCGAACTGCTGAACGAAACACCCAAGAACGGCGCCGACAACAAACTCGTCTGCTTCCTCCACCCCAAAACCACCAACGGCGTCCTCATCGAACTCTGCCAAGAGAAAAAGTAACCCCGGTGTCAAAACCCCTCATGTCACCCTGAGCCCCGTCGAAGGGGCCGATCAATTTTCTATGATACCCCACAAAACGCACTATCATAAAACTTTCATTTGCCTGTTTTCTCACCCTTGTGTAACTTGAATAGAAGTCGGAAAAAATGGAGCAAAACAGGAAACATGATAATTTTATTTCACTTCTCACATGCGCACCAAGTGAGAAGAAGTGGGAAGTTCTTGCGCAGTTTTGGGAAGCAGTGAGAAGACCGCTTCCCATCTTTTTATTGATAATCAATAAGTTAGTCCAAAACAGGGAAAAAGAAAAAAATTGCGCAGTTGCGTAGCAAAACCATGCACTCTGTAAACCACAACAAGAATTATCTCTCAAAAGTGTAAACCCATTTCAGTACGAGACAATTCAGACAAACCCCACATACCATATATTTACAATCAGAAAAGAACCAACTGATATGAAACGTATTCTATTGATAATGGCTGTTGCCACGGCACCAGCCCTCACATTTGCGCAGAAAAACAAGATAAAGATCGAAACAGAGTACGGCAACATCGTACTCATGCTATACGACAATACCCCGCTCAACACCAACAACATGGTGAAGAATGCCAAAGAACACGTCTACGACAGTCTGCTGTTCCATCGCTGCATACCTCAGTTCATGATACAGGGCGGCGACCCCGACTCCAAACGCGCGGCACCGGGCGCCCGTCTGGGCAACGGCGGCCTCACCTATACTATTCCTGCCGAGATCAGTGATGCCATCTACCACAAACGTGGCGCCGTGGGTGTGGCCCGCGACGGCAACCCCACAAAGGCAGGTTCAGCTACTCAGTTCTACCTCGTATCAGGAAAAAAATTCACCGATGCCGAGCTGGACAACATAGCCAGCCGCAACGACCACAAGTTCACCCCCGAACAACGCGAGGTATACAAAACACAGGGCGGCACCCCCTTCCTCGATGGCAACTATACAGTGTTCGGCGAGGTGATAGAGGGTATGGATATTGTGGACAAGATAGCTGCCGAACCCCGCGACGCCGCCGACCGTCCCAACAAAGACATACGTATGCTGAAAGTAACGGCCATCACCAAAAAGCGTTCGTTCTTCGCGCGCCTGTTTGGCCGCAACAAGTAGCACCCGCGGCGGTGGTGTGCGAAAAGGGTTTTACTTTTGTGCCTATGCAAACAAAGCTCTCGGTCAATATCAATAAAATAGCCACATTGCGCAACAGCCGCGGGGGCAGTCGCCCAAGTGTGCTGCAGGCAGCCATAGATTGCCAGCGGTTTGGCGCCGATGGCATTACCGTGCATCCCCGCCCCGACGAACGCCATATCCGCTACAGCGATGTGCGCGAGATCGCAGGCATCATCACCACCGAGTTCAATATTGAGGGCAACCCCAAGGAGGACAAGTTTGTGCAGCTGGTGCTGGAAGTGAAGCCCGCGCAGGTGACCCTGGTACCCGATGACCCGGGACAGCTTACCTCCAACCACGGCTGGGATACGATAAAGGAGCAACGCTACCTGCGCGATATATCAGAGGTGTTCAGCAAGGCGGGCATCCGTGTGTCCATCTTCACCGATCCGGTAGTCAGCATCATAGAAGCCGCCGCCGATACCGGTACCAACCGCATAGAGCTGTACACCGAAAGCTACGCGCAGCACTACCACACCAACCGCGAGGCTGCCATTGCCAACTACGTAACGGCAGCACAAACGGCCACCCGTTGCGGGCTGGGCATCAACGCCGGCCACGACCTCGACCTCGACAACCTGGGCTACTTCGCCCGCATGGTGCCGGGGCTGGAAGAAGTGTCCATAGGCCATGCCCTCATTGCAGACGCGCTCTACTACGGACTCGAGAACACCATTCAGATGTATCAGCGTGCGCTGCGCAACTACTAAAACAACCAACACATGCGTGTATTCACCTCCATATATGTACTCATACTTGCCTACATCATTGCGGCACTCGTCTTCTGGGAGATGAGCCTGCAACGGCAAAGCGGGCGCATCTATGCACAAGAGGTGACCACCCTGCGCAACCAGATAGACAGTACCCGCCTGCCCAACATCTACCACCACGAGATGACCATGCTGAAGGAGAAGCTGGACTCCCGCACCAGGCAGTACATTGCAGAGGGCGCCACCTTCCTTATCGTGATACTGATAGGCGCGGCTGTAGTGTACGGCTCTTTCTCCCGACGGATACTGGTATCCAAACAGCAGAACAACTTCATGCTGGCAGTGACACACGAGCTGAAATCGCCCATTGCAGCCATAAAGCTGAACCTGCAGACACTGGAAAAACACAGGCTGGATGAAGAGAAGCGCAACCTGCTCATAGACCGCTGCATCAAAGAATCGAACCGGCTGAATGACCTGTGCAACAACCTGCTGTTCGCGTCGCAGATAGAAGGGCGCCAGTACAAACCCGCCATGGAGTCTTTCAGCCTGTCGGCCATGATGGAAGACGTGGTCTCTGACTTCGCGGGACGCTACAACCGCAAGTTTGAGGAAGATGTAACAAGCGGCTGCAAGAGCACCGGCGACAAGGCCATGCTGCGAATAGCCATCAACAACCTTATAGAGAACGCCATCAAGTACACACCCGAGGATAAGCCCATCCGCATATCGCTGGCACGAAACGAAGATGGTACTGCAATAGTAAGTGTGGCAGACGAAGGTCCGGGCATTCCCGACGGCGAAAAGAAGCGGGTCTTCGATAAGTTCTACCGTATAGGCAACGAAGAGAGCCGCAAAAGCAAGGGCACGGGACTGGGACTGTACCTCGCCGGAAAGATCGTAAACCAGCACAGTGGCAGCATAGCCATCCGCGACAACAGCCCAAACGGCACCATTTTTGAAGTAACACTGCACGTTACGGCATAGATCAGTGGCGGAACAACCGCACGATCATCACAATGACCGCAAACAGGAACATGAACAGCGAAATGCGGTTCATTCCGTGCATGAACTTCAGGTCGAGCGTCTTGGGAGCATTCGGATCTCGCTTACGGAGGTAGAAGTAAGTAAGCACCTGATTCCAGATACTGTCTTTCATAAGCCGGCTGGTTTTTGCTAAAGGTAGCAAATATACACTTGCTCCACCCGCCCCCCGATTTATGGGCATATCCGTTTTCTTTATAGCGGGCGGATAAAAAAAGTGCGCCCCGGCTTAGAGACCGGGGCGCACAGGCTGAAATTGATCCTCAATGTATTATCGTTGCAGTACCATGCGTACCTGCTGCGTGCTGCCATCGGTGCCCATGAACTGGCACATGTACACACCCGCTGCAAGGTCTGATGACAACTGTATCGCGTTAGCACCTGCCGTCAGCTCGTAGCTGCCCGCCGTACGTCCGTCGATCGTCATCACTGTCATACGACCATCAACTGTTGTGTTGATCGTCAGTGACCCTACCGTAGGGTTTGGATGCAGACTGAACGCTGATGCATTAACATTAGACATTCCAGGCTTGCTCTCGCCCGCATTCATCACGTAGATGCCCGTTGAGCCTACACAGCCCGTTGAGGATGCCGTGAAGCTGATCGTAGCTGAGCCTGCACTCACCGCAGTGATGAAGCCTGTAGTAGATATTACTCCCGCTACGCCTCCCGCGCTGCTGCTCCAGGTACCACCGCTCACACTCGACAATGCTGTAAGCGTGTCGCCTACTGTCATCGTAGATGGTGCGCTGATAACAGGCGTTACTTTCACCAATATAGACTTCGTGCTGTAACAGCCGCTTGCCAGTGTATATGTGATCATGGTGCTGCCCGCGCTTACGCCCGATACTACACCTGATGTCACATCCGCTATTGAGCTGTTCGCGCTGCTCCATGAACCCGTACCTGCTGCCGTGAACGTTACAGTAGAGCCCTCACATACGCTGCTCGTACCACTGATCGCAGGTGCTGCCGCGTTAACCGCTACACTACTGATGCTGCGACAGCCTGTGCCCAACGAATACGTGATGTTCGTTGATCCTACTGTTGCGCCCGTTACGATACCTGTGCCGCTGCCCACTGATGCGATCGCGCTGCTTGCGCTGCTCCATGTACCGCCGCTCACTGTATTGCTCAGTGTTATCGTCGTGCCCTGACATACACTCATAGCACCTGTGCTGCTCGTGTTCGCAGGCAATGCCGCGTTAACTGTAACTACCGCCGTACGTGAACAGCCTGATGCGTTCGTGTACGATATCGTTGCCATGCCTGTTGCATAACCAGATACAACACCGCCTGTGCTCACCGGTGCTATGCTCACATCGCTGCTGCTCCATGTAAGACCCGTAGGGCTTGAGCCCAGTGTCGTAGTATTACCTACACACAGTGTCAGGTTGCCCGTGATCGCTGTTGGTGAGGCCAGTACTGTCATTGAACGTGTGCGACGACATCCCGTTGACAACGTGTACGTAACCGTAGCCGCACCTGCCGCTACACCTGTTACCGTGCCCGTTGATCCGCCTATTGTTGCAACTGTTGCCGGCGTCATGGTCCATAGACCGCCACCACCTGTTGTGTCAGACAACGTAGCCGTAGCGCCAACACATACTGTGCTGCTGCCTACTATCATGCCCGGAAGAGGGTT
>JBIKSN010000110.1:0-9207 GCA_044348585.1 Flavipsychrobacter sp.
ACAAAGTGACCTTTGATACCAACCCGCAGGGCGGCAACAACAACCGCAACTTCAAGCAGCGCAACAATAACAACAACAACCGCAACTTCAAGAACAACAACCAGGGCGGAAACCGCAACAATCAGCAGGGCGGCAACAACTTCCGTAACGAGCAGGGCGGTAACAACTTCCGCAACGAACAGGGCGGCAACAACTATAATAAGAACCGTAAGTTCAAGAACAAGAACAAGTAAACGGGTTTACATACTCCATACACATGCATACCGGGGCGCTTTTATCAGCGCCCCTTTTTTGTGCCGTTCGGTATTGCTCACCGTGAAATGGTTGTGCCTTTTGCTTCCCACTGCGCAGTTTTTTTCTTTTTTCGTCATTCCTGCCTATCGGCAGGCAAGCTTACCTTAACTCATTGATAGTCAATAAAAATGTGGGAAGCGGGTGCGCAATCTGCTTCCTCCCGAATGCTTTCGGGACAGGCTAAAACTGCGCAAAAACTGCGCACTACTTCTCACCTGCTTCCCACTTTTGCGCACCAGATGCGCTGGTGAGAAGTGAGATAAAATTGCCATGTATGCCAATTGCCACCATTTTTTTCAACTTCTACTCAAGTTACAGAGGGGGAGGAAAACCGGCAAAAGAAAGTTCTATGATAGTGCGTTTTTTGCAGTGTGACAGAAACTTCACCCCACCCTTCATCAAAGGACAGGGTGAGGTCGAATAAAGGCATTGGCAAGCATTGACGCTAACATTTGGAGTAACGGGTGGCGTATACTGTTGCTGATAAAATCGTAACTTTAATGTAGAATAATATTTGATATGGCTGCAACATCATTGAGTAATATTCAACAGGAATTACTGAAGTTGTATTCTTCTGATATTGCTGAGGCGGATCTGTTGAATATCAAACGGTATCTCGCAAAATACTTCGCTGCCAAGGCGATACAGGATGCCGATGCCCAGTGGGATATAAAAGGACATACCAATGACACAATGTACAATTGGCTAAACGAGGACATGAAATATTAGAACAGGCTAAATCCTAGTCTACCAACTGTAATTTCTCCACGAGTAAATGCAACATCTGGAATCGACTAAATGAATGGGCGGTGAAGAATGAAATCCTTTTTGAACACTAATTAGATAACTGCATTTTTCGGAAAGAACTTTGGTGGTGTACCGCCGATGTTTAATTCAAGGAATTTAATACCCGCTTCTGATAACATACCTACTACATTAAATGGTGCCCAATCCATTAGTTTAAGCAACAGATTGTTTACCACAAAACTATTATCAAAACAAACAGTGAAACCATTGGATACATCAGGTGTTATGAAATGTTCTGCTGCCATTGGTATATTCCCGAAATATGGAGAGTGCGTTATCATTGCACCAATAAATGTATGAGCATCCTCTCCCGGTGATAAATAGACAATATTATGAGTAGGTATACCTGCAATATTTTTATTCTTGTCGCTCCAGATAATTTGCCCTTTGACTGCTTCTAATTTCGGATTATTCATTTCATAAAATTAAGAAAGCCATCGTCAAAAAATAGTTACAATCTCTGTACCTCAAATTCACATGATTTCTTTCACAATCGTTAGGGTACCCTCACCAACATATTCTGTAGTGGGTTTACCTCTTTTTGATTGCGGTTGCCCTTGCCAGTAGCCGACTGCATTTTTATAGTAGGATTGGAACGACAAAGATCTATTCGTTATCCAGCGTTCATCCCCCTTGTGTAATTTACCAGTGAATGTTACTTGGAAAAGCTTCTTCGGAAAACGACTCTTTGGTAAAATATTTGACCATTTTTTTAAGGTATCAAGATCAGAAAGCCAAATTCCGTACAATCTGGAAGGCTTATCCGCAAATTGTGATAGTCTCACTTCCTCCAATGTCATTTCACGGGCTAGTTGCAAATACTTAAACAACATACTTTCCTGAAAGAAGCCAATTTGTAATTGTCTCTTTTCTGTCGGTGTGCCATTCGCATTATATCTTCTCAACAACCATTTCAAATGTTCCTTTTCATAATTGAAATCAATAGAAGGATTAAATATTCTGTCGTGTAAAAGGTTCGTAGATTGCCCGAAATCAAGTCTATTGCCAACTTGCCATTGGTCAGAATATTTGTTCCTATTTCCTGAATTATCGGTTATTCTGTGTATATGGTAAAATTCTTGGTCTGTTACTTGAATCATAATGGATCGCTGGTTTATTAATTGTGGTGTTTTGTTGTGTAAGCTGGCTAGATCCGACTTTACATTTATCAAAAGAAAAGAACGCTGTAAAAAGCAAAGTGCAGGCAGTGATAATGTACAGGTATTCCTTGTAGTTTCTGGTTTCTAATCTCAATTTTTTTACTTCTAGGTCATATTTGTTTAAGTCTAGTTGTACTTTCAATCGCTCTATTTCAGAGTTTATCCTGTCAATTTGCTGAGTGAAATCATAAACCAGCGTCGGATCTATGTTATGCCTCATAGCCATGTTCGCACGTTCTATGTAGCCAAGTAATTTGTGTTTACAATCGTATATCAGTTTGAACCTCTTACTTATGTCATTGAGTTTTGAAATCTCAACATAGTAAGCGCCGGTTAATAGGTCAAGAAAATACTCCACGGGATAATCTTTCGTCACCTCTTTTCTATGCACCGTAACAGTAAGTATTACTTTCTGATACATCGCATTGTACGCAAACTTGTATTCTATGTTATCAAGATGATACACCAAGTCCATGTTGGCTTTTGTGTGATAGTCAACTTCTATTGGTTTATCCATTTATCAAAGATATACAATCAGAATTGCAGCAGAATAAAAACGACTGCGATATGGTTGTTGCCGATGTTCCGCTGGACATCCGGAACTCAAAATGAAACCCTTTTTCAGAACGTCGTCATCTTGCCCCAGCCAAATAACTTATCCTTCCCAGATATTTTCTATCACACTACAAAAAACGCATTACCATAAAACTTTCTTTTGCCGGTTTTTCTGCACCGTAGTACCTTGAATAGAAGTGGTAGAAAAACTGGGTTGCATTGATTGTATTATGAAAAATCCTACTTCTCATAGTGAGAAGAAGTGCGCAGTTTTTGCGCAGTTTTGGGAAGCAGTGGGAAGGTTCACTTCCCACCTTTTTATTGATGATCAATCAGTTAGCGCAGAACTGCGCAGAATAAAAAAATGCGCAGGAACGTGGCGATTTGATAACACTAAGTTGTCTGGCGGGCCAGTCTTGGTATCACTTCGCCTATGGGCAGGCCCATGACGTTGTAGTAGTCGCCGTTTACCTTTTCTATGCCGGTCACACCTATCCACTCCTGAATGGCGTAGGCGCCGGCCTTGTCGTAGGGGCGGTAGCGTTCTATGTAGTGGTGTATCTGCGCGGGGGAGAGATGGCGGAAATGGACCTCGGTGGTCACAGAGAAAACATCTTCGTGTGTGCCCCTGCGGATGCAGACACCTGTAACTACCGTATGCATGCGGCCGGAGAGCATGCCGAGGATGCGGGCGGCATCGGCAGCATCGACAGGTTTGCCCAGAATGTGGTCATCGAGCAGCACAACGGTGTCGGCGGCGATGATGGTGGCCTGCGGGTGCAGGTGGGCAATGGCATCGGCCTTTTTGCGTGCCAGAAAGGCGGGTACCTCGTGGCCGGGCATGCCGGGCGGATTGGTCTCGTCGGTATCGGTAACGATTACCTCAAATTCAAGCTCGGCCATTTCCATGAGCTGTTTGCGCCTGGGCGACTGAGAAGCAAGTATGAGTTTGTGCATGAGTTATTGGAATTTGTAGATGAGGAGCGAGCAAACGCCACACACCATGATGATCTTGAGCAGGCGGCTGCAGGAGTGGTAGTGCTGCGGTGTGGCCGGTCCGCGGCGAAGATACCACACCCAGGCGGCCAACGGAAGTGCCAGCAGCGCCAACGCGTAGCCGGCCACCAACAGGTAGCCATAGCGCAGCAGCACCACGGCGCCGGCTACCAGCGGCACCATAGCGGCCACGGCCAGCACGGTGGCAAAGCCGGTGGCATAACCGAGTCCGCGGCTGATGGGCATGGTGACGCAGCCCTCGGCGGCATCGCCCTCCATGTCTTCCATGTC
This sequence comes from Flavipsychrobacter sp., assembly GCA_044348585.1. Lineage (GTDB taxonomy): Bacteria > Bacteroidota > Bacteroidia > Chitinophagales > Chitinophagaceae > Nemorincola. The sequence continues at coordinate 4,104 of JBIKSN010000110.1, forward strand.
TTTTACTATCTCGCGGATCCAGGTGAGGAGGAAGGCGAAGCCGGCATAGACCAGGAGGATCCACACGGGCAGCGATGAGCGGATGGCGTGGCGGCTCATTTGTGCCAGCGGCAGTTTGGCTAGCCGTTGCAGTGCTGGTTCGTACACGAAGAGGGCCACGATGGTGAGGCCGGTGAGCAGGCTTACAATGACGTTGCCGGTCATGTACTGCCGCTTGTAGCTGGTGGAGTAGAACCATAGCATGGCAATGCAGAAGAGTTGCAGCGCCACCCATTCGTGATGGCCGGCAATATGCGCCAGCCAGGCGGCGGGCAGCAGGGCGGCAATGTTCATGCCAATGTGTGCCTTGATGGCGGTTTTGCGTGCGATGGTCTTGCCGAGCACCACGGTCTCGGGGTGGTTCATCTGGTCTATGCGCACATCGAAGTAGTCGTTGATGATGTAGCCGGCAGCGGCAATGACCACCGTAGATGCCACCAGCAGCAGCGCATGCGGCAGTGTGAGCAAGGCGGGACCCTGCGGCAGCACCACACACCACCACGCCAGCAATTGTGTGAGGGCGATGATGACAAGGTTTTGCCAGCGCATGAGCCTAAGCCAGGCCATAAAGGGAAACGGTGGTTTGGTAAGACCGGCAAATTAAGGATAATAAACAGGCATATGGACGTATTTAACAGTTGTTTTTTCGTGAAAAAGGGGTAAACGCCTACCTTTACCGCATGATACGTCTGATCGTCTGGGTCATCATAATAATGATCGTTCTGCGCGTGGTGCTGGAGTTTCTGTTGCCTATATTGCGCATAACCATGGCTACCGGCAGCCAGATGCGCCGCATGCGCGCGCAAATGGAGGAAATGGAGCAGCAGATGAACAGGCAGCAGTCGCAGCCGGTGCAGCAGAAAGTGCAGAAGGACGGCGACTACATAGAATATGAAGAGCTGAAATAACCACCCTGTTCGTCTGATGCGGCATCTGTTGTGGATATGCTTGTTGTGCTCGATTGCCGCAGGGGCGCAGGTGACTCCCTGCCATTGCGATGCACCCGTTGTGTCGGACATACGATCGTTGGAGGCATCGGTAAAGGGGAGGGAAGGAGCGCAGTTTGTGCCGGTGCAGCAGTTGATACCCGGCATTGTGGCCGACATACGCTACGCCACTACCAACAATTTTACGCATAGGATTCTGTACACCGATCATGTGCTGCTGCTACGGGCGGCACCCGCCAACGCGCTGAAGAAGGTGCAGGCTGAACTGGCCACGAAGGGGCTTGGGCTGAAGGTATATGACGCGTACCGCCCTTTCAGCGTAACGTGCTCGCTGTGGCGGCACACCACCGACAGGCGCTACACCGCCAACCCCAGAAAGGGCAGTCACCACAACCGCGGCATTGCCGTGGACATCACCCTTGTGGACCTGAAGACGGGCAAGGAACTGGATATGGGCACGGGTTACGATAGTTTCACCGATACCGCCCATCATTCATTTGCCTACCTGCCGCAAAGGGTGCTGGACAACCGGCGCCTGCTGAAGGGGGTGATGTGGAAACACGGCTTCAACTTTGTACCCACCGAGTGGTGGCACTACCACTGGCGCGACAAAAGTTATGAGGTGGCAGATGTGCCGTTCTCCGCGTTCAGGTAGTACATTCACTATCAAATATTGTTCATGAAACGTTTGCTGATGATGCTGGCGTGGCCCGTGATAGCGGTGCACGCCCAAACCGACAGTAATGAGATAAAGGCCTTGCTGCACCAACATATAAATGCACTGGCTGCGCCTGAAATGGCCGGTCGCGGATATGTGGATGGTGGACTGGAGCGGGCGGCTGACTATATTGCCGCTGAGTTCAAGGCTGCGGGGTTGAAGAGCCCGCGGCCGCTGCGCAATTACCGGCAGCACTATTCGGTACCGGTCAATACGTTTCCTGGTGACGTGTCGCTTGCCTATGATGGCAAGAAGTTGAAGACAGGCGGGGAGTACTTGGTGGATGCGGCAAGCAGCCCCATAACCGTGAGGGACCTGCCGCTGAAGGTGGCCGACTTTGCGGGTATCACCCGGACGGCAGACATGAAGGCTGCACTGGCGCAACTGGACCGGTCGACAGTGTGGCTGGTGCAACATGCCGATAGCTTTTGCCGCCATGTGGGAGTGCCCGTGCAATTGTTTGCACAGCTACTGCCGGCAGGTTGCTACCTGATGCCGGAGCATGGCAGGCTGATGTGGACGGTAGCACCGGGGCAGATGAAGGCGACGGTCTTCAATATACCCGATACGGCAGTGCCGCCGGTGGGTACGCCGGTATCGGCAACGGTGGCGGCAACGGAGGAGCAGCACGATTGTGACAACATAATAGGTATGGTGCCGGGCTCAGGGTCGGACAGCGTGATCATTTTCTCGGCCCACTACGACCATCTGGGCAAGATGGGGTCGGCGGTTTTCCCGGGTGCCAGCGACAACGCCAGCGGGACGGCCATGTTGCTGTGGCTTGCCCGGTGGTTTGCAGCACATCCGCAACGGTACACCCTGTTGTTTATCGCCTTCAGCGGGGAGGAAGCCGGTTTGCTGGGGTCGGAGTATTATGTAAAGTATCCGGTGGTGCCGCTGAGCAAGGTGCGTTTTGTGGTGAACGTGGACATAATGGGCGACGCGACCGACGGGGTTACCGTGGTGAATGCGTCCGAATACCCCACCACATTTGCGCGGATGCAGGAGGTGAACAGCAGGGGCGGGTATCTGCCGGTGGTCAAAAGCAGGGGTAAGGCCGCCAACAGCGACCACTACCACTTTACCGAGGCAGGAGTGCCGGCGTTCTTCTTCTATTCGAACGGGGGTATGGGATATTATCATGATGTGTTTGATAGCCCGGAGGCAGTGACGCTGAACCGTGTGGCGGGTGTGGCGGCATTGCTGAGGGAAATGGCTGGCAAGTTGTGACGGGAAAAGGCTGAAATGGAGCGGATTGAGGCGAAAAATGAGGGGTCTGATTTTTTGAAGTATTGATTGACTATTGATGTGTATTTACTATTTTTACGTTTCTAATGTTAAAAATCTCCGTATGAGAAATAGTTTTTTACTATACGTTGTTGCCCTTGTTATGGGAATGTCCGTTGTAGGCACATCGTGTAAAAAGCCCGTTCATTCCAATGCACCTACCCCCAACAATGAGCGGATGTTGTCTTATAACAAGATCACCACCATACAGTGGGCCAATCCGGCTGTGAATGGCGAACTGAGTAAGATCACGGAGAACTTCAGGTTTTACTACGATAATCTGAACCGCCTGGTGAAGATCACTTATACCGGCAACGACTCTTTTGAGATACATAAGTTCATCACGTTCGATTACACAAAGCCTGATACGGTTGTCAAGAAGACGGTGAACCTGCTTACGAACGTCATTACTGAAATGGATACCTTCAAGTTGAACAACGAAGGCATGGTGATCAAGTCGTACACGCCTAACATGATCACTTCGTACGAGTACTTGGGCCGGCTGATGACCCGTGCCACACGTGTGGGTACCAGCTACAGGAACATTACTGTTACCGATTTCTCTAAGTACACATCAGTGAACGGCGACTTCCTGAAACATTCGCACGACGGAAACCTGAACATCACACTTGACGGTATGACACTTCCGCTGAAGATGATGAAGATACTGACCTACCCTAAGAAGACAGATACGGCATTCCTGTATCAGTATAACAACCTCGTACACAACCGCACCAACACTTACCTGCAGACCTATATCTATGCAAAGGACACAGTGAACAAGGCTGACAGTCTTATGTACCCGGGCCTTACTTGGGTGAATGAAGGCTACCATTTCTACACAGAAAAAGCAAACCGCGTAGGCGATTGGCTGCAACTGGAGTCTTTCACTATGTTCGGACGTAACATATTCCAGAATGCACACCTGGTTGAATCGGTAACGTCACGCAACCGCAGCGCGTCTATCTACTACAACATAGATGCCTTCAGCAAGATCACTCAGACACGTGTTGAGGAGGTGGATAGTGTGCTGAACAAGTTTATCACGGTGTATGATATTCAATACGAGACTTACTAGGGTCGTATAGTTCTGAACGGTCTTCATAATATTGCATTACCCCAATCCCCTGTAAGGGGTTTGGGGTTTATGGTCAAATAACATTTGGTAATTATTTAATTGAATATATGGCAAATCAATTGCTTAAAGGAAAGAAAGGGATCATTTTCGGAGCGCTGGACGAACGCTCAATTGCATGGAAAACCGCACTGGAGGCTGTTGCGGAGGGTGCTGAGATAGTGCTGACCAACGCGCCGATAGCACTGCGCATGGGTAAGATCAATGAACTGGCTGCACAATGCAACGCACAGGTGATACCTGCCGATGCAACGTCGGACGCTGATCTGGACGCGCTGATGGTAAAGAGCATGGAGATATTGGGAGGCAAGGTGGATTTCATTCTGCACTCGATAGGTATGTCGCCAAACGTGCGCAAGACAATTCCTTATACAGAAAGCAATCACGAGAACTTCCTTAAGACCCTGGACATATCAGCGTTGTCGCTGCACAGGGTGCTGCAGGCGGCCATGAAGGCGGACGCGATCAACGAATGGGGATCGGTAGTGGCGCTGAGCTATATAGCCGCCCAGCGTACCTTCCCGGGATATAATGATATGGCCGACGCGAAAGCGGTGCTGGAAAGCATTGCCCGCAGCTTTGGTTACCATTACGGTTTCAAGAAAAAAGTGCGTGTGAACACGATATCTCAGTCGCCAACCGTAACTACAGCAGGTTCGGGTGTATCGGGCTTTGATGTGTTCTACAGCTATGCCGATAAGATGTCGCCGCTGGGTAATGCCAGTGCGGAGGACTGCGCTAAGTACTGCGTGATGTTCTTCAGCGACTATACCCGCATGGTGACCATGCAGAATCTTTTCCACGACGGCGGTTTCTCCAATACCGGGGTTAGCTCGCTGATAGTAGAAGACATGCAGAAAGCAAACGGATAATTATCATCTCAGATATTGAACTTATGAGGGCAGGGATGATCCCTGCCCTTGTATTGAGAAGAAACAATAAAAGAAGGCGCGATACGTTTATCAGGAAGTAATATGG
>JBIKSN010000111.1:0-9202 GCA_044348585.1 Flavipsychrobacter sp.
GCCTGTATGAGATGCATTTGTATTTCGCATAATTGAACAAATTATATGAATATTGCAATACAGGCATTGTTAAAATTTGATTTGAAATGATTAGATTTGCCTGATTATTGTTATCTGAAACAGAGCCTAGTATGTTAATTCTATAACAATTGGGTGATGATTACTTAATACATAGGAAAAATAAAATAACGAACATGAAAAAAAGTGTTTACTTATCTAGTCTGCTGGCGTTCTGTCTCAGTCTTTTCGCTGCAAAAGCTAATGCACAGGCTCCGGTGGTAACTACAGACCCTTCCAACAGCACCATTTGTGCGCACGACACTACTTATTTCCGCGTTGTGGCAACCGGTGCAACGCCTCTTTCATTCATGTGGCAATTTTCCGACGATGCGGGTACATCATGGGATACTGTGTTTAACGGTGCAGCGTATTTCTGGGCCACCAATGATACACTTGCTGTGATTCCTTCAGTTGCAAAGAATGGTTATTGGTACCGTGCTATCGTTTCTAACGGTACAGGTAAAGATACATCTGCCGCCGCAATGCTTACGGTTGATACCGCTTTTGCCGGCGTTATCAGCGGAATGGTTCCTGTGTGTGTAGGTGGTACTATCACGCTAACCAGTTCAGTTGCCGGTGGTTCATGGAGCAATGTGAATCACGCGATAGATACTGTTAGTCCGCTCGGCGTTCTTGAAGGGCGTGCGTTTGGTATTGACACTATCAAATATTCAGTAACCAACACTTGTGGTCTTTCAACCTCAAAAGCAAACTCAAGGGTAGATACAGTTGTAACGTTCTCAGTAACAACCGGACCTACTCACGTATGTGTGGGTAACGTGATCACGCTGGTTAATAACAATAGCATCGGAACTGCTACCTGGTCTACAGCATCAGGAAACGTGGTGGTTGCGCCAAGTGGTGCTACTACCGGTGTTACTGCAGGTTCTGATATTGTGACACACACTTTCACTAATGCATGTGGTTCTATAGTTTCTACCAAATCAGTGTTTGTAGAGGTGTTGCCTTCAACCGGTACCATCACAGGTGCATCTGCGCTTTGCTCAGGATCATGGATACATCTTACTTCTTCTGTTTCGGGTGGTATGTGGCTTAGCGGCACACCATCAGTGGCACCAGTTGATGCTTCTGGTTTTGTTACGGGTACTGCACAGGGTACTTCAGTGATCTCGTACTACAGGTCAAACAGCTGCGGTGCTGCATATGCAACACACACAATCACTGTTGAGGTTCCTGTTGCGGCTATAGGCGGTAACGACAGCGTAGGTATTGATTCTTTCCTCGTTCTTACTAACACTACTCCGGGCGGTGCATGGGTATCTGCTGATACTATGATCGCTAAGTTCACAACTGGAAGCACTATCAAAGGAATTGATACCGGTGTGACTTCAGTTACTTACACTGTTAGCAACACATGCGGAACTACGTCTGCTACTTCTCCTATGCACGTTGGTCCTCTTCCAAATGCAGGTGCTATCACAGGTCCTGATACAGTTTGCGTAGGGTCTACAATTTCTCTTGATGCGTCCGTTGCAGGTGGTACATGGGTTAGCCTGCAAGACACACTTGCTACAATTGCATTGTTCAATGATACAACGGGTAGGGTTACCGGTGTAGAGCGTGGTAAAGACACTGTGGTATATTATGTAACTACCGCGTTCGGACGTTCTTCTATCAAGAAGCCGGTTTACGTTAACGATCGTCCTGACGTAACTATCACAGGCCCTGCCTCAGTTGCGCTCAGTGGTTCTTATACACTCATCGGCTCTCCTGCAGGTGGTGCTTGGTCAACCAACAACATGGCAATGACTCCGCTCATCGGTTATGGCTTCTTCGTTGTGATCGACACAGGTACCTCTGTATTCACTTATGTTGCAACCAACACTTGCGGATCAACTACCAAAACATTCACAGTTGCGCTTCACGGTTCAAGTTCAGGTGTTAATGGTGTAACTGCTGAGGGTACTTCTCTCAATGTGTTCCCTAACCCATCTCAGGGTACACTCACAGTGAAGATCTCTGGTGCTGCTAACGAGCAGGCTAAAGTGGTGATCACTAACATCGCAGGTCAGACAGTAAAAGAATTCACTGCGGTGAACAATACAAACGTAAATGTGTCTCTGAATGAGCCTGCAGGTGTTTATCTGCTGACAGCAATAGCTGCTGACGGTAGCAGGCATACTGCAAGGATCACAATAGCAGACTAATTGAATAAAGTCTTCAGGAAAAGCCGGCAATATTCTTGCCGGCTTTTTTTATGCGTAGAATGCTGTTGTGCGTGTCGCTACCGTTTAATACATTTGTTCGTATACCTTTTATTGTGAGTAAGAATAAAACCAAACAGTCGGGGGGCACTGACCAGACTACGCAACGAACTACTGCAGATGCGGGCGGCGGATTTCGTATTCCATATCCGGTGTTGCTGCTTATTGCTGCAGTTCTAATTGTTTACCTGCCCTCATTGTCGTTGGGTTTTACCGAATTAGATGACACGATATTCATCAAAGAATTCAGGTCGTTTAATGAGGATACTTCGAATCTCATAGCTGCATTTTCAAGGGGATTATTCGATGCGGTAAAAGACCCCTACTATCGCCCGTTGTTCTCCGATGCGATGATCCTCAATTACCAGATGAGCGGAGATGAACCTTTCGGATATCACTTGGTGAATGTGTTGCTGCATATGGGTGTAGTAGTAGCTCTATACAGATTATTGCTTCGTGTAGGCATAACAGCCACCAATTCATTTTACCTCTCGGTTATTTTCGCGATACATCCCGTGCTGACCCAGGCGGTGACCTGGATACCGGGACGGAATGATACGCTGCTGGCGCTATTTGTGGTCCCTTTTTTGTCTCACTCGCTGGCGTATGCCGAATCGGGCAGAGCTAAGTCGTTGCTACTGTCGGGGGTATTTCTCTTGCTGGCGTTCTTCACCAAGGAGACCGCTGTATTTGCCGCACCTGCCGCTTTTTGTTTGTTGGTGCTGTACAAGGGCGTGCGCTGGAATGATAAGAACATGCTCGTTCAGTATGGCGTGTGGGCCGGTTGTTTTTTTATATGGTATGCCGCACGGTCGGCCGCAACAATTCAGGCATCGGGCATAGGTTCTGCTGCTGGCTTCAGCGATATGGTGCACCGTTTACCGGTTATTATCCAATACATCGGAAAGATCATGTTGCCGGTGAATCAAAGTGTGTTCCCCACTCAGGAGGATACCGTTTTGTATTTCGGTTTGATGGGAATCGTTTTGTTGGGTGCTCTGGTTGTCCTTTCGCCAAGCCGTAGTTCTGAATCACTTAAGGCACTGGCGGCATCCCTTGGCATCTTCTTATTGTTCCTCATGCCGGCTTTGCTGGTTCCTGCCGCACTTAATCAACAGACCTTCGAACACAGGCTCTATTTGCCAGCTATAGGTATTCTGCTGGCCTTGCCGCACACAGCCTTGCTGCACAACAGATTTTCCGAAAAACAGCGTGCCATGCTTATTGGTGTATTGTGTGGTGTTTTGGCGTTGCTGAATGTGCGCCATCAATACAACTTCTCCGATCCGCTGACCTTTTGGACGAGTGCTGCTGAGACATCTCCCAATTCGGCCTATGCCAATATGATGCTGGCCGCGCGCCTCGATAAAACTGAAAACGCAAGGTCAGAGCAATTGTTCCGCAAGGCATATAAGTTAAACCCTAAAGAGAAATATCTCAACTTTTACATGGCCGAGATGTTGCAGCGCAAGGATTCTGTGTTGGCATCAGAAGCGTATTTGTTGGAAGAGAAAAAGATATCAGACTATGTGCAGTGCGATTTTCTCCTAGCCCGTGTAGCAATGGAGAAAAAGGATCTGAATGCGTCCATAAGCTATCTGGAGCGTTACCTGCAGCGCGACCCCTACAATCCTATGGCACATAACAATCTGCTGCTGTTGTACGTTGAAACCCAACAACCAGACAGAGCAAGGGGTCTTATAAAAAGTATGCAACAGAAAGGTATGGAAGTGCCTGCGCCACTTAGGGCTAAGTTGGGTATGTAAATGTCTACATCAAATAACTAAAGTTGCAGTAATGGGCATGTGGTCGCTCCATTTTATCCATTCTTCCCTTTCCCCAATTTCTATATTAGAACTACCTTCAGGAATCAAAATCTTGCTTGCAAAAACGTAGTCAATATGATAGGGTTTTTGCGGATTTTTCTGAAGAAAGAAAGTCGGGGTACTTTCTTTCCCATGTTCGGCATTTGTTAAGGTGTGATACATACTATAAATACCGTCAGTTGATAGTTCTTGCACAACATCACTATGATTCCACCATCTGTCCCATTTATCCCAAATTGCATTACTGTTTAGGTCACCTGCGACAATACCTTTGATTATTTTGGCTTTATGCAGCTGAAGATATTTCCAAAGTTGCCCGATGTAGCCAAAAGTTGGAGAGTTGGCATGATGGCACCACGTTGCAATTACAACTATTTCTTTGCCAATGCAGAACGGAATGAAATATTTTAGTCCCACCGAATCCCATTCCAGTGGTTTGATTTTCAGGTCTTCCCGGAAGAATACACCGAGCCCCTTATTTTTATTTTCCCCAACCCATATATGGTGTTGTGACCATGCTTTGTAGTTGTCGTTGTTTGTAAGAACCGGATTTTCACATTCTTGAATAATGTAGATGTCCGCATTAAGTTGCACTATTTCTTTATACTTTTCACGAAACTTTCCGTTGCAATTCCACGTGACAATTTTGAGTGTTTGAGGCATTGTGAACTATTTACGCTACATCATATCGCTGCAATACACTCCACGCCTGAGGCGGAGCAGCAAACATGGCCTTCGTGAGCCCCCAGGTTTCTTTGAAGAATTCTGAAAAGCGGTAGTGGTCCAAAGCGGTCTCTGACTCCCAATGGCTGTACGTGAAAAATATTTCAGGTTGTTTTTTGTCCTGCCACAACTCCAGATGGGTGCAACCGGCAAAATGACGGATGCGATCCTTTCGTTCGTTGAACATCGCTACAAATTCGTCTGTTTTGTCAGCCCGGAAGGTCATTTGGACTATACGTACTATCATTCAAATCTTATTTTAAGGTAATTATTCTGGCCTCCCGTTCTTAGTCCGAACAGGCTGGCGGCACTGCCCTGATTCACACAGATCTCCAACAGACCGTTTCTGTTGAATCGGCATAGTAGCTCTCCGGGTGGTACATCGGTGTAGCTTTCAGAAATGGTATTCAATTCCGTTACGTGCATTATATCCAACCGGAAGCGGTTTCCGGGGCTCATTTTTTCTAAGTATCCCCGGTGCAGGTTGGTGACCGCATTTCCAAAGTGATCTACATACTGCACTTCTACATCATATTCTCCCTGTGTCTCTTCATTCTTCTTTTCGGCCGTTTCCATAACCGAAAGGCGAATGGATGGTAGTTGGTCAACGACACCGTCTGAGATCATAGATATGCATCTTGCTGCTGCCGACAGCCAGTCTGCGAACGAATTCCCGGCCTGCAATTCAAAAGAAAGTCTGCCGTCAAATGCATCCGCTACCAGGGCAGCGGGAAGGATCCCGTTGTCGGGTGCAATAAAATAGTGCCCATCGTGATAGGCATATACGAGTCGCGGAACAGTCTCGTGATACACATCTACCAGAACCAGATGAACCGTGCCCGGCGCGAAGTGTTGGTATGACGAACGAAGCACATAGCTTGCCATATCTTTTCGGAACGGTTGAATCTCGTGGCTCACATCAATAATTCGGATGTCCGGCAGTGCCGACAGAAGAACGCCCTTGGTCATGCCGGCCGATGCGTCATGCGCTCCAAAATCTGTTATGAGTGTTACGGTTGCCAATGCAATTGAGTCTGTAACAAAAGTACGATACAGCCGGTGTATTTATTAGTGAATACAGGCGTAAGTTTGCGTGACGGCAAAGGCCGCGTCTTTACTATGGAGCTGGTGATCGCATCAAACAATAAGGGTAAGATCCGTGAGATAAAGGAAATGTTGCACCAGGTGCAGTTACTTTCCCTTCAGGACGTCGGGTTTACAGACGATACACCTGAACCATGGCACACATTTGAAGAGAATGCGCATGCAAAGGCAAAGGCGGTGTATGATTTCTGCGGAAAGAGTGTGTTTGCCGATGACAGCGGCATTTGTGTGCCCCATCTTGGTGGTGCGCCTGGCGTAGACAGCGCCCACTATTCGGGGGCGCGCAACGATGAGGCCAATCTGCAGCATCTGCTGCACAATATGCACGGTATCACCGACAGAGCAGCCTATTACAAGGCAGTAATTTGCCTGATATGGAACGGAGACGTCCATTATTTCGAGGGCATTTGCGAGGGTACTCTCTTGGATCATAAACGGGGCACCGGTGGCTTTGGCTATGATCCTGTATTTGTGCCGGCCGGTTACGAACAGACTTTCGCCGAGTTGTCGCCTGAGGTAAAGAACGCTATCAGCCATCGGGGCAAGGCTGTGCGAAAGATGGTTGAATTTATAAACGGAAGGATCAAAGGCTGATATGAAATTTTCAATAGGGGATAAGGTAGTGCTGAAGCGCACAGGAGAAGAGGGTCGTGTCACCGCCTTCATCGACAAACAACTCATAGAAGTCGAGGTGAACGGTACAGCATTTCCTGTTTACCTCGAAGAGGTCGACCATCCTTATCTCCGTTGGTTCACCGAAAAGATCGTGGTGAAAAAGAAACCGCTGCCGGCCGAGCAGATTCCTGTAGAGAAGCCGCTGGCGCGCCCGCAACGATTGGCGCGTGGGGTCTATCTCTCATTCATTCCTGTTTTTCGCACCGTGGATATGGAAGAGATGGCAAGCCACGTAAAGGTGTATCTGCTCAATGAGCTGCCTGTAAATGTAAAGTTCCGCTACGATGTTCGTGTCAAAGAGAGTAGCACATTCCTTCATGAGGGCACATTACACGCTTTTGGCAACCTTTATCTACATACAATAGAGTATCAGGATATGAACGATCAGCCGCGGTTCAACTGGGAGCTTACTGATGTGCAGAATGAAGACAACGGTGAGGAAGCCGGAACCCTGCGCATTAAACCTGCAAAGTTATTCGGCCATATTTCCGATGTACTGGCAGGAAAATGTCCATCGTTCGACTACTGTCTGATAGATAGCTTCGGTCCCAAAAAAGAAGAGCTACAGCCGGTAAGCACACCCGTTGTCCGTCGTTCGATAGTGGAACCGGTAACAACGCGCAACATTGAAAGCCCGGTGCATGAACTTGATCTGCATATAGAGCAACTGGTAAGTAATACCCGTGGCCTCACCAATGCCGAGATCATACAGATACAACTCAGCACTTTGCAGCGCTATATTCATCTGGCCATTGTACACAGGCAAGAGCGAATGGTGGTGATACACGGACTTGGCAAGGGTAAGCTGCGCGACGAAGTCCATGCTGCATTGAAAAAAGTGCCCGAGGTGGCCCGATACAAGAACGAGTGGAGCGGTAAGTATGGCTTTGGTGCCACCGAGATATGGTTTCGTTATTTATAAGCACATACTGGAAATGTACATCACCGCTTCTGGCATTGTTAAGGTATGCGCATCCCGTTTTCGTATTGTGTTTTATTGTTGTACTTTCGGAGTAGTAAATCAAATCTGTGAACTATCATGAGGGATATGCCTGTTACAGTGCGTCGTTCCATTGAACTCCTCGGTTTGTGCGCATTGGGGGTTGTGATCAATGTGGGCCAGAGTGTCATTATGCCGCTGCTCATGGCCGTCTTCCTTTCGCTGTTGCTTTTGCCGGTTCTGCGGTGGTTGCGTGCTCATCGTGTACCTGAGGTTATCGCAATTGCTTTGTGTATAGTACTAGTATTACTCATAGCGTCTGGTATCACAGCATTTTTGTTGTACCAGATCGGCGGATTTCTCAGCGATCTTGATGCGATTCAAACAAACCTTACTACCCATTGGAACAGTCTGAGCGAATGGATAAGCGCTAAGACGCACTTTACTATGAAGCAGCAGATGGCGCTCATAAAGCAGCAGGGGACGGGTCTGACAGAGAATATTTCGGGCTACTTCCGGGGCGCATTCAGCTCAGTCAGCAATATCTTTATTTTTCTGGGCTTACTGCCTATTTATATTTTCCTCATTCTCTATTACCGCAGGTTGCTCAGTCATTTCATCTACATGTGGTTTGATGAAACACAGCACCAGCGGGTAAAAGAAGTGGTGCATGAGACGGAGGTTATCGTGAAGTACTACTTGCTGGGCCTGCTTATTCAGATCACTTACCTCACGGTCTTGTTGGGTGGCATACTATTATTGTTTGGCATACAGCACGCAATCCTCATCGGTGTCACATTCGCTATTCTTAATCTCATCCCATACGTAGGTGCGCTTGTAGGTAACCTGATAGGAGTGCTGCTCACGCTCACGACATCGCAGGAACTGTGGCAGATATGGGCCGTACTCGGCACAATCGCTTTTGTTCAGTTTCTCGACAACAACATCCTTATGCCTCGTATTGTTGGCTCTAAAGTGCGCATTAATGCGCTCGTGAGTATAGTGGGCATAGTACTGGGCGGTGCGCTTGCCGACATCTCGGGTATGATTCTGTCGATACCGGTAATGGCAGTACTAAAGATAATCTTCGATAAATCGCGTCACATGCGCCAGTGGGGGCTTTTGCTGGGAGATACACGCCCTGAACCCGCATTGGGTGAGCATCTAACCCAGGTGAGACAAGAGCTGGAGCGTCGTCATGACGAGGAAGTGGACAAGCAGCTTCGGGATGAATAGGGCCGTCCGAAATTATTTATAAACCAACTGAATATGGAACCGAGACATCCGTTGCCTCCTTTTACCGAGGAGACTGCAAAACAGAAGATTCAGATGGCTGAAGATGCCTGGAATAGCAAAGATCCCGAACGTGTTTCAAAGGCATACACGCCCGATAGCGAGTGGCGTAATCGCAGCATTTTCCTGCGTGGTCGCGACGAGATCATTGCATTTCTGAAGGATAAATGGGCGAAGGAACAGAACTACAAACTGAAGAAGGAATACTGGGCGCACACCGGCAATCGTATTGCTGTGCGCTTTGAGTACGAATATCACAACGAGGCGGGGCAATGGTTTCGCGCCTATGGAAATGAGAACTGGGAGTTTGACGAGAATGGATACATGGCAAAACGTTTTGCCAGCATCAACGACCT
>JBIKSN010000113.1:0-9201 GCA_044348585.1 Flavipsychrobacter sp.
AAAAAGATCCCGCTCGAGACCATTGCCAAAAACAAAGGACTTAGTTTGCCCGACCTGTTACTGGAAATGGAAACGATCGTTGCCAGCGGCACCCGACTCAACCTCGACTATTGCCTCGAGCAGGAACTGGACGAGAATGAGCAGGAAGATATTTTCGACTTCTTCCGCAACAGTGCCGACGACAACATGGAAGAAGCCTACGAAGAATTTAAAGATCGCGACGTGAGCATAGAGCACCTCAAAATGATGCGCATTAAGTTCATGAGCGAATATGCCAACTAAATTACTTCCATAAACAAACGCACATACAGAAATGGTGAACCAACCCGTGTGGGAAGAATTGACAAAAGAAATGACGGCCGCAGGCGCTACGCTTGTGGCCGTTTCTAAAACAAAACCCTCATCCGATATTCAGGAGCTTTACGACCTTGGCCAGCGTCATTTCGGCGAAAACTACGTACAGGAACTCGTCTCCAAACAAGAGGAACTCCCCAAAGATATATTGTGGCATTATATCGGCCACTTGCAATCCAACAAAGTGAAGTACCTGGCACCATTCGTTCACATGATCCACGCTGTTGATAGCTTCAGACTTTTAGAAGAGATCAACAAACAGGCAGCAAAACACAACCGAACTATTGATGTGCTTTTGCAGATGTACCTGGCAGACGAAGAGACAAAATTCGGCATGGACGAAAAAGAGATACTCTCCTTGCTCGACTATTATACCGCTCAAAAAGCGCAACTGCAGCACGTTCGCATATGCGGGCTGATGGGTATGGCTTCAAACACCGACGACGAAGCGCAGATACGGCGCGAGTTTCACAGGCTCTGCAATTTCTTCACCCATCTTGCCGATACCACCTTCTTCAACCAACCGCACTTCGCGGTTAAGTCTATCGGTATGAGTTCCGACTACAAGATCGCACTTGCCGAAGGTGGTAACATGGTTCGTATCGGCAGTATGCTCTTTGGTAGCCGAAACTACTCCTGAGCAAGAGCAGTGGGAAGGTCATCCATGCTTTTGCGGTTGTTGTCATTGCGATATCGGGCCAACCCCTCCTCTCCTTTCTTCGACACCCATTTCCAGGCATGGTCACGCTCACCGGCATAAGCGTAGAGCGGCACGCTATAACCGCACGAAGTTTGCACTTTGTGTACCTCAGCAACTATAACCTGCCTTATACCCGGCAGATCACCAAACAAGGCCGACAGCTCGTTCCACTCAGGGTGGGTAGGCAGCACCGTATACCCCCTGCCATACAACCTCAGAATGTTGGGCGGACCATCAAACGCACAGAACATAATAGTGATCCGGCCATTCTCCAGCATGTGCGCCGATGTTTCGTTGCCGCTACCGGTTATATCCATGTAAGCAACCTTATTGGGACCTAACACCCTGAAACTGTCCAGTCCCTTGGGCGAGAGATTGATGTGCCCATCGGCCGACAATGGTGCGGTGGACACAAAAAACATTTTTTGATGTGCAATGAACTTGGCGTGGGCATCCTGAATGCTATCGGAAAATTTTGACATGGTACACAAAAATAAGGTTGTTACCCCACCCTGCATGACCAAAAAAGAAATCTGAAACAACGAAATATTTATTTGGTGGGGAAAATTCGTTGCCCTACCTTTGCACCCTCACAGCGCGAGGTAGAGCAGCGGTAGCTCGTCGGGCTCATAACCCGAAGGTCATAGGTTCGATCCCTGTCCTCGCTACTCCGCAGAAAGGCAATCATGAAAATGGTTGCCTTTTTTCATTTCAGCTCGTCGGGCTCATTACTCCCGATGACTATCGGGATCATAGGTTCTCCCGAATGCTTTCGGGATGTCCTCGCTACTAAAAGGAACACGTAAGTGTTCCTTTTGTCATTTCACCACGTCGGGCTCAGTACTCCCGATGACTATCGGGATCATAGGTTCTCCCGAATGCTTTCGGGATGTCCTCGCTACTAAAAGGAACACGAAAGTGTTCCCACTCGTACCAGTTTGTAACGGGTATGCGGTGGTGTGGCGTTTGTAACGCCATGTTGGCGACAGTCTCCCGTCTGCGATGAGTCTCTCGCTTTTCGCGAGGACTCGTCGCCATCAAGATTCGAACGCTGATGTTTTGCCCCATGTTGGCGCCAGTGCTTTCCACTGGCATTTACCCACAGATCAAATACTTCCCCGCCACGAAACTTCAACAACAACTTTCCGCCACACTACAGAAAACGCACTATCATAGATTTTCTTTTTGCCACACAACCACACCGGTTGTAACTTGTATTGATGTTGAAGAAAATGAGGCGAATCAGAAAATATGGAAAATTTATTTCACTTCTCACCCTGAGAAGAAGTGAGAAGAAGTGCGCAGTTTTTGCGCAGTTTTGGGAAGCAAACTGCGCACCCGCTTCCCACATTGTCATTGACAATCAATTAGATACTCAAAAATGAGAAGAAATAAAAATTCTTGGCCTACGACCATGTTATTGCGCACGTCATCCGCAATCAAAAATTTGCGGCACCTAACCAAAGTCATCCGCTTTTCACCCGTCTGCGATGAGTCTCTCGCTTTTCGCGAGGACTCGTCGCCATCAAGATTCGAACGCTGATGTATTGGCCCCACTTGTCCCCCAACTGGCGCCAGTGTTTTTCACTGGTGTCTACTTTCTCGCCAGTATTTTCCACTGGCATTTACCTAAAATCATACACTTTCCCGCCACGAAACTTCAACAACAACTTTCTACCACATTACAGAAAACGCATTATCATAGATTTTGTTTTTGCCACACTACCCCTCCGGTTGTAACTTGTATTGATGTTGAAGAAAATTAGGCAAAAAGGAAAATATTACAAATTTATTTTACTTTTCACGCTTGTCCCGAGAGCATTCGGGATGCGCATCAGGTGCGCATAAGTGCGCAGTTTTTGCGCAGTTTCGGGAAGCAAACTACGCACCCGCTTCCCACCTTTTTATTGATAATCAAACAGATATTCAAAAATGAGAAGAAATAAAAATCAATACAGAACTGCTGCTGATCTGCTACAATCCACTTTGATAAATGAAAATAAAAAGCACCACTCATGTTCTTAAATACCAAACCTTGTATAATCCTCTACTTAACAAATACAACCCTAAAAATGGAGCAACAAAATCTAATATAATAAAAAGAGGGCTACAAAGAATTGTAGCCCTCCCTCAAATTAAGTATACTGATATTACCTTGGTATGTACTCTAGGCGCAGGTAAAGTACTTCATTGCTGGCACTGGTGAATTTCGATAAATACATACCGGCGGCAAGGTCCGAAGGAAGCTTCATAACCGTATAACCTACTTTGAGGTCAGCACGATATACCGATCTACCATCGATAGTATACAACTCAATGACACCGGGAGAAGATACAAATACAGTAACATCACTATGAGCCGGATTTGGGAACACTCTGAACAACTCAACCGAGGCATCATTATCTTTTGCCAAAGGCACTGGGTTAACTGTAAATGCCCTTGTGGAATAACATCCGGTGGTTGCGACTACGTACGAAATAGTCACTGTACCCGTCGCCACACCCAATACAGACCCGGACGCGGTACCTATGCTGGCAATAGCACTGTTACTACTGCTCCATGCACCACCAGATGTAGCACAGTATTGCGGCACTGATGTACCTACAATTGTACTCGTAGCCCCGGTGATCGTGGAAGGTAATGGATTAACAAGCATAGGTAATGTTTTATAACATCCCGAACTGATCAGGTATGTTACAGTAGTGCTTCCAACCGCAGCACCCGTAAGCGTACCTGTACCTGCACCGATAGTTGCGATTGATGCTGAAGCTGTTGACCAGGTACCACCTGCCGCTGCGTTGTTCAGCAAAATCGATGACCCGATACAAACCGAAGAGCCACCCGTTATCGCTGGCAAAGAAGCATTGACGGTAACTATCTTGAAAGATGAACACCCTGCAGAAGTCTTGTATGTAATACTACTGGTTCCGGCAGAAATACCGGTTATCAGGCCAGTTGTAACATTTGCAGAAGCCACTGTCGGCGTGCCGCTTGACCAGGTACCCGGGGCAGGGCTAGAAGTAAGCGATATAGTCTGACCCGCACAGACAACACTCTCGCCTGCAGGAACAGACGGCGTTGCATTTACGGTGATCGCCTTTGTAGCGTAACAACCAGCCCCCAAACCATAGGTGATCATAGTATTACCCACAGATACACCCGAAACGACCCCTGACGAACCAACAGTCGCAATTGCAGTGCTTGCAGAACTCCATGTACCACCAGGTGAAGCGCACGCCAACGAAAGTGTTCCGCCGGTGCAAGCGTTTACAGAGCCTATTATCGCTGCAGGTGTGGTTGAGATTGTTACAACTACACTCCTCGAGCACCCGGTTTTTGTGTAAGTAATTCTGCTGGTGCCGGAAGCTACGCCTGTAACAACTCCGGTAGCCGAGCCGACAGTTGCCTTCCAGGGTGCAGAAGACGACCATACCCCTCCTGACGTCGCGCTTGTAAGCGTTACCGTCGATCCTGTACATGTAAACGGCGAGCCTGAAATTGTACCGGGTAGTGGGTTTACGGTAACAACTTTTGTACTTGTACATTCAACAAGAGTGTATGTCACAAGCACTGTGCCGCTACTGATACCCGTAAGCCGTCCCGTAGATGGATTAATCGACGCTACCGACGGAGTTCCGACGCTCCAAGTACCACCTGCCATTAATGCAGAAACACTCATGGTAGCCGAAGAACCAACACACACAGTAGATGAACCACCGATAGAAGTTACTGTATTCTGAACATACAATGGAGTTGTTCTACTACACCCTCCGCCAAAATAATGAGTGATCATTGACATACCTACCGATACACCAAAAGCAACACCTGTTGTGGTATTAATAGTAGCAACGGCTGGCGTACTGCTGGACCAGGTACCTCCTGAAATTGAATCGTTTATTGTTTTGGAAGTACCCAAACACATATTAACTGTAACACCGGATCCGAACGCTGTGTTCACCGTAACCGTCTTAGAAACTAAACAACTACCTAAGGTATAGGTGATAACGGCAGTACCAACAGTTGAACCATTGACCAAACCGGTTGTTGATACAGGCGCAACAGATGGGTTACTACTTGACCATACCCCTCCTGTTGTTGCAGATGAAAGTGTAGATGTTGATCCCAGGCAAACTGCCGAATTTCCGCTGATAGGCGCCGGCGATGCAATCACGGTAATATTTGAGGTAGCTACACAACCACTAGATAGAAGATAGGTGACTGTCGTTGTACCGGAACTTACACCTTTGAATACACCAGACACAGTATTGATTGTTCCGATTGCTGTGTTGCTGCTTGACCATGTTCCTCCTGTCGGAGAACCTGAAAGGGTTACAAAAGAATTCTGACAAACGACTGCAGGTGCTGAAATAGAGCAACTGAGTGCACTCACTGTCACTGTTTTTAGCCTATAGCACCCGGTTGCGACAATGTATGTAATTGTAGCAGTCCCGCCCGAAATACCAGATACAACACCTGAAGACGACACCGCAGCTACACCCGGCGCACTGCTACTCCATGAACCACCTGACAGCGAGTTTGTGAGGGTTGTCGTTCCTCCGACAGTAAGTACTGCTGTTCCACTGATCGCAGGAGGATTATTATTTACCGTAACAACCTTTGTCGCACGGCAACCACCCGGAATGGTATATGATACCGTTACAAAGCCGCCACTAATACCGGTGACTACTCCAGACAAAGATCCAACCGAACCGATAGTTATACCGCTACTGCTCCAAGTACCTCCACTTGGTCCGCTCGACAAGGTCGTTGTTGACCCGACACACACACTTGGTGTACCTGTTATTGCCGAAGGTGCAGCATTGACCGAAATAACTTTCGTATTGTAGCAACCAGTCGAAAGCGTATAAGTGATATTGGCTGTGCCGGAAGATATACCGGCAACAACTCCTGTGGCAGAAACGGTTGCTGTACCGATTGCACTGCTAGACCAGGTCCCGCCACCAGCACTGGAAAGAGCTGTGAGGCTACCAATACACACAGCACTGCTGCCAGATATCGCTGCAGGATTTCCGTTTACAGTAACAATTGCTGTTTTATAACAACCGGTGACTGCTGTATAAGTGATGCGCACTGTACCAACTGCCACCCCGAACACTACGCCACTTGCATCAACAGTTGCTACGGCAGCACTACTGCTTGCCCAAGTTCCACCAGAAGGGTATCCCGACAGAGCAGTTGTCTGGCCAACACAGACCTTCTTAACTCCACCAATCGAATCCGGCAAAGGATTAACAGAGAATGTCACCATGGTTCGGCAACCGTTAGAAAGCGAGTAACTGATCGTAGTTGTTCCGGCTGCAAATCCTGTCACCTGACCGGAGGAATTTGTATTTGCAACCGATGGACTACTGCTGTTCCAGAACCCGCCCGAAGGACTGCATGACAGTGTATTCGAAAGTCCGATACAACCGGAGAGCGAGCCCGAAATAGAACCCGGTGTCGGATTGACTGTAACCATTTTGAAGACAGTGCAAGAGCTTCCGATGGTATACGAGATACTTACTACTCCCGGAGAAACACCGAGAACGATGCCTGTTGTCCCAACTGATGCAATACCGGCATCAGACGACGACCAAGATCCACCTGACGTGGAATTTGAGAGGGTGATTGTTGACCCTGAACAAACCACACCGGAACCGCTGATTGCAGACGGCGCTGCAGAAACAGTAATGGTCATAGAAACTGAAGATGAACCTATAGAGTAAATAATATTGCTCGTACCTGGCGTTAATCCAGATACAATGCCACCGGCACTAACTGTTGCTATCGAGGTATTAGAACTTGACCAGCTACCACCTGAAGGGGTACATGAATATGTGCCATAACTACCAATACATACAACAGCAGGCCCACTAATGGATCCAAGTGCAGTAGTTACCGTCACAACTTTGGTAACAAAACACCCGGTTGTAGCAGTATATGTGATTATTGTTGTTCCGGTTGAGACTCCCGATACTACGCCCGTTCCACCAACAGTAGCTATCGACGCATCATCCGATATCCAAGTTCCACCGGTTAAAGTATTCGCTAACAACAAATTACCGCCAACTACGGTCAAACTACCACCGGTGATTGATGGAGGGTTACTGTTGACTGTGACATTTTTCAGCGATCGGCAACCATTCGAAAGCGTGTAAGAAATAAATACATTGCCTGCAGAAATACCGGAAACCACTCCGGTAATCGAGTCAACTCCCGCAAGTGACAGACTTCCTGAGCTCCAAGTCCCTCCAGCTACAGCATTGGAAAGAACTGTAGTCGAACCGACACATACGCTACCACTTCCAGTTATAGTTGCAGGCGCTGCCAGCACAGTAACTCCTCGAGTTGTAAAGCAGCCCGTGCCCAAAGTATATGTGATAACACTTGTACCTGCAGATACACCTGAAACAACGCCCGTTGTGCCGATTGTGGCTACTGATATATTACTGCTAGCCCAGGTGCCTCCGCCCGGACTCGTCAGCGTGGTCGTTGAATTACCGCAGAGAACAGCAGTGCCAGTAATCGACAACGGTACCGGATTGACGGTCAGAACTTTAGTCTTATAACATCCATTCTCATTTGTGTAAGTGATCCTTGCGGTGCCGGAGACAATGCCCGTTACAACTCCGGATGTACTCAACGCTATCTTGGCGGTGTCATTAGTTGACCAAACACCTCCACCAGGATATCCAACCATTGCGATCGATGCACCGGGACACAAACTGCCGCTACCTGATATCGAATCTGGCAAAGCAAATACGGTAGCTACTACTGTATTGTAACATCCGGTAGAAAGGCCGTACGAAATAACAGCAGTTCCTGAGGAGAAACCTGTGAGCTGCCCCGTCGATGTAACGTTTGCGACTCCCGGCCCTCCGCTACTCCAAGCTCCACCTGCAGGTGATGCCGTAATTGTTGTCGTATTGCCCACACAAATTTCCGTTGAACCCACTATTGATCCAGGGTTCGGGTTGATAGTTATTACACGGATTGATATGCAGCCTGTAGACATCGCATATGTAATGTTCGTGATACCCGACGAGACTCCGTACACAAGACCGGTAGGATCAATTGTTGCTATGGAAGTATTGAGGCTGGTCCATGTTCCTCCGGCAGTCGCACAATACACATTTGTCGTATTGCCGACACAAGCTGACGAAACACCTGTTATACTGGCGGGGAGACTATTCACAGTAACAACTGTAGTTGAGATTGCGGTTCCACAAGTCAAATTAACAGAGTATGTGAGCATAACAGTTCCAGCAGAAACCCCATTTAATACACCCGTAAGAGAATCAACTGATGCGATAATTGAATTTGCAGAGTGCCAAACGCCTCCGAGCACTGTTGAAGTTACAGTGGCAGAATTACCAACACAAACAGAAATCGGTGAAATAGTTCCTGCAGTCGCACTGGTTGATACCGTGACAGTCATTGTGGATTGGTAGGTGCCGCAAATTGTGCTGACCGTATAAGTAATAGTCGCATTGCCTGTGGATACTCCGGTAACTAATCCCGTTGCATCAATTGAAGCGACCGCCGGATCCGAACTACTCCACGTGCCTCCGGAAACGGTAGAACTGAACGAAACAGATAGCCCAACACATATGCTGCTCGAACCTGTAAGAATACCAGCACTTGGAGTAGCATTAATTGTCACCACAGCAGTACTTAGGCAACCAGCGAGTGTCGTATATGTAACAATTGCAGTCCCTGTCGAAACACCCGTTAAAACACCGGTGGTATTTACAATAGAGGCAACAGCTGTAGCTGACGAAGTCCATACTCCTCCGCCGGGGAATGAGGTAAGACTACTTGTTGTTCCGACACATGCTGTCAACGTTCCCGAAATCGTCGGGGTCGGATTGACCGTGATCGTGAACGTATCCGCAGTACCGGTGCAGCTGTTCGCTGACGGTGTAACAATAATGGTAGCAGATGCAGGTGTTGTACCTGTGTTCGTTGCCGTGAACGAACCGATATTGCCTGTGCCCGATGAGGCAAGGCCTATCGAGGTGTTCGTGTTCGTCCAGCTGTACGTAGTACCGCTCACTGCTCCGGTGAACGTAACCGTAGCTGTGCTGCCTCCGTTACATACGGTCTGGTCAGATGACGCGCTGATCGTCGGGGTCGGATTGACCGT
>JBIKSN010000112.1:0-9201 GCA_044348585.1 Flavipsychrobacter sp.
CAATAGCGGCCGGAGTAGTATTTACTGTAACGACCCTTGTTACGTTGCATCCTGCAGAAATAGAATAACTAATGTTAGCTGTACCGGCACCGACACCCGTCACCACTCCTGTAGTACCGTCAACGATTGCGACTGAAGTATTCGCGCTACTCCACATACCGCCCGTTGACGTGTTAGAAAGTGTAGTTGAGGCACCTGTGCAAATGAGTGCTGTACCAGTAATAGCTGCAGGCATAGCGTAAACACTTACAACAGCTGTTACATCCACACCACCAAGAGAGTAGGTAATAGTTGAGGTACCGGCAGCAACACCTGTGACAACTCCCGAAAGTGAACCGACTGTAGCAACAGAAATATCTCCGCTGCTCCATGTGCCACCGGTAGCCGTATTAGACAATGTGGTTGTTGCACCAATACAAGTGGTCAGCGTGCCGGTAATTGGCGAAGACGTAGATTCATTTACCGTTATTGCCTTGGTAGCAGATGCCGTACCACAGCCATTAGAAACTGTATAGGAAATAACAACAGAACCGGCGGCAACGCCTGTAACAATACCGGTGCCGCCAACAGTGGCGATAGCTGTGTCTGATGATGACCAAGTTCCGCCCGAAACCGAAGCAGACAATGTGATGGCGCTACCCGTGAATACGGAGGACGCGCCAGTGATCGTTCCGGCCGATGGCGCAGCGATTATGGCGACCACCTTTGTAGCAGTAGCTGAACCGCATGAACTAAATACTGTATAGCTGATGGTAGCTGAACCTGATGCAACACCGGTAACAAGACCAGAACCATCGACAGTTGCCAAAGAACTATTTGACGACGTCCATGAACCACCCGAAACCGTATCAGACAAAGAAATTGAAGCACCTACACAAACTGAAGAAGCTCCTGTGACAGTACCGGCGAAAGGAGCAGGATCTACTGTAACAGTTTTTGTAGCTATTCCGCTGCCACATGCATTGGATACGGAATACGAAATAAGCACAGTGCCTGCGGAAACACCGGTAACAATACCGGTACTACCGACGGTAGCGATTGCCGCGTTAGACGATGACCAGGTACCACCGGTGGTGGTATTGCTTAAAGTGATGGTACTACCCGCACACACTAAGGACGCACCTGTGATAGTGCCCGCTGACGACAACGGATTAACCGTGACATTTGCAACACGGAAACATCCTGAAACTGCATAAGTAATGTTCACAGTACCCGCCGAAACGCCAGTAACAATTCCGGATGTACCAACAGTAGCTATACCTGAGTTACCACTGACCCATGAGCCGCCTGTTGGCGTGGACGACAACGAAGTTGTTGAACCCACACATACCGACATAGTGCCGGTAATCGCGGACGGCGCTGCCAACACGGTGACCGTCGTTGTGCGTACACAGCCGGACACAGTATAAGATATAGTTGCTGTACCTGCCGATATACCGTTAACAATACCCGTAGAACCAACTGACGCCACACCGGTAGCACCGCTACTCCATGTACCGCCACCTGAAGCTGAAGACAATGTTATCGTTGCCCCTGCACAAACAGATGTGGGACCAGAGATAGTGGCAGGGAGCGCATTCACTGTAATTATAGTGGAGCGCACGCAGCCGGATACCATGTAACTGATGGTAGCAGTACCTGCAGCAATGCCGCTAACAATACCCGTGCTGCCAACTGTTGCAATACCAGTGGAGCTGCTGGACCACGTGCCACCTCCGGTAGCTGATGACAACGAAGTTGTGGCACCCACACACACTGAAAGTGTGCCCGAAATGGTAGCGGGAAGTGCGCTTACCGTAACGATAGCGGTGCGCCTGCAACCTGAAACAGTATAGCTGATAGTTGCTGTGCCTGCGGCAATGCCGCTTACAACACCCGTGCTGCCTACTGTAGCAATGCCGGTGGAACTGCTGGACCACGTGCCACCACCTGTAGCTGATGATAATGATGTTGTGGCTCCCACACATACTGACAGCGTACCGGAAATAGTGGCAGGAAGTGAATTGACAGTAACTGTAGCCGTGCGCACACAGCCGGAAACCGTATAACTGATCGTAGCGGTACCAGCGGCAATTCCGGTAACAATACCTGTACTGCCTACTGTAGCGACACCCGTAGAACTGCTGGACCACGTGCCGCCGCCTGTGGCTGACGACAACGATGTTGTGGCACCCACACACACTGATAATGTACCTGAAATCGTAGCAGGAAGAGCACTTACAGTCACGTTGGTTGTGCGCCGGCAACCGGAAACCGTATAGCTGATAGTTGCAGTACCTGCTCCAATGCCGCTAACTATACCCGTGCTACCTACTGTAGCGATGCCTGTAGCGCTGCTGGACCATGTGCCACCACCTGTAGCTGATGATAATGAAGTTGTGGCTCCCACACACACCGACGAAGTACCGGTAATAGTGGCAGGGAGCGCATTTACAGTATATATCGCTGTGCCGACGCAGCCTCCACTTACAGAATAAGAAATTGTAACAGCTCCGGCAGCAACACCGGTGACAACGCCTGACGCAGAGCCAACAGTTGCAATGCCGGTATTACTACTTGTCCAGGTTCCGCCGGATACCGAAGCACTTAAAGTGGTTCCCGAACCCGCACAAGCAGACAGTGTACCGGTGACAGTAGGCGTAGAGCATGAAGATGTAGGGTGAACTGTGGCCCACCATGTATCCCACATATTAATAGTGGAGTGACTCGCTTCCTGTATTGTCCAAAAGTCGTTATTGTTCACCGGGTCGACCATGGTGGCCGAGTAATCTCCCCAACGGTTTTTACTACCACCATATGTTTTGAAGTATGAATTCTGGCCATCGCGATAGACAACCGGAGTGCGGATAGAATCAGTTGGATCTGAGTTGAGCCTTAGTGCATAACCGGCACTTGGACGCATGGCACTTGAAAAAACAGAGAAACCGATAAGGGCATCATTGCTGCTGTTAACAGCAATAGTTGGGTACGCAAAGAATTTCCCGGCAGCAGAATCATCTACGCGACCTATCTGTATCGGGTTGCCCGCAGTATCGGTCTGCCACCATTGTACCGCCGACCGTGTAGGGTTAGCAGACGCATTATAAGGTAAGAAGATAGTGTGCGCAAACCAAAGGCTGTTATTCTGGTAAATAAGTTGCGTAACACGGTTATCGCCGTTATTGATCTTATTGGATACGCCCAGCTGCGGAGCATTATCTCCGAAAGATGTACCCGATACAGGGAATGGCTGATACCACCAAGGAAAATCTGCCAACGGGAAGCCGATAGACGTCATGGTCTCTGAGCCAACATTACCTGTGATCTTCCACATTCTCATAGCACGGGAGCCCCCGTTCCATGCCTCCACCATGAACATGCTGCCCAATGTATTGCTGTAAGTGATGGCCGGACAAATATTACCTGAGCCTGTCTGCGTGATGGCAGTAAACGGCGCACCTGCACCTGACAATACATTTGACTTATTGAAGACAAACGTCTTGCAACCACCATATCCACCTCCGGTATTCTGGAACAATACCCCGGACACCGTGATCCACTTGTTATTAAACCCGATATTGGGGAAATCGAGCCAGTAATCTCCCGCCGAATAGGCGGTGATCTTATACTGCCACCAATCGCCTGTAGGATTCCCTGTTTTAGAAACTGCAAGCAAAATAGAAGACGTAGATGACTGCGCTCCGCTTACCGCAACCATTATCCAACGGTTTGTATAAGGGTCGTAATGAATGCGGGGATCAAAAGAGCCACCACCAGACAACACCGGCGACCAGAACGCATCCAGCGATACCTGAGAAACACTGGTACCCGAGCGTGTTTGAATACGTACGGCTGAGTTGACAGTCGTGACACAATAATTTGAGTCGATGGCGCCATGCGTATCGGGCGGTATCGTTGTACCGTTATCCAAAGTAGACTGAAAAGTCGTATCGGGTGAAGGTGAGACCGGCATGAATGAGGCCGGAGCCGACGGTGGTATCATCGGAATAGAACCCGACATCCTGCTCCGTAGCATAGTCGGGTCGATTGGGTCCAGATGAAGCGGCACTCGACCTTTCCGGGCTGTATCTTTCCATCTTATTATCAGTGGCTCGGGATGTAGCCTCAGATATTCGGCCTTAGCCATAAAATTGAGTTCACCACGCACAACTTCGTGCCCCGTTTCGGTGGTTTGGGCACCAGCCTGACCGACTCCGAACGTCAATCCGAGTAGTACTAGTAAAGCTTTTGACGATTTTGCGGCATCGGTGATAGTGCCCCGGAAGAACTGTTGCAATGCAGCATATAAGCCAGGCAATAAACGTTTTGTCATACAGGTAATGTTTAGGATAACGGTTTTTTCAGAAAGAAATGTTAAGCAAGGTACGGATTACATACACACATTCCAAATACAATTAAACCGACGCAAAATACAATACGATCTCACATCAACATGAAACATGTAAGATTGCATTGCAATTCGCATGGATCTTCGTTTTAGATGCCTACAAAACATACCTGACTGTGCCGCACATGCGAGATAAGAAACAAGTATTTATGACCCGGCGAGAAATAAAAAAGGGAGAGTTCGCTCTCGCTAACCGCTCCCTTTTTTTTGAGTGCCCAGGACTGGATTCGAACCAGCACACCCGTGAAGGCGCTGCGACCTGAACACAGTGCGTCTACCAATTTCGCCACCTGGGCAGTTGAGGTATTGCATTCAGGGAGCGCAAAGGTAAGTAAGAAATTCTTAATTGCAAAACCATTATTATTGAATCTTTTTCTTCAACATATACTCATATCCGGCTACATTCATAAGCAGCAGCAACATACCATAAAAAGTATCCTCAAACGGAATGGTAACCATGCGGATACCGAGGTTGTGAGCATCATTGTAAGAGACTACAGGTTGTGGGGTAAACGCACCTGTGAGCACACCATTTGAAAGGAAGAACGGTATCAAAATAAATAGGAACGTAATGAAAAATGCACCCAGAAACCTAACACGTGTCACAACCAGAAAAACAAGAAAAACCGACAGAAGCAGAAACGTGACAGAGGTGTACAGTCTGGAGATATTGAGTATACCTACCAGAAACAAAAAAGCTTCGAGAAGTATAGCTATATACCTACCCGCTGCACCCGTATTACCGACCGGCAGGTAGCGGACCACACAATAGTAAGTAAAAACACACGCATAGGGAATACATAAGAAGAACAATAGCTCTTCGATGGGCAACTTACCCACATATAGCCCCAGCACATATCGAGGATTAAAACTCCAGATGCCAATGTGCGTAAAATACTGATCCCACAACACAAAAAACAACCCGGTTGCCAGACACGGTAAAAGGAAATAACGCCAGTGAGATACAAATCTGAACTTAGGATGAAAAGAAAAGCCCAGAGGAAACATCAGGCAAAGCAGATCAACTATCAGGTACAAATAACGATCAGGCATTGGCATGTTTGCTCTTTCTTGCTTCGACAAAATACTTGTAGGGCACCCAGAGCATGCCAAAACACTCACCATGTTCTTTACTAAGATGTTTGTGGTGCATCTTGTGCGCCCTGCGTATAGCCCGGAAGTACACATTATCGGTCTTGCGCAGCCACTTAAACCGTTGGTGTATGAAAATGTCGTGCACAAGAAAGTAGGCAAACCCGTAAACCGTAATACCCAGTCCGATAAACATCAGGAAGGTTAAAGAAGTGTACAATCCAAGGGCAAGGCAAAGAATGCCCGGCGTGGCGAAAATGAGAAAGAAGTAATCATTCTTTTCAAAAAAAGAAGTTGGGTCTTTACGGTGGTGATCCTCATGCAAAAACCAAAGGAAACCATGCATAAGGTATTTGTGAGCCAACCATGCGACCGCCTCCATACCGAAAAACGACACCAGAAAAACTAATAAATATATCTGCCACATAAAATCAATTATTTAACATCTCCGAACAGCTCTTTCAGCTTTACCGCCCTGAAATTAAAAATGTCATTCAGTTTTTTCTTCACCACGAGCCCATGCATGATATCGCCGAGGAACCCCAATGGCAACGAGTAACGTACTATATCTTTCATAAAAACACCACCCGGCACAACTTCAAAGGTATGGGTGTGTTCCCACAATGTGTATGGTCCTTTTTCCTGAAAGTCGATAAACATACGCGGACTATCAACACCCGATATGACCGTGCGCCACTTCATAGGAATACCCAACAAAGGTCGCACAATGTAGTCGATCTTCATTCCGGTATAAATGGGTGCCCCCGTCAGATCTGTCAGTATCTTAAACTGCATTTCCGGTGGCGTAATAACCGAGAGATTCTTCGGAGAAGAAAAAAATTCCCACGCCGTTTCTATTGACACCGGTATCGTTTGCGTTCGCTCTAATGTATATACTTTCATAAATTCCGAAAAAACTCTTTGTGATCTTCCAAACAAATCCTGAACCATGGCGTAAATGCAGCCGGGTCGTTCGCTACCCTATCATACAATTCAGTTACTGACACGTACTCCCAATCTGCAACCTCAGTGATATCCGGCACAGGAACTCCATTGAAACGTCCGACAAAAACATGGTCATATTCGTATTCAATGAGCCCATTGTCGAAATCAGCCCGATAAACGAACGCAAATGCCGGAGAGAGCACCGTTGACACCCCCATTTCCTCTCGCAACCTGCGCCTTGCAGCATCGGGAGGAGTTTCGCCGGGCCGGGGATGACTGCAACAGCTATTTGTCCAAAGCAACGGTGAATGGTATTTATCTGCGGCACGCTGCTGTAACAACATTGCTCCTTCATCGTTGAAAAGAAAAACTGAAATGGCACGATGCAAACTACCCGTTTCGTGAGCCTGTAGCTTCTCCATTATACCCACCTCCTTATCATTCAAGTCAACTAATACTACCTGTTCCATTTTACGACTTTAAAGCATGCTGAAACTGTGACGGAAATACGAAGTCACCAACAGGCTTATTTTGTGATGATTGGGTATCCGCACACGCTCCATCAGTATGCGGGTGGGTGGTATCTTACGGATCTTATTAAAGAGACTCCTGTAATAAACATACGCTACATACACCCCAAAACGCGCTGCACGAGGCAACTGCCTGATACCTTCATAAGCAACAAGGAAGTCTTCTTCAATATCTTTTTCTATCGCTTCTTTATCGGAGTGCGAAAAAGATTTGAATGCTACTCCGGGGAAGTACAACCGACCCAAATGTTCGTAGTCGTCTTTAACGTCCCTCAGGAAATTCACCTTCTGGAAAGCGGCTCCCAAACGACGGGCCGGACCTTCCAGCTTACGGTAAAGTGCTTCATCGCCATCCACAAATACTCGAAGACACATCAGACCCACTACCTCCGCAGAGCCTACAATGTATTCATCGTATGAGTCGGACGAGTGTGTCGTCTTGCGCAGATCTGTCTCCATGCTTTTCAGGAAGCACTTTATAAGATCAGCCTCAATACTATACCTGTGTACAACAGCCTGAAAGCTATTGAGTATCGGATTCATGCTAATACGCTGATCAATTGCCTTCCAGGTCTGTTCCTGAAATTCATAGAACAGCTCTTCCTTGTTGTAATCATGAAATGTATCAACGATCTCATCTGCAAAACGCACATATCCATAAATGGAATAGATAGCCTCGTGCAACTTCTTGTCGAGGCAGTATATACCCAATGAAAAGCTTGTGCTATATGCACGGGTAGTTAACTTGCTGCACTGGGCTGAAACCTTGTCGAATGTCTGTTTCATAGAGTGTATCTATTAAATATTTTTTATTAATTCCTCTGCTGCCAGCCGACCTGAAATAAGAGCGGGTGGCACTCCGGGACCGGGCACAGTAAGCTGGCCCGAATAAAACATGTTCTTTATTTTCTTATTTCTCAACGTAGGCTTCAACACCGCGGTCTGGCGAAGTGTATTTGCCAAACCGTAGGCGTTGCCTTTGTATGCATTATAGTCATTCACAAAGTCGTTTACACAATAGCTCTTCTTGTACACTACATGATCTGCAATGGTGTCATTGCAAAGCAGCTCCATTCTCTTCATCACTTTATGGTAATACTCTTCCCGCACCTCAGGGGTGTCTTTCAGGCCCGTTGCAACGGGTATCAGGATGAACAGATTCTCCATTCCTTCAGGTGCAACTTGCGGATCGGTCTTCGAGGGCGCGCACACATAAAATAACGGATCTGATGGCCACGACGGGTTCTCATAGATCTCCTTCGAATGAACGTCGAGCGAAGTGTCAAAAAAGAGATTGTGGTGAATCAGCTTTTCGATCTTCTTATCAACACCAACATAAAAAATAAGACACGATGGAGCAAACGTTTTATTCTCCCAATAGTGCGCCGGATAATTGCGGTATTGCTCGGGCATCAACTTTTGCTCCACGTGGTTATAGTCCCCACTGGCAATAAGCCCGTCAGTAGGTTCCTTACTTCCATTTACATGAAGTCCGCTGATCTTGCCGGCGTCAACTATAACATGATCAACCGCCGCATTAGTTCTGAACTTCACACCCAGCGAAGTTGCCAACTGCTGCATACCTTCAACGATTTTTACCATACCGCCCATCGGGTACCATGTACCCAGTGATAGCGCTGCATAGTTCATAAGGGAATAAAGAGCAGGAATATTGTCGGGCATGGCGCCGAGGAACAACACAGGAAATTCCATAAGCGCGCGTAGACGAGGATCGGTGAAATGATCGGCCACATGGCTCTTTACAGACCGAAACACATCGAGACGGAACACGCCCTTTATTACATCGGGCTTCGCAAACTCTAACCAAGAATATGACGGCGTGTTCACCAGGTGCTTCATACCCACATCATATTTATACTTTCCTTCAGCCAGAAACTTTCTTAGCTTCACTGCACTACCCTTCTCAATAGACTCAAAAACCTCCTCTATTCCGTCCATGGAGGCCGGAATTGGCAATACATCATCCTTTCCGAATATGATCTGAAAGCCCGGCTCAAGCTGAACAAGGTCATAATAGTCTGACGCCTGTTTCCCGAATTGAGAGAAAAAAGAATCGAAAATGTCGGGCATCCAATACCAACTTGGGCCCATGTCAAAAATAAATCCCTGTTCTGCAAACGATCTTGCTCGACCGCCTATCGCACTATTCTTTTCGTAAACTGTCACTTCATGCCCCGCCTTTGCCGCAAAACATGCAGCCGACAAACCCGAAAACCCACTACCAAT
>JBIKSN010000114.1:0-9139 GCA_044348585.1 Flavipsychrobacter sp.
CGCAAAGACATAGTGCCGCAAAAGACCGCAGCACAGTCTGAAGGAAAGAGTGGACAATTGGGTCGCTAAAAAACTGTCGCACCCGTGGCAGACCTGCAACAACATATTGAATGGATGCGCCAACGGCTGCAGGAGCCGCTGCCCGGCCTCGGCGCGCAGGAACGCATGATGGGCCGCGTGGTGAGTATGCCTCCAAAAGTGCCGGACAATGCGCGCCCCAGTGCCGTACTATGCCTTTTGTATCCTCACTTTGATGACCTGCACCTGCTTCTTATGAAACGTAAGGAGGACAAGGGGGCGCACAGCGCGCAGGTGAGCTTTCCGGGCGGTCGCTTTGAGCAATCTGATCTGGACCTTGCCACAACAGCATTGAGGGAAGCAAATGAGGAAGTGGGCGTGGATCCGGTGGCGGTAGACCTCATTGGCGCGCTTACTCCGCTATATATTCCGGTAAGCAACTTTCAGGTATTCCCCTATGTGGGCTATCTGCCGCAACGCCCTGCGTTCACCCCCAACCCCGACGAAGTATCATACATCATAGAAACGCCGTTGGGCGATCTGCTGCACGACACACGCAAAACCACCACAGATGTATCATCGCCTGCCATGCCGGGACTGATAAGAAATGTGAAGGCGTACCGTCTTGACGATGGCACCATTATATGGGGCGCCACCGCCATGATCATCAGCGAGCTGGAAGCTGTGCTGAAAGAATCGGGTACTTTTTTGCTATAATTGCTTAGTGCCTGAAGTGACGCAGACGGGTCATTACCATGGCCATGCCGTTTGCCTTGCAGTAATTCACACTATCGGCATCGCGCACTGAACCGCCCGGCTGTACAACGGCCATAATACCTGCTTCGTGCGCCATACGCACACAGTCATCAAACGGGAAGAACGCGTCAGATGCGAGAACGGCTCCGGCAGATGCAAAGCCCGATTGTTTGGCCTTGTCCAGTGAATGCCTCAGTGCGTCTATACGGCTGGTCTGGCCACAACCCTTGCCTATCAATTGGCGGTCTTTCACGATAGCGATCGCGTTAGACTTCAAGTGTTTGCACACGATGTTGGCAAACAGGAGGTCAGCTTTCTCAGCATCAGTGCACGGACGTGCGCCTTCTTCGACCCACTCAGTGAAGTTCTGCGTATCTGCAGCCTGGACCAATACACCGTTCAGTATACGCTTGTATTCCTTAACCGGTACAAATGACTTCTTTTGGCGCAGTAATATGCGGTTCTTCTTGCTCTTAAGCAATGCCAGCGCGTCCTCATCAAATGCAGGCGCAATGAGTAATTCAAAGAATAGCTCATTGATCTTTGCTGCTACAGCTGCGTTGATGGTTTGGTTGGTCACCAGCACACCGCCAAACGCGCTCTCGGGGTCGCCTGCCAATGCCGCATCCCATGCGTCAGATACATTGCCGCGTACTGCTATACCGCATACGTTGGTGTGTTTGATGATGGCAAACGCAGGCTCGGTGAACTCGGATATCACCTGGCAGGCAGCATCTGTGTCTACAATGTTATTGTAAGAAAGTTCCTTCCCGTTCAGCTTCTCGAACAGTTCGTCCAGGTCTCCGTAGAAACCGGCAGCCTGATGCGGATTCTCTCCGTATCGCAGCGACTGTTTGTTGCCATAAGACAACTGGAAGTATTCGCCGTCAACAGCGCGATGGAAATATGCAGCTATAGCCACGTCGTAATGAGCGCATTCCTCAAAAGCAGCGGCCGCAAACCTGCGCCTGTCTTCGAGGGTGGTGTTGCCATTGCCGCTCTCCAGCAACGCCAGCAGATCGGCATACTTGCTGCGCGATGCAACGATCACGACATCTTTATGGTTCTTGCCGGCAGCACGTATCAATGATACGCCGCCTATGTCTATCTTCTCAATGATCGCTTTTTCCTCGGTAGTGTTTTTCACCGTCTCCTCAAAAGGATACAGGTCCACGATCACCAGGTCCAGCAGCGGAATCTCGTACTCGCGTGTCTGTGCCAGGTCTTCGGCAAGTTCCCTGCGGGCCAGAATGCCGCCAAATACTTTAGGATGCAAGGTCTTCACCCTTCCTCCCAGAATAGAAGGATAACCGGTCACCGACTCTACCGCTGTGCATGGAATGCCGAGCCCTTCTATGAAGGTCTGCGTGCCGCCCGTTGAATAAATAGTCACACCCTGCTCATGCAGCTTTTTTACCACCGGCTCCAAACCATCTTTGTAGAAAACCGAAATCAGCGCCGATGTTATTTTGCGATCCATTGTATGTATAGATTTAATATTTAATTGAGTCCGCAAAGATACCACCTGTGGCCTCAAATCCCAACTGCGACCTTCGGCCCAACCCTTAAATCATCGAAAAACGTCTTATCTTGCATGGTCAGGGTGCAATGTGTTTGCTTATAAATATTTTCGCCCTATATTGTACCTCTATTTAAATAGTTACAGTTTTATGAAGATCGTAAACAAGGCAGCATTGATACCGTTATTGGTTGTTGGACTCCTTTCTTGCAAGAAGACAATCAACTGTGATAAGCCTGTTATCAAAAAGGTTTACTTCTACAGTTCGGTATCATCTTTGCTTGTGCCCGATACAACAGCTGAACTGGTAAAATATCAGAAAGGAAGTATGTTCGGCAATGTGTCTGAGGTGATCCCATCAATTCGTCTCAGAAAAGATGCCTACAACAAATTCCTCGACCTCCCCAAGAACGGTTCCGAGACTTACGATTACGATTGGAAGGTTACATTGCGTCCGTCTAATAAGGTGTATTTCATCAGAGATATCAAGAGCCTGAACGAAACGTCAAAATCTCATTATTGCACGAGCACAGTAAAATATACTGTGAACGATTCAGTTACTACCGTTCCCGGCAATCCATATTCACCTACTCCTTTGTTTGTTTCTGACATTCAGATCCAATACTGGTAGTAGTTATGCAACAGACACTTACAAAAGCGGCTCCCGATCGGGAGCCGCTTTTCTTTGCTGTTCTGCTGTATTAGAAATAACTGGAGAAGCCTGCCTGGAACCCGGCAGTGCGAGCAGGCGGATTGCCTAACAGGTCGGTCTGCAGATTGTAGCGGTAGTTGAGCCTGAAAACAGTCTGTGATCCGGGGCGCCAGCTAATGGCCGGTACTATGCTCATAAATTCATCGGCAATGTTACCCCCTGTCTGTGCAAATGTCCCTTTGTTCCAGTCTACATATTCCAACCTGCAGGCAATATTCACCACAGACTTGTCGAAACCGAACAGAGGCCTCTTATACACCGGCTGCACAATGTCTATAAATCCACCCTGCTGTGCCGATCCATACTGCTGCGAATAGGTAGCAGGCACATCAACACGCACAAATGCCCACTCTGCACTCAATGCGGTCTGTGTACGCGGTAGGGTAGTATTGGCGTCTATCGCATACACATGCACATATCGCTTCTCGTCAATAGTAAATCCCTCGTCCAGAAACTTGTTGTACACGCCGCCCATATATGAAATACCCAGTTCGCCAAATCTCCGGTTGCGCACAGCAGTCTTGGCAGTTACCATCGGCACACCGTTGAAACTTTCTTCAAACCTGTTCGGATTCAGCTTGCTTGCAGGAAGAAATGTCCTTCCGTCGGCATTGTTGATGATACGGTCATCAAACCCATTGGTGAGGTAGGCTTCCCAGGCAAAAGCCCAGTCCTTTTTGTACTGTTTGCCATACATACCAAAACCCACATTGCTCCATGTGGCAGGCAGCATCTGTGTGGCCGAAGTGGGCCGGTCAATAAATTCCCACCTGGGGCCGTCATGGTTCTGGTTAAAGGCACCTATCGGGTTCATCACAATGCCTCCCCTCAGGTTCAGTAGTGGATGTATCTCCATATCCAATGCTGCAAACTCTATGTTGATCTCCTTTGTCCCATCTTCAAATTCGATCTCAGACAGAAACTTCAGCCTGTGTTCCAACCCGGACGCAATGAACAATGTTGTTCTCCTCATCTGGAACTGATGCCCCTCAGTGACCCCATCGGTCCCCAGGTGTTGCCAATTGGCCTCAAGGTACCCCCCCAGCGACACAGGCATCTTTGCTACCGACAGGAACGGACGGTTATACACCGCGTCCATGTTCATTACCATCCCTGTGGTATCCTGTTGCTTTCTCTTCAGCAGCGTGGGGTCTATTTGCGCAGTGGCATTCAGAGCCAGCGAGCACAATGTCAGTATCAGTATTTTTCGCATTACGATTGTTTTCCCATATCAATGAACAATTGATCCCCCTGCACTGTCACCGGGAAACTGCGCAACGGTCGTGTAGCAGGCGCCTCGGTAGCATTGCCCCATTTATCGAACGAACTGCCATGGGCGGGGCAGGTAAGCCGGTCGCCAGATACCTGCAACTCTGCACCCTGGTGGGTACAACTCATCAGCACTGCGCTATACCTGTCGTCCTCTATGTGATAGATACACACCGGGAAGAGCAGATCATCATGCTTCATCACCAAATAAGGTCGTTTGCCTTCCTTTCCGTCAAATGCCGACAAAGGCACCTGCATACCGTCGGGCATTCGCGCACCCTTTACGTAAGCTGTTGTGGCACAGCTCTGCAACATTGCAGCGCCAAAGGCCATACCGATACAGGCAATGCAGCCTGTGCGTAAAAAATCTTTTCTATCCATGATCATAGACTTTCCAGAAACTCCAGCATCAGGGCTTTGTCAGTTTCAGCTAGTACCTCAAAATTGTTCCTGCTTTTTGTTGCTTCGCCGCCATGCAACAATATGGCCTCGGTTATACTGTGCGCCCTCCCGTCGTGCAGCAGAAAATACTTACCACCCTGCGAATTCTTAGAAAGCCCCAATCCCCACAAGGCAGGTGTGCGCCATTCAGCGGTTGTCGCGGTCCCCTCAGTGTATCCATCGTCCAGGCCGGGCCCCATATCGTGCAGCAACATATCGGTGTACGGGTAGAATTTTACGTTTGCCAAGGGTGCGATAGGTGAGTTGCCTGTGGTCAGCTCGGGCGTATGGCACTTGCCGCAACCGGCATTCAGGAACAACTCCTTGCCCTTTAGCACATTGGCATCGGCAGCGTTCCGCTGCACAGGTGCCTTCAGCGTGCGGAGGTAGAACACAACATCCAGAATCGACTGTTCACTCACCTCAGGAGCTATATTCTGACCAGTGTATACATCTTGTGGTTCATAAACCGATGTGATGCCCATGTCCTGATTGTAGGCACCGGCAGTTTGTTGCAACAGGTCGTGCGCGCCGGCTTTTTTTCCAAATCGGCCGGTACATTTGCCGCCTCTAAAAATGCTGCCCGATACCGCTTGTACATATTCCTTTTTTTCTACCCAGTTCACCACTCCGCTTATACCATCTGCATCCGCATCATCGGGGTCGGCCATGGCCAGAAGGGTGGCGTCGGGCACAGCCTCCAGAAAACCCATGCCTGTATTAGCGGGCGGAAGGAATTTTGAAGATCTGGCGCCGGCCGGCACTTGTTCGGGATGGTGACCGGGTAGCGCGCGGTCCTGCAGTTGTGGTGCACCCTTTGCCAGGAACTTATTTCCTGTGCTATCTGTCTGCCCGAACCGGGTGAGCGTGGTAAAAGGATGTCCCTTTCCATCGCCGGCATGGCACGCGCCGCAGGAAGCGGCTACAAAAAGTGGCCCCAATCCGGTCTCACGCGTGAAGATCTCATTGTTGAACGCGCGGTCGCCCCTCAAAAATGACATTTTCTGATCTGCACTCAACCCATCTACCATGCCGTCCAGCACTTCGTTGTCGGCCGGTGCGGCTGGCTGCAACTTTCGGCAAGAGAGCGCGATCGTTACACACAGACCCACGAAAATGAAAACGTATTTTTTCATATCTAAAATTCTACACGGCAAAAGTAAAATATTAGGTACACCTAACAAATTTATTTTAACAAGGCATTTTATGATGGTTTTTGACGTATTTGGAAGAGTAAGTACCTTAGTATCTCAAATCACTACCTAATGATCCGGTTCCGGCTACTTCTTTCTGCCCTGTTCATCTCGCTTTCTGTAGCGGCACAAACTGACACCAAAAAAGCGTTCGACCATCCCGCGGAGTTTCCGGGCGGATTGCAAGGATTGCAGGACTACCTGCGCATTTCCATGCGCTACCCCGAAAAAGCAAAGAACGAAAAAGCAGAAGGGCGTGTACAGGTGCGTTTTGATGTGTATGAGAACGGTAGTGTTGGCGGCATCACAGTGATGAATCCCATACATCCGTCGCTGGACAGCGAAGCGGTGCGGGTGGTAAAGGGCATGCCCAATTGGAAGGCCGCAACCCTTGACAACAAGAATGTAAAGACCACAATGGTACTTCCGGTGGTATTCGCGCTGGACGACAAAAAGGGAAAGTAAGCCACCACACTGCATCAGGTTGTTATAATATTGCCAAACTGACGGCTCTGTCGTTCTCTTTTTGTTATTTTGCACATATTTCAGTCGCTTATGAAAATTTCAAAAGAAGTAAAAACAGGTACGCTGGTTGTAACGGCTATCGTTGTCTTCTTCGCCGGTTTCTACTTCCTCAAGGGTTCTGACGTGTTTTCAAACGACCAGGAATATTATTGCTATTTCCCATCCGTAGACGGATTGCAAAAATCAACCTTCATTCAGGTGAAAGGATTGAACGTGGGCCAGGTAACTGACATGGAACTTGCAGGCGACAAGGGTGTGAAGGTGACACTTTCCATTGCCAACAAAACCCAAATTCCATCAGGCACCATAGCAACACTTGCCCAGTCCGACCTGTTGGGTTCCAAAATCATTCGTCTGGATCTTGGCGCAGGCCCCGGTACAGAGCAAAAAGGTGCTACGCTGCCTGCACGCAAAGACGGCGGCGCTATTGATAAGATCTCCGGAGAGCTGACCCCACGTCTCGAAGAACTGAAGATCACCATTATTGCGTTCAACAACGCGCTCAATAACATCAACTCAATTGTCGGCCCCGACAATCAGGCGGCTATTACTGCTGCCATCCAGTCGCTAAAAGCTACTTCAGAGAATGTGGCACGCCTCTCGGACGCGCTCAGTAAAGAAAGCGGACAGATCACAGGTATCATCCGCAATACTAACAGCATTACCGGCAACCTTGCCAAAAGCAATGATTCCATTCAGCGCATTATAGCGAACACCAGCAAGATCACAAGTCAGTTGGCAAATGCGCCTATTCAAAAGACTATTGCTGACCTCCAGAAAACCACCGCACAACTTCAGGGAATCATGGACAAGGTCAACAACAACCAGGGTTCTTTAGGTATGCTGGTGAACGACAAAGAACTGTACAACAATATGAACAAGTCGTTGAAGTCTGTTACTGAGCTAACCAACGACCTCAAGGCTCGTCCCGGCCGCTACATAAACGTAAGTGTCTTCGGCGGCAAGAAAAAAGAGTAATGCCTCACAAAACCATCTTTATTTCCCTTAAACGGCAGCTCAGACCATTGTTATTGGCTGTTGCGCTGTTGTACCTGCCATCAATGTTACGCGCACAGGCACCCAAGGCCGATACTGCGGATAAGATAAAGGTGATACTGGCACAGGCGGGGAAAATGGAGTTCTTCAAAACCGATAGCGGCACTTACATAAAGTATGTAACAGACGTGATCATTTATCAGGGTACAGACACGCTCTATTGCGACAGCCTGTACAACTTCACCGAAAAGAAAAAAATCGAAGCATTCAGTAATGTGCGCATTGCCCAGCAAGGCGGCACCGAAGCAACGTGTGACTTTCTGAGGTACCAGTCGGAGCTGAAGCTGGCTTACATGACAGGCAATGTGGGACTCACAGATGGGAAAAACAATCTGTGGTGCGAGGAACTTGATTACAACCTTAGCACTAAGGTGGGTACCTACAACCGCAACGGCACGCTGCAAAGCGACAGCACGATCGTATCCAGCGAGAGAGGCACTTACGATGTGCGTTCTCACGAGGCACGTTTTATAGGCAATGTTACGGTCTCAGATCCCCGCTATAAGATAACATCCAAGGACCTTGGGTATAATACTGAAACAAAGGTGGAAACATTCTTTGCCCATTCGGTGGTCACCAGCGATAGCGGTCGCTCTGTGCTCACGACATCGCGCGGCACCTACGACAGCAAGAATGTGGTCGCCCACTTCACAGGCCGCTCTTCGATCTGGAATGAGGGCCAGTATATTGAAGCCGACTCCATGCAGTACGACAAGCTGAGTGGATATGGCTATGCAATAGGACAGGTAGTGAGTATTGACACCGAGCAACACGCCACCATCTACTGCGGGCGGGCCGATTTCTTCAGGCGCAAACGGGTGCTTTGGGCCATCATTAAGCCGGTGGTGGAGATAGCGACGGGCAAGGATACATTTTATATGCGCGCCGACACCTTTTATTCGGCACCAATGGTAAAAGTGCCGGGCCGCGCCTTCCGTATGCCGGTAGATGTGCCGGAAGTTTCGGCAACGGACACTGCGCGGACAACCGATAGTACGCTTGCCCCAAAGCCGGCTGCAACAAAGCCCGCTGACGGCAGCAAGGGTAAGCGCGGCAGAAATAAGAAAGTTGCCACCGACTCGACAACAGTTGAAATTGCTACAAAACCAGCTATCCCCGACAGTATGTGGATCGTGCCGGATGTGAAATACCGCCTTGCCGATTTCTACCGCGATACAAGCCGAAAAGTATTGCCGACAACTACCGCAACAGCACCTGTCAAAAAGAAGAAAAAACAACGCATAACACCAGTAGCGGACACCACCGACGGAGACACGACTGCCCCGGTGTTCTTTACAGGCTATCATCACGTTCTTATTTTCTCAGATTCGCTGCAGGCGCGCTGCGACAGCGTTACGTTCACCCGATGCGATTCGGTGGTGCGCATGATCAACGAGCCAATAGCATGGTCACGTGGCAGCCAGATCACAGGAGACACCATTTACATGCAGTTGGACAGTAGCAGCGTGCGCAGCATGTATGTGCCTGATAACTCTTTTATTGTCTCGCGATCAGGGCCTGAGCAGGCCGACCTTTTTGATCAGGTGCAGGGCAAGACACTTACCGCATTCTTCAAGGACAACAATATCCGCAAAATGATCGTGCAGCCTGACGCACAATCTATCTACTTCACCAAAGACGATAACGGTG
>JBIKSN010000115.1:0-9099 GCA_044348585.1 Flavipsychrobacter sp.
AACAGCTCGTGGCCATCATCGTCCTGACGCACTACCTTGATGAGGCCGGACAGTACAATGGGTACAACCCTTATAACATCGCCCACTTTGAGGATGGTGGTTCCTGCAGGCACTTCTACAATTGAAGCCTTTTCCTGCAGTTGGTTGATGAGGTCGCGTTCGAAAGTGTTCCTGAAGATGCTGTTCAGATCCATGTATTAAAGATACACATCTGCGACATATTCTTCAGGAAAATATATTTTCACAACCACTTGCCGATGGTCAGCAAACGAATGAACGGTCAGTTACATGGCCCAATCTTCCTCCCAAGCGCTTTTGTAGGCGTTGTGTGTCTCGGCATACGCTATCATCTCGCCATAGAACGGGTGCTGTGATAAGGTGGCACTGTCGCCCACTACTATTAGTTTTTTACGGGCACGGGTCATAGCCACATTCATGCGGCGGGTATCGGCCAGGAAGCCTATTTCCCCGTCGTTGTTGCTACGCGCCAGACTGATGCACACAATGTCGCGTTCCTGCCCCTGAAAACTGTCTATGGTGTTTACAGAGATGGCATGCAGATAAGGTTGCAGCGCGGTGGCGTGCTCCAGTTGTTCCTTTAGCACGGCTATTTGTCCGCGGTAGGGCGAGATGATGGCAATGGTGGGGAAGTTGGCTGCTGTGTGGCTGGTGGCGAGATCCTGCACCAGGCGGGTGAGGTGTTTGAACAGCAATGCGGCTTCTTCGGGATTGGATATGCTGGTGGTGTCCGCTTTTTCATCGAAGCCACACCCGGCAGTGTCAATGTAGGTGAAAGCGAGTTCGTGCCCGGTGAGCAGATGATCGGCCACGGACGGATGCGCAGTGAGCAGGTTGTCGTAGAACATTCGGGAAGAGAAGCCCATGATCACCTTGTGCATGCGGTACTGCTCTTGCAGCATCACTACAGCTTCGGGGAAACGTGCCACGCATTTGCTGAGCAATGTATCGGCCAGTCCGTTCTTTGCCGCCTCTGCCGATTTGATGGTAGGTGATAGCTGACAATGGTCTCCTGCAAGTATGACCTTGCGGCCATTGAGAACGGGTATCCAGCAGCCGGGCTCTATGGCCTGTCCTGCTTCATCAATGACTACGGTGTTGTAGCGAAGATTGCGCACAGTGTAGTGGTTGGCACCAACAAGTGTTGCTGTCACT
Source organism: Flavipsychrobacter sp. (assembly GCA_044348585.1). GTDB lineage: Bacteria > Bacteroidota > Bacteroidia > Chitinophagales > Chitinophagaceae > Nemorincola. Next base: position 1,174 of record JBIKSN010000115.1, read on the forward strand.
ACCTGCGCCTTTCCTGTTACATCATCTATAATGTATTGCTCCATGCGCTCTACATCTTTCATGATCTTGTGCGCTTCATCAAAGAGGGCTTTCCTTTGTTCTCGCTCGGCACGGCCAAAACTGCGCTTGTATTTATGTGCCATGTCTTTGAACTCTGATGCCTGCTTCTTCAGTCGCTTTATCTCTTTCACTGAGCTGTGCGATGATATCTTACTATCGAGCGTAAGGGACATGAGTCTGTCTGACACACGTGCGGGATTGCCTACACGCAATACGTTCAGTCCCTGCTCTGCCAGTTTCTCGCTGATGAGGTCTACTGCAGTGTTGCTGGGTGCGGTCACCAGTATGCGGTCTTCTCCGTTCTTCAGCAATGCCTTGATGGCCTGCACCAGTGTGGTGGTCTTGCCGGTACCGGGTGGGCCGTGCACTATTGCCAGATCTTCCGCCTGCAGTATGCGTGTAACCGCCTGCTGCTGCATGGGGTTCAGCTTAGGATCGGCATAGGGAGGGATGTCGTTATTGAACGCGGGTGAAGACCCGCCTGTGAGCACGCTGACGATGTGGCCTTCCTTTTTCTCTGCTACGGCATCAGCCTGCTTCAGTGCTGCCTGCATCTCGTCGTAGCTGTTGTCGTCGAATGTGAGGTCTACGCCCAGTTTGCCGTCTGATGCCCACTCGGGCAACTCATCGGTGCGCAGTGCCAGTTTCATGCGGTTGCCGCCGGCATAGCTTACGGTGCCTTCAATAAAATGGTTCTTCGGATCGTGATTGGAGAAGAGACTTGCCGAAACACCAAAGCGGAACTGATGGGGCAGATCGGTATGGGTGGTCCTTTCGAGTTCTACAGTAATGTATTCGGCCTTGCTGAGCTCGGTGCCGCGTATGGCTACCGGATACCAGGTAAGTCCGTTGGCGCGACGTTCGGCGGCGGTCGAAGAGCGTGTCAGCTCCAGCCACGATTGTTTGTCGGCCTCGCGCTCGGTCTTCAGCAGATCGAGCAGCTTCTTGAAATAATCCATGCGCAAAGATAATGCCGGTGGGCTACAGTAACTTCCTGATGATAACGATCTGCCCCAGGTGGTAATGCATGTGCTCTATGATACCGGCGAGGTTGCGGTAGTAAGTGCCGTACTTCTCGTTGGTGAAGGGTTTGTGCAGGCAGTCATCGGGCAGTTGTTCGATCAATCCTGCAAACGTCTCGGCATCGAGCCACACATTGTTGAGAAAACTGTCCCAGTCGGACTGGCAGGTAATGGGCGGATGATCGAAGCTGAGTTTGTCGCTGGCGGTGAGCGGCGCGCCATTGAGCACCGGTATCACCTCGTGTACATAATAGTGTGCATGATACACCAGCGTAGCAATAGTGTTGAACGACTGCACCTTTTGGGTGGCCTGTTCCCACGTAAGTTCCTGCACCTGATCTCTGAGGCAGGACGTGGCCCAGTTGCCGCCGAAGTGAACGTCGCGCAGGTGTTTTGCTATCTGTTGTGTAATGAGGCCCATAACCGGACGTTTGGTGTTTTTGCTAAATTAAGAAAAGCGACCATGCAGGCCGCTTTTCAGGGAAGAGAAATGACGTATTATCAGATCCTGTGCCGGATGATCTCTTCAACCACTGCCGGATCGAGCAGCGTTGAGGTGTCGCCGATGCTGTCGGGTTCGTTCTCGGCTATCTTGCGCAGTATGCGGCGCATGATCTTGCCACTGCGTGTTTTGGGCAGTCCGCTTACAAACTGGATCTTATCGGGCCGGGCGATGGGGCCAATGATGCGGGTAACGGTCTGCATGATATCCTGACGGGAGAGCTGCTCATCGCCATGAGTATTCGGGAAGACGACATAAGCATATATGCCTTGTCCTTTGATGTCGTGCGGGTAGCCTACGACAGCGCTTTCTATGACACCCGAGTGCATATTGATGGCGTTCTCTAACTCGGCAGTGCCTATGCGATGGCCACTCACATTCAGCACATCGTCTACCCGGCCGGTAATGCGGTAGTTGCCATTCTCGTCGCGGTAGCAACCATCGCCTGTAAAGTATAGTCCCGGATAGGTGGCGAAGTAATTGGTGCGGCAGCGTTCATGATCGCCATAGGTGGTACGGATGATAGAAGGCCACGGATGCCTGATGCACAGGTTGCCGCTTACGTTGTTTTCCCTGATCTCTTTGCCACTTTCATCGACGAGGATGGGGTCTACCCCCGGCAAGGGCAGCGTGGCATACGATGGTTTGGCGGGAGTAACGCCGGCCATGTTGGAGATCATGATGCCGCCGGTCTCGGTCTGCCACCACGTATCTACAATGGGGCAGCGGCCCTTGCCTATGTTATCGTGCATCCATTGCCAGGCCTCTTCGTTGATGGGTTCGCCAACAGAGCCCAGTACTTTGAGGCTACTGAGGTTGTGCGCGTTGACAGGCCCGAGCCCGTAGCCCATGAGCGAGCGAATGGCAGTTGGTGCGGTGTACAGGATGTTCACCTTGTACTCGTCCACAATGTCCCAGAAGCGGCCTGCATCGGGCCACGTAGGTATGCCCTCAAACAGTAGCGTGGTGGCGCCAGCGGCCAGCGGGCCATACAGAATGTAGCTGTGCCCTGTTATCCAGCCTATGTCGGCAGTGCAGAAGTGCACATCACCCGGCTGGTACTGGAATACGTTCACAAAGGAGTAGGTGGTGTATACCATGTAGCCGCCACAAGTATGGACAACACCCTTTGGTTTTCCTGTGGAGCCTGATGTATACAGTATAAACAGCGGATCTTCCGCATCCATCTCTTCCGCAGGGCAGTCGTGCAAACCCAGTGTTTCTATTTTGCGTATCTCGTCTTCCCACCACACATCGCGGCCCTTTATCATGCTGACCGGTGTATGTGTGCGGGTGAGTACTATCACTTTTGTAACGAAACGGCATTGCACCAGCGCGTCGTCTATCACGTTCTTCAGCGGTATCTCTTTGTTGCCGCGGTAGGCCCCGTCGCTGGTAATGATCGTAGTTGCCTGCGCGTCAATGAGTCTGTCGGCAATGCTCTGCGCACTAAAGCCGCCGAATATGACGCTATGAATAGCGCCTATGCGGGCGCATGCCAATACAGCAATAGCCAGCTCGGGTACCATGCCCATGTAGATGCAGACACGGTCGCCTTTTTTCACCCCGTTGTTCTTCAGCACATTGGCGAATTGCCCCACTTTGTGGTGCAGGTCGCGGTAGGTGATCATGCGGTGGTGTTCTTCCGGGTCGTTGGGCTCCCATATAATGGCGGGGTTGTTGCCCATTGTTTCAAGATGCCTGTCCAGACAGTTTTCTGTGATATTGAGCCGGGCGCCTTGAAACCACTTCACCTCGGGAGATTCAAAATTCCATTCCAGCACTTTGTCCCACCGCTTGCGCCATAAAAAAGTTGAAGCAACATCGGCCCAGAAACCTTCGGGGTCCTGAATACTTTTCTCGTAAGCTGCTTTATATTCTTCGGCTGTGCGAATGAGATACGGATATGACATAACTATCGGATTTTATGTTCATCAATTGCTACTACATAGTTACTAAACATTTTCGCATTGCAGATAATGCCAAACAGAATTGGGAAAATAGTGCTAGTCGCTTGCAACTACAATGACGACAGGTAGCCGTGCAGCACCAGGTCTTCCCTATCGCGTATGAAAACGGTGCGGCCTTCCTTCATCAGGTAGATGTTGTCACATATGTCGAGCAGGGGCGCATACATATGGTCGGTGATAATGATGCCCTTGTGCAGCTTCTGTTCCAGCATCAATTGCTGCAGGCGCGCCACGTGCAGCGGCATGATGTGCGAGAATGGTTCGTCGAGCAGCACGAAGCGGCTACGACCCAGCAACAACAGGACCACCGATACCAGTCGTTCGGTGCCACCAGAGAGTTCGCTGATCGGAAGACGTGAAACTTCGGCCAGTTCGGGAAACCAATGAAGGGCTACATTCATATCGGCGCCAAACTGCTTCATGACGGTCTGCACCGTGAGCGATGGGGGCAAAAAGCGTTGTTGCGGCAGGTAGTTGATGAGCCCGTGACGCGTATAAGGTGCGTTGATCTTTACACCGTTCACGAATACGGAACACTCGGTTGCATGACGCGTACCAAACACTGCCTGCAGCATGGTGGACTTGCCCGAACCATTGCGCCCCAGCAGGCCGGTGATGCTGCCACGGGTGGCACTAATGGTGACGCCCTTCAGTATCTCACGTTGGCCGATGGACACAAAGACCTGCTCGGCTATCAATTGGTCGGAGCCGGAAACGTAAACGCTGTGAGCCATAACAGAACACGAAAGATGAACAGATCGGTGATAAGGAATGTCGCGAACAGGAACCAACGGGAGACATGCAGATTGTAGTAGTAGAACAAACGGTGTGGCGCGGTAGCCGTTATGAAATACCAGAGAAGCACATCGGTAAGCGCTTTCATGAGCATCAGGGGCACTGCGAGACGGTCCATAGCATAGAGCCAGCAGCCCGGCAGGCATAACAATAGCGGCACAGCAGCATAATAACGGTAGCACAGCAGTGCTGCCCGGACCTTACTTATCATCATAAACAAACGATCAGGTAAAGTCACATTGCGGGCATACTTTTTTGAGGACCTACATAATCATTGAGCCCCTGCATCACGAGGAATATGGAGCCGATAAAGGAAGAGATGACAAATGTGTACCCTACACCAAAGGTGGTGAGCGGGTCGTTGACGGGCGCGCCGGCCATATAGCGGGCAAACCAGGCGCTGACAACGATGAGCAGATAACCGAATATAAGCAGCAACAGTGGCCCAATGGACAGATAGACCCACTTATTGCGGAAGACCGCCGGCAGGCACAAAAACAAACAAACGGCGGTTAAAGGCCAGGAAAACGAATCGTGTGTCAGGTCCATGACCAGCGAGAAAACACCGACTGCGGCAAAATAGAATGCCGGGAGGTAGCGCAGATTCCTACGGTTGAAGTTTCTTGTGACTGCGAGCATATATACCGTACTATAACGAATATACGCAGAAATTATTATGTACCCTGACCGGGGTTATTGGGCAAGTCGGCAGAAGGGTGTTACTTTGTGTAGACAAAAGAGCCTGAAATGGATCAACACACAAACGAAGACACCCTTGAAACGCTGCAGGAATTAAGCGGCATCATGGACCGGTCGGCGCGCATCATCTCACTGAGCGGGTGGAGCGGTATATGGGCGGGTGTGGTGTCGCTGGTGGGTGCTATTGTGGGCTACAATTGGTTGCAGATGCCGGGCAATAAGGGTATCGGTAAGACCTTTTATGCCTCTGCCGAACATTTTGACGCGAACACAGTCAAATTCATTTTTCTGGGAGTTGCTGTTTTCGCACTCGCATTGGGCGGTGTTATTTATTTTACCAACCGCAAGGCGCACCGCCTGGGTCGCAGCGTTTGGAATAACGCGTCGCGCAGCATGGTGGAGCAGTTGTTCTATCCGGTATTCGCGGGCGGGGTGTTCTGCCTGTTGTTCATTTACTATGGTTGCGGCATGTTTGTGGCACCTACCTGTCTGGTGTTTTACGGGCTGGCGCTTATCAGTGCCGGTCGTCATGCCGATTCTGATATCCGCTATCTGGGCATGCTGGATGTGGCGCTTGGCTGCACATCGATGTTCTTTCCCGGCTTCGGACTGTTTTTCTGGGCCATTGGTTTCGGGGTGTTGCACATTCTGTATGGCGCCATGATGTGGAGCAAGTACGACAAGTGATCCTTCTTTTTTCTTAGCAGTCTTTATCGCCGCATGGCTGCGCGGCAGATTCCAATTCTATCGTAGCGTGGTGGATGTGGTGGTGCCGCAGCTTATGCTTGATGTCGTGCACGGTCTGCAGCTTCTCTTCAAAAGACATGTCTTCGTTGAGTGTCAGGTGGGTAGTGAGTGCATTCTGCGTGGTGCTCATGGCCCAGATATGTGTGTGGTGCATAGCCTCTACGCCGGGTGTGCCCAATATGATCTCTTTCACTTCATCGGGCGAGATGTTGGATGGCACCGCGTCGAGCGCCATACGCAGACTGCTTGTGAGCAGCGACCAGGTGCTTGCTAGTATCACTAAAAGTATCAGCAGGCTCACCGCTCCATCCAGCCAGTAGATCTCGGTATAATGTATGGCGATACCTGTTGCCACAACTCCCAGCGACACCAGCGCATCGGTGAGGAGGTGCAGGTAGGCGCCACGGGTGTTCAGGTCGTGATCTTTGCTGCGGAAGAAGAACATGGCACTACCGAAATTGACGGCAATGCCCACAGCAGCCACCCATGCCACTACTCCACCGGCCACGGGTTGAGGATGTTGCAGTCGGTGGATGGCTTCTACGCTCAAGATGCCAATGGCTATGAGCAGGATCACGGCATTGACGAGTGCCGCCAGAACGGTTGATTTCTTGTAGCCGTAGGTGTAGTTTTTTGATGGCCTGCGACGCGCCAGCCTGAAGGCGACGAGCGACAACGCCAGGCTGGCCACATCGCTCAGGTTATGGCCCGCGTCCGACAGCAGGGCTACAGACCCTGTGTAGATGCCCGCACCGGCCTGAAAGACGACAAACAGGAGATTGAGGATGATTCCCGCCACAAACGCGGTGCCTGTGCCATTTGGGCCATGATGGTGGTGATGATGGTGACCATGATGACCCTCGCCACCGTGATGGTGGTGGTGATGGTGGCTATGACCGTGGTGGTGGTGATGATCTCCCATCTTCTTCTGTTGTAGTACTTATTTGAACCACGAACTGTACATCAGGTAGTTGTTGGCTATGCGCTCCACTTCTCCCTTCAGCAGTTCGGGGCTTATGTCTTTCACCTTCTTTGCGGGTACACCTGCAAATATGCTGCCGGCCGGCACCTTTGTGCCCTCCAGCACCACTGCTCCGGCCGCAATGATACTTCCTTCGCCTATCTCCACATTGTCCATTACTATCGAGCCCATACCTATCAGCACATTGTCGGCCACTGTGCAGCCATGTACCAGCGCGTTGTGCCCTATGGATACGTTGTTGCCCAGGTTTGTCTTGGTCTTCTGGTAGGTGCAGTGAATGACCGCGCCGTCCTGCACGTTCACCTTGTTGCCCATGCGAATGCTGTTCACATCGCCGCGCACCACAGCATTGAACCAAATGCTGCAATCTTCGCCCATTACCACATCGCCTACTATGGTGGCGTTGGGTGCAACAAAACAAGATTCAGGTATCTCGGGCATTACGCCCTTTACGGGCAATATGTATGGCATGGCTTCTTTGCTTTGCTACAAAGAAACGGAGTATTTTGAATTGAACAATGATTGTGATCAAGAGATGGAGCAGCGAGCTAATCGACAATATGGTCTATATCGGCATAAATGAACCGGTAAGACCCCTTTGAGCTGTCGATAGTTACTTTCAGCTCATCGAGCCCGGCGCCTATGTAGGACACCCCGCTCAGTTCCTTCACGTGAGCCAGCTTATCGGCATTGGTTATATCCACTTTGGCTGTGGCGCACCAGGTGTCGCTGTGGAAGTTCACCCATAGGTATTGCCGGTGGCTATCTTCTTCATAATCTTCTATGTAACAGTCCAGCTTTGATGGGGCTGCTGCCAGATGCCGGGCCACTGCTGCAGTGTATGCGACCGAGCTATGAGTATGTTTTCCTTCTTCGGGCAAGGGGTGGCAGTTGTGCCGGTGGCAACCGAAAACAAACAGCAATACGATAGACAGAAAGACAATGACACGCATAAGCATTTAGCGGAGTTGTCTACAATTAACGGCCGATCTAGAAAAAAAGTGTGCAAACGAATATGGCAGCGATCACACAAATAAGGTCGACCAAGAGCATGGTGGAGAGTGTGTAACGGGTGTTCTTCACCTTTACGCTGCCAAAATAAACGGCTATAACATAGAAGGTGGTCTCTGCACTACACTGGAACACGCT